>NZ_JPVQ01000113.1 GCF_000772965.1 Ureibacillus massiliensis 4400831 = CIP 108448 = CCUG 49529 | reverse complement strand
TCTTGTATGCTGTTGTTTGAGGGCTCTGCTAAAAAAAGCAGGCGGTTATGCAGTTAGCTCTTGTTGGGCAAGTTCAATCAGTTTTGTCCAACGTGCAGGCATATGTGGCATCTTTTCCAGTGCTGGAATCATGACTGGCACACGGTTTTCTAGCTTTGCATGTGGTCGAAGGAAATTGAAATAGGCCACAAACATTGTCACAAACGAAACTGATCCCGTTTCGGATCCAAAACCCGTCGTGGCACGGTAGTGCCCTTTAAACGTTCGATTTAGGCGTTCAATTATTTGTTTCAACCAACGATAGTCTGCTGATACAGGATCTTCGTTTGTTAAGCCGATTACTTGTGTCACATCAAACCAAATTTCATGTCGTGCGAAGTAGTGTTGGGCTAATAAGTATATGGGATTGCCGTCTACGATTATATTTAGATCCTGAGGGATCTCCTTAAACTTTTGTAATACATCATCAATTGCTTTAATCGCAGACAATGTATCGCGATTTTGTGAAACACGATAAGACAGAATCACCTTTTTTGCCGCATCAAAGAAAAAGAATAAATAATGCCATTTCCCATTCACACGAATATAGGTCTCGTCGCCACAAAACTGATCCGATAGTTCATAAGGATAACGATCAACGAACGGTTTCATCAAGATAGATACACTATTTACGTAGTTTAGAATCGTTTGGTGTGAAATAGAAATGTTATGTATATCATGCATCAATGCAGCTGTTCTACGGGCTGAAAGCCCATAGTTAATGTGGTAAGTCAATATCAACCCTAGGGTGTGCTGTGACACTTGAATTCTCGATAAATCTACTCGTGGTTTCACTGGTGATAATGGAGATAAAGGTTGATAGTCAAACAAAAATTCACGGTAAATATAGCGGATTTTAAACGCTTGTGGATCATGTTTAAACCGAGCTTTTTCTTCCTTACTCATTCTATCGATATTGGATAGATAAAAAGAACACTGATTATATTTACACTTCCAGACGTGAAAGTCTTTTCGTTCCTTAACTTTTTCTAACGCCTTCATACAGTGAGGGCAACGAAAAATAACTTCTTTCTTGTATCGATTTTGTTGATTAAATAAGCAATCACATGCCTTACAAAGATATTGACCATTCGCGCCATTATTGGCATACAAATACGCCGCAGGTGCACCACACTTTGGACTGTAGAGATTTTCA
>NZ_JPVQ01000111.1 GCF_000772965.1 Ureibacillus massiliensis 4400831 = CIP 108448 = CCUG 49529 | reverse complement strand
CACTAACGTCGCATAAATATTGACTGAATTTTCTGTTTTATTATTTTTCCGTTTGAGAAGAAAAACGAAGACACGCGAACAGAGGTAGTAATCATCCATTTTTTTACTATAACCTTTGGCGAGGGCGACAGAGACGGTTAAACCTTTACGGGACAGCTCTTCCTGCTATTTTTCGAATCCAAATGTGTGCGGATTTCCACGGTGCTGCTTTTAACAACCGACTAATTTGTAAGTACGTCCGTGAACTGTTTGTACCCAACTGAGCCAGTACGTTTAAACAGTAGACAATCATCGCGATGTACACTTGATTATGGACAGCTTGTTCGCTTTGTCCGTAGAACTTTTTGATGTTCAAGTGTTGTTTCATCCACTTGAAAAACAGCTCGATTGCCCAGCGTGATTTGTACAGTTCAGCGAGTTCATCCGCATTTAAGTCGAAACGATTCGTGATGAGGTGCAGCTCATTCCCTTTTGAATCCATCACTTTCAGTAGTCGAAACTCATTACCAGCCCGACTTTGTGCTGTGCCCAAAGAAATCATTTCATCTGATAAGACAGTTGAATTTTTTGGAAGGTGAAATTTCTCGATTTGATGTGTAACGGCGTTTTTTCGTAAGCGTGAGACAAAGAAATACCCGTCGTCTGTCATACGGTCAAATTGCTTGTAATCCAAGTAACCACGGTCAAAAACATACATGCACTCTTTGTCGTCAACAAGTACTTCTAGCTGACCTCGATCATGTTCAATCGCATTCGTTAACACCGCTTTATCCGGGTATGAACAGCCCTTTTCTAAGTAAACAAGACGTAAATGGAGCTTAATGCCTGATTTTGTTTTGCGGAATTCAGCCCATTTATGATTGTTCAGGTTCAATGGTAACGTACTTGAGTCGATGATTTTCAGTGGTGTTGTCATTTTCCGTCGCTTTTCAAAATGCGTTTTCTTATGAATTTGCGCGACTAAATCTAGAAACACCTGCTGGAACACCTCTGTCGGCACTTGATTTAGCCGGCGTCCCAGTTGCGAAAAGCTAATTGATTCTAGTTCGGTTGCTTTTTGTAGGTCATCCGAGAATAACGTATCACTAACCGCACGTAGACTTTCGGTTTCGTTGAGTTGTGCGAATACGAGTAATTTCAAGAATGAAGCAATGTACAGCTTCTTTGTATAGTAATTTAATTGATAGGCTTCCACAAGTTCCTCTAGTTTTGTGGAGGAAATCGGTGAAAGCCATTGTTCAAATGATGTTTTTCGTGTAAACTTATCCATGCGTATGTCCTTTATTTTGGATTTGGATGGTTTACTACCACCCAACCATTATAAAGGATTTTTTTGTGCATGAATAATATTGCAGAAAATTCAGATTTATAAAGGGCTTTGAATTATTTTAATGCGACGCTAGTG
>NZ_JPVQ01000110.1 GCF_000772965.1 Ureibacillus massiliensis 4400831 = CIP 108448 = CCUG 49529 | reverse complement strand
GAGAGTATAAAATATTTTGTGTAAATGAAAATTTCCATGTAAAAAGGAAGACCTTCTCTTGGTAGAATTAAGTCACCACAACCAATCCTAGAAAAGAGGTCTTCCCTATGAATCAGTTTACAACAGAAATTATCGATGCACTAGTAAAAAAACAAGATATTACCGAGGTTTTTCGTTCGCACTTGGAAATGGCGATCAACTCGCTACTTGTGACAGAGTTAACGGAATTTCTAGATTATGAAAAATATGACCGTATTGGCTTTAATTCAGGCAACTCACGCAATGGGTCTTATTCGCGTACGCTTCACACAGAGTACGGCGATTTAGCCATTCAAATTCCACGTGATCGCAATGGTGAGTTCAAACAACAGACCGTGGCTCCGTATAAGCGTTCGAATGATACGCTTGAAGATACGGTGATTCACCTGTTTAAAAAAGGCATTACGATGGCTGAAATTGCCCAGTTAATCGAAAAAATGTACGGCCATCACTATACGCCTCAAACGATTTCGAATATGACAAAAGCGGTTTCAGAAACAGTCGATGCATTTAACAACCGTTCGTTGCATAATCGTTACGTATGCGTGTATTTAGATGCGACGTATATTGCCGTGCGTCGTGATACGGTGTCCAAAGAAGCTGTCTATATCGCTGTTGGTATTCGCGAAGACGGCTCTAAAGAGGTACTCGCTTATACGATTGCCCCAACAGAGTCTGCTTACAACTGGCAAGAGCTACTAGAAGAGCTGAAAGACCGTGGTGTAGAAGACGTCTTATTATTCGTATCAGACGGCTTAAAAGGCATGGCAGACGCTGTTTTCACTGTGTTTCCAAAAGCAAAATATCAAGTCTGTTTAGTTCATGTCGGTCGCAATATTATGCATAAAGTACGCGTAGAGGATCGCAAGGAAGTCTGCGAAGATTTTAAAATGATTCACCAGGCAAAGGACGCCGAAGCAGCTGAGCTAGCACTTGGGCAGTTCTGCGAGAAATGGAGCAAATCGTACAAAAAAGTTACACAAGGCTTACTAAATAACCCGTATTTACTGACGTTTTATCAGTTTCCAAAAGCAATTTGGCGAAGCATCTACTCGACCAATTTAATTGAGTCGTTCAATAAGCAAATCAAAAAATATACAAAGCGCAAGGAACAGTTTCCGAACGAAGAATCACTGGAACGTTTTTTAGTGACGCAGTTCGAGGACTACAATCAACGTTTCGCCTCACGCTGTCACATCGGCTTCAATCAGGCACGTGCAGAGTTGGAAGAGATGTTTGAGCAGCTACATGAACCGACAAACTAACCGGGACGTGCCAGCGCGAAATTTGGGTGTCTAGGAAAGGGCTAGCCCTTTCCTAGACACCCAAATCAACACTTCGAACAAATCTATTTGAATACGAAGGTGATCATCTACCTTGAGAAGTTGAAAAGTCATTTACACAAAAATATTGACAGTACC
>NZ_JPVQ01000108.1 GCF_000772965.1 Ureibacillus massiliensis 4400831 = CIP 108448 = CCUG 49529 | reverse complement strand
AAAAGATAAGAAAGTATAAAATTTGTCACAACCACAGTCCCCAGGACTGTGGTATTTTCAATTTATGGAACTAAACATACTGAAACAGATCTTCTTTGATAAACATAAACATTGGAATAGATTTAAAGAAAAATACGGAACAAGAATACGACCAATTGTAATAAAGGAAGTGGAGAAATTTAGAGGCTGTGGCAATCCTGAGAATGGATTTAAGTTATTCGTCTGTGAAGGTTGTCATGATGTTCGACGTGTACCATACCGTTGTAAAGGTCGTTTTTGTACAACTTGTTCTGTTGGTGAAAGTGAAGAATGGAGTCGGCTGTTAGCCGAAGATGTACTCCAGGTAAACCATAGACATGTGATTTTTACAATAGATGAAGGACTTCGAGATATATTTCTACTGCATCGCCATTTATTAAAGGATTTTATGGATGAAGCTGCTCGTATACTAATCGAATTCTTTCAAAAGAAAGCAAAAGTGACTCCTGGCATTATTGCAGGATTACATACATTTGGCTCAAAAGTGAATTTTAATCCACATGTACACATACTTGTGACAATGGGTGGAATGACGAAAAAAGGTGAATGGAAGGGTTATGATTTCTTACCCTTTGAAATGTTAAGAAAACAATGGCAGACAGTTGTATTAAAGTTGATACGAAGAGGTGTAACAGAACAGGAAAAGAAACGAATTCAACCAAGACTACAAAAGGCTTTTTCGAAAAATGGGAAAGGCTTCTATGTGCATGCCCCAAAACAGAAGGGGAATGTAAAAGAACAATTACGCTATATTGGTCGTTATATTCGTCGACCTGCGATTGGACTCAATCGGATCGAGGCATATGATGGTCAAATGGTGACATTTAAATATGTCGATAAAACAGACGGTGTAGAAAAAACAGAAAGTGTTACAGTAGAAGAATTTATCGCCCGTTTAATTCGTCATATTCCAGACGAGCAGTTCAAAACAATTCGTCATTATGGCATGTATAGTCGTCGCATTAAAAATCTGTGTAAAAAAGTATTAGCTGCATGGCAAGCAACTTCAAGAAAGTGGATTCTATCAATTAAGAAAACACTACGTCGTAAGACGTGGAGAGAACGCATCGTAGCAAGTGGTCAAAAAGATCCAATAATTTGCCCACATTGTGAATCGTATTATGAATATAAGGGGGAAGTCTGTAAAGAAAATGGTAAACTGACCATAAAGGTCGCCTTATGTAAGACCACAAAAGCATATTTAGAAAGGATGATACACTATTTCTCCAGTCAGCAAACCACGCAAAAAGAAAAAGAAATCAACTCCATCCAAACCAAAGGCACCCATCACGTATGTATGCCTGCTTTGTGATGCAAAAGAAAAGATTCCATACGCAGTTGTAAGAGAATTTGATCGAATGGATGAAGGAGATCCAAGTGTACCGCCTATGTTTTCATGTGAGAAGTGTGGTGCTCAAATGTATCCGGAATACTATAAAGGAATACATGGGATTGAGTACAGACTATCGGATATGAAATGAACCTAAAAGGACCGGGCATGGTTTTCGCCCGGTTTTTCTTA
>NZ_JPVQ01000107.1 GCF_000772965.1 Ureibacillus massiliensis 4400831 = CIP 108448 = CCUG 49529 | reverse complement strand
GAACAAAAACGCTAACGCGTCTTTTGCACGACCCAAGCATAATTATTCGCTTGGGTCATCTTTCGCTTCAAACATTTCACCGTTACAATACGGACACTCTAATGTAACTGGTTCTCCTGGTTTCTTATCCACCATGAATTCTCCAATGATATAAGCTGGTACTTCATCATTTTTTTTACATTCTGTGCATACGAAATTAACCAGCTCGATTGGATCATTTAATCCAAATGGATCATCACCTTCTAACCAAGCTAGTGGGTCTACTTGCACTTCTTCACTTTTTTTCTTCTTCATTCAATCCTCTCCTTTACGTTTTATAAATGGTCTTCGCATCTTGCATATAATGATATAAGAGTCCGTAATCCGTATGCCATACTTCTACTAAATCCATCTTCCGATGGCAATGTTCACACCAAAACGGATCCTTCTCGAAAGCCTCAATCAGCCGTTGGCGATAGGACTTTTTCTTTGGTATTCTCTCAAGACATAAAGAGAGTTGTTTTGTCCGAACAAACTCATATAAATTCATTGCCTGACTCGCTTTTTCGTAACTTCTTCTACTGTATAATCCAAATCGACCGACCATTCTAAAATGCTTGGGTGGGATATGTTGTATTAAATTATAAAGAAAACGATAAACCGATTGTTTTACAACCTCTTTCTTTCCTGACCGATGATCTTCATACCAAAATGTGACGTGCTCTCGATCATAGGCTAGAACACGATATTCTGCAATTGCAGGACGTGCTAAATAACGACCAATATATTTCGCTGCTCCTTTTGCATTTTTCATCTTTTTCTCGGCATTTACATAAAACCCTTTGGGATAACGTCTATATAAGTCATCAATGAGCGCCTTCACGTTTAGATTATCTGGAAACCACTTTTTCATAGAGTCCATGACAATCTTCTGCCAAGATTTACGAAGATATTCATAAGATATGTATTCTAAAGGATGCCATTCCCGTCGGGAATCCATTGCGCCCTCCGTTACTAAAACATGAATATGTGGATTAAACTTTAAATCTCGTCCGAATGTATGAATAACCGTAATGATACCCGGCGTTAGGTTTAATTTTTTATTACGTCTTTGAAAATAAAACTCAAAGACTTCCGCAACTAACTGACTTAACTCGTTTAACTTTTTACGATCTTCAAAAAATACTTGTCGGATTTCTTCTGGAATTGTAAATACCATGTGACGATGGGGAACATTAAAAATAAGCTCTTGTTGTTTATCCGACCAATCATCTGTGTACTTCTTCCCACATTTATTACAAAATCGACTTTTACAAGAGAAGTAGATAAATACAGGCCTTGTCTCACCAGGACACCCTAGACATTCATAACGAATATGGCCAAAATCAGGAGAACCACAACGCATAGCTTTTAGAACAGTTTCTTTAATATCTTGTCGATAGGCTGATGGAAATCGATTTTGGTGAAATTCCCAAAACCCATCGAAATGGTCTTTTAAGATTTTTTTAATAACTCCACGATGATCGAATTGCACATCCAACAGCCTCCTTATAACATTATTTTACAAAAAAGTTATCCACAAAGCGAAATTTTATAATTTCCTTAACAATAAAAAA
>NZ_JPVQ01000106.1 GCF_000772965.1 Ureibacillus massiliensis 4400831 = CIP 108448 = CCUG 49529 | reverse complement strand
CCACAGTGGACTTTCACCACCTAGATAGTTGCCATGCCTGGCACACAAGTAAAAAGCATTGCGATACGCTCGCAATGCTTTCTTTTTATTTTTTAGAATTTTCGTCGTTATATGTTTCCCAGAATTCTGCATTCTTTATGCCAAGTTTCTTTGGGTCAAATACAGGGTCTTTTCCTTCTTTTCTTTGTGCTTCGTAATCCTTCAAGGCCACAAGCGCTGGCTTCATCAATATTAATATAGCAATGACATTTACCCAAACCATTAAACCAAGCCCTAAGTCACCAAATTTCCAAGCAAGCTCTGAAGTACGAACTGCACCGAAGAAAGTAGAAACGATAAGTACTACTTGTAAAATACGTGTAATAATTCCTTCCGTTTTACCGGAGAATAAATAGGCGACATTCGTTTCTGCGATATAGTAATAAGCCATAATTGTTGTAAAAGCAAAGAAAAATAATGCTATCGCTACAAATCCAGAGCCAAAATTATTGAAAGCTGTGAAAGCTTCATTTACAGCAAGCTGTGTAAATTCAGTATAAGTTTGACCTTCTACATTTTGAACAATTGATTTACCAGCCTCACTATCTACATTTACATTATACGTTCCCATAAATAAAATCATTAAAGCTGTGGCAGTACAAACAATTAATGTATCAATATATACTGAAGCGGTTTGTACTAAACCTTGTTTAGCTGGGTGAGATACTTCTGCAGCAGCTGCAGCATGAGGGCCAGTCCCTTGACCAGCTTCATTAGAATAAATTGCGCGTTTTACACCCCATGAAATGGCAGCACCAATCATCCCACCAAATGTTGCGTCCAGAGTAAATGCACTATTAATAATAAGTGAAAATACAGCAGGTACTTCAGAAATATTCATAATGATTACGACGAATGCTAATAATACATATGCAATAGCCATAAAAGGAACAATCAATTGAGCTGCATTGGCAATACGTTTAACTCCACCAATAATAATAAACGCAAGAATCACTACAACAATTAGTCCAGTAATCCATGGTTCAATATTAAACGCATTATCAACCGCATCCGATATTGCATTAGATTGAACACCAGGCATTAAAACCGCAACAGCTAAAATTGCTGCTAGAGCAAAAATGACCCCAAACCAACGCTGCCCTGTACCTTTTTCAATATAGTAGGCAGGGCCGCCTCGATAGACACCATTTTTCTTCACTTTATATATTTGAGCTAAAGTGGACTCTATGTATGCTGTAGATGCACCGACAAATGCAGTTACCCACATCCAAAATATCGCTCCAGGCCCTCCAAAAGCTATAGCAGATGCAGTACCAACAATATTACCGGTCCCTACACGACCCGATAATGCCAAAGTCAATGCTTGAAAGGAAGTGACACCTGCTTCAGATTTTTCCCCCTTGAACATTAGAGAAAACATATCCTTTATTCTTCTAATTTGAACAAATTTCGTTAGGAAGGTAAAAAATAAACCTACCACTAAAATTCCGTAAATCATTACGGGTCCCCATAATATGCCATTTAGCCAATTGACAATATTCTCAATCATTCAAACACCCCTTATTCTTCTAATCTGGTTGTAATATTCAATATATTATATAAATGAGTTAATTTCATAATTCTGATACCTACGGTATCAAGGGTTCTAAAAC
>NZ_JPVQ01000104.1 GCF_000772965.1 Ureibacillus massiliensis 4400831 = CIP 108448 = CCUG 49529 | reverse complement strand
TTTCCAATTTTAATGTTTTTTCTGGTTGACATTTCACCACTGTGCTTTTGTAATTAATCGATATATCCTATTATAAAAAATCTTTACTGACATCTTCCGTCAGTAAAGATTTCAACTTGATAATAATTAATTAGCTCATATAGAACTTCTATAATCTTTTGCTTCAAACTTATTGGTTCAATAACTTCAATAGATTTGCCAAAGGGTAAAAGTAAAAATGGTACATACGTATGTAATGCTTCTTCTTCTAGTAGAAATATTGCTTTTTTTGAAGTTCGTTCTTTGAAATGATGTCCTAAAAACCAATGCTGGCATAAGTCATCTAACGCACTTGTCTTACCACCTACAATTAAAGGTATAAGTCCTTGCTTATCTTCTACTTCTGGGAATAGGCTTTTCATAAAAAATTCACTCGCCGAAAATAATTGTGGTCGATTGAATTTAATTTCTGTTTGGTTAATACTAATAATTCGCCCTACTCTAAAACTACGGATTTCATTCCTTAGATGACAAAATGCAATGACATACCAATTACTATTCCAAAAAACAATCCCATAAGGATCTACAATCCTACGCTTAGATTGCTCTTCACGACTTGTATGATATTCAATTTCTACAGAGGATTCGTTAACTATACCTTGTTCTAACTTCTTCAATATGGGCTCCATAAATGATTTTCCAATTGGACTTATTACTCCGAGCCCTTCCAAGTGTTGCTTAATCATTCTTTCCTGCTCTTGATTTGAATACATTTTAAGCTTTGATGTTGCTTTGTCCAATGCCTCCCCTAAAAAATATCCAGATTCTTTTGCAAGAACAGCAGCATGAAGTAATGCAGTTTGCTCATCGACATCAAAAAAAAGAGGACTTTTAATAAAATTATTCAGTAGGGTATCCCCCCCATTATGACCTGTGTCAGATATAATAGGAATACCACTTGCAGAAAGAGCATCAATATAACGGTAAACAGTCCTTATATTAATCTCTAACTTCTCAGATATTTGTTTTGCGGTAATTTTCCTGCCTGAATTCAACATCCATAGAATCTGCATCATATTGTCAATCTTGGACATAAAAGTCACCTCATTGTTCACTTTATAAGAACGAGTTCAATTTCTACTATTATTTTAAAAGGTTAATGAAAATAGACGCCTTCCTTATTTAAGAAGGTACTGCACCCCGTTCGTTGAAGAAACCCATCTTGTTTTATTTAATTTAAAGGTTCTTTTTTACTCCAATTGTGGTTTGAATAAATAAATGACAATACAGTCGATCCAACAACACTTGGTAGCAAAATAAATGCAAAAAACCGAAGTGTAAAAGTTCCGCTTACATCAAAATGTCCTTGAATAGGTCCTAAAATCTGTGTTGCTGTCATAATTGCAACATGAAATCCAATTGATGTCCACACATTTCCCGATATCGCCCTGAACAAACCTAAAATAATTGCAAAACCAGGGATAAATTGAAGCTGTTCCACAGAATACATTGCCCCAATAAATTAAGCAAATAATGAAAACAACAATGATTGTAAAATGATTGTTATCCAATGAGGGAATAATGTATTAAGTAACGATATATATATCCTCTAAAAATCAGTTCTTCGGGTAATGCTTCTATCAATAATACAGTTATAAATAAAATCAAAATACTCAGTAATAGGTAATTCAAATCTGTATGAACTTTTATTTCAACCCACCCAAGCATTAAACAAATAAAAACAGTCATGAGTTTTTCACACCCAACCCTGGCATGAAAATA
>NZ_JPVQ01000103.1 GCF_000772965.1 Ureibacillus massiliensis 4400831 = CIP 108448 = CCUG 49529 | reverse complement strand
TGACGAATACTAATCGATCGAGGACTTAACCAAAACAAACTTGAACAAAATTCAATGTCTTTATCCAGTTTTGAGAGAACAAGGATTTACCTAAAAATCATAAAAAGTAATTTAAAATCGAAAAAAATGATTGAAAATGCTTTCAAACATGGTATAATAATACTTGTCTTTCGGTTAAGAGTCTAGTGATGATGGCAAAGAGGTCACACCCGTTCCCATACCGAACACGGAAGTTAAGCTCTTTAGCGCCGATGGTAGTTGGGGGCTTCCCCCTGCGAGAGTAGGACGTTGCTAGGCTTCTCATATGATTATTCCGAAGTAGCTCAGTGGTAGAGCAACCGGCTGTTAACCGGTTGGTCGTAGGTTCGAGTCCTACCTTCGGAGCCATATTTCTTGGAGAGTTGTCCGAGAGGCCGAAGGAGCACGATTGGAAATCGTGTAGGCGGGTAACACTGTCTCAAGGGTTCAAATCCCTTACTCTCCGCCATAACAAATTTGTAATGGCCCGTTGGTCAAGTGGTTAAGACACCGCCCTTTCACGGCGGTAACACGGGTTCGAATCCCGTACGGGTCACCATTATTTTAATAACTATAACTAGTTGGAGGATTAGCTCAGCTGGGAGAGCACCTGCCTTACAAGCAGGGGGTCGGCGGTTCGAGCCCGTCATCCTCCACCATATCTTAATCCAATATTATTATCGCGGGGTGGAGCAGTCCGGTAGCTCGTCGGGCTCATAACCCGAAGGTCACAGGTTCAAATCCTGTCCCCGCAACCAAATGGTCCCGTGGTGTAGCGGTTAACATGCCTGCCTGTCACGCAGGAGATCGCCGGTTCGATCCCGGTCGGGACCGCCATTTAAATAAAAATGTGGGTCGGTAGCTCAGTTGGTAGAGCATTTGACTGAAGCTCAAAGTGTCGGCGGTTCGATTCCGTCCCGACCCACCATTATTTTCACTTGCCGGTGTAGCTCAATTGGTAGAGCAACTGACTTGTAATCAGTAGGTTGAGGGTTCAAGTCCTTTCGCCGGCACCATTACAACTGGAGAGGTAGCGAAGTGGCTAAACGCGGCGGACTGTAAATCCGCTCCTTCGGGTTCGGCGGTTCGAATCCGTCCCTCTCCACCATTTTTATAGGGGCATAGTTCAACGGTAGAATAGAGGTCTCCAAAACCTTTGGTGTGGGTTCGATTCCTACTGCCCCTGCCAATTTTTTTATTTTAAAAAGTATTAAGATATTATGGCGATTGTGGCGAAGTGGTTAACGCATCGGATTGTGGTTCCGACATTCGTGGGTTCGATTCCCATCAGTCGCCCCATTAATATTTTTGATGAAGAATTAATATAATATACTGTATTGGCGATTGTGGCGAAGTGGTTAACGCATCGGATTGTGGTTCCGACATTCGTGGGTTCGATTCCCATCAGTCGCCCCATTTAAATAATAAATTAAACTTTTAATCATATTATTGGGGTATAGCCAAGCGGTAAGGCAACGGATTTTGATTCCGTCATGCCCAGGTTCGAATCCTGGTACCCCAGCCATTTGCGGAAGTAGTTCAGTGGTAGAACACCACCTTGCCAAGGTGGGGGTCGCGGGTTCGAACCCCGTCTTCCGCTCCAATATTATATGGCGGCTTAGCCAAGTGGTAAGGCACGGGTCTGCAACACCCTTACCACCGGTTCGAATCCGGTAGCCGCCTCCAATTTTTTAAATATCGGGTTAACCGATTTTTTTTTACAATTTTATTATGCCGGTGTGGCGGAATTGGCAGACGCGCACGACTCAAAATCGTGTTCCTTCTGGAGTGTCGGTTCGACCCCGACCACCGGTATCAAAAAATTCATTGTTTTTAACGTCTATTTACAGTAATGTAAGTAGACGTTTTTTATTGTGTTTCAGTTATTTTGTTTATATAAAAGGCTCTATAATATTTGTTGGGGTTTGAAAAAATTTCATAAATAAAAA
>NZ_JPVQ01000102.1 GCF_000772965.1 Ureibacillus massiliensis 4400831 = CIP 108448 = CCUG 49529 | reverse complement strand
GAATACGGTTTCAGAAGTCATCCAACGAGCGACTAACCTAGGTATTACGGAATTGAACGACACTATGACAAATGTTTGGTTAGAGGAATTTCTCTATCCAGAGAAACAAGCGATTGAAAAAGGCTACTATCCAGTTGATTGGGAGAAGGTTCATAAGGAACTGCAAAAAAAGAATGTCACACTGAAATTACTGCATCATGAGTACGCAATTTCAGCGAAAGAGGTTCGGAAAATCCCTTATGCCTATCGAACATTCGCAGAGAAGTACGGGCAATATGCTCAAAAGTTTAAGCTAACAATGCCCTTAAGACGAAAGCCTGGAGAGATTATGGAGGTAGATTGGGCTGGTACAACACTTTCTATTCAAGATCGTACAACAGGTGAAAACATTCCAGCCTATGTATTTATAGCTGCTTTACCGTATAGTCAAATGATGTATGTAGAGGCATTTTTAGATATGAAATCAGCAAACTGGTTAAAAGCGCATATCCATGCTTTTGATTATTTTGGAGGTGTTACCGAAACACTGGTCCCCGATAATTTAAAAACAGGTGTTATTAAAGCGCAACGTGAAGAATCTATTTTAAATGAGGCATACCGAGAATTAGCAGATCATTACCGCACAGTCATTGTCCCGAGTCGTGTACGAAAGCCAAAAGATAAGCCAACTGCCGAAGGAAGTGTTGGTTATGCCTCACGGCAAATTATCGCTGCCTTACGAAATGCGCAGTGCTTTCATATCACAGAATTGAATCAATATATCTTTGAAAAGTTAGAGGAAATCAATACAACAGATTTTCAAAAAAGACCGGGATCACGCAAAAAAGTGTTTGAGGAAGAAGAGAAAAGCACCCTTCAACAACTTCCTCAAACACGCTTCAAAATGATGGAATGGAAAACCGCCAAGGTTCAACTAAACTACCACATCCAAGTTGAACGCATGTATTATTCCGTTCCTTACGAATATGTCCGTGAATCGGTCGATATTCGTTTAACAACAGATCTAATTGAAGTGTACTTTAAAGAAGCACGAATTGCATCCCACAAACGATTAAAAGGCGAAATCGGACAATTTTCTACAAAAGTCGATCATATGCCTGATCATCATCGCTCTTATTTAGAGCATAATCCTGAAAACAATGTGAAATGGGCAGCTGCAATGGGTCCATCTACAGAGAAATATGTAGCGTACATTTTAGAAAATAATGTAGAGAAAAAGGCACTCAATATTTTAAGCACTCTACAAAACATTGCGAGAAAGTTCACAACAGAAGAGTTAGAACAAGCCATTACTACCTTACTTGAAATCTCAACAACCCCTTCCAATACTGTATTAAAAGGCATATTAGAAAGAAAAAAGAAGTCGCTAAAAACACAAGAATCAGCAGCGAAAACACAGCCAGCTTCAACAGAAAGTCATGGATTCACGCGTGGAGCTTCGTACTTTGGGAGGGATAAAAAATGAGCAAACAAGAAACATTACGTAAGCTTTCAGAAATGGGCTTAAGTGCAATGGCTGATCTATATCAAGAAATCAGTCAAAATAAAGACTATCGTGAAATGGATTTCGATGAGTTATTCAGCCTTTTAACAGATACAGAGTATGACCGACGTAAATCAAATAAACTCGCTCGTTTAATAAAACAAGCAACACTAAACGAGCCAACGGCTGCCATTGAAGATATTGAATATCATCCAGATCGTCATTTAGACAAAAAGGTCATCCTAGAATTAGCGACAGGCAACTACATTCAAAATCATCACAACATCATCTTAATGGGCGCTTCAGGCAATGGGAAAACGTATATCGCAAATGCATTTGGTATACATGCTTGCCGGCAATTTTACAAAGTAAAATACATTCGGCTACCAGAATTATTAGATGAACTCGCCGTAGCAAAATATGAAGCAGATGGCAGCTACCGCAAAATCATTCAAAATTATAAGAAAATCGATTTATTAATTCTCGACGAATGGCTTCTAACAGACCTTTCAGAAGAAAACGTATTAAG
>NZ_JPVQ01000011.1 GCF_000772965.1 Ureibacillus massiliensis 4400831 = CIP 108448 = CCUG 49529 | reverse complement strand
CAAGAGCGATTGTCCACTCGTTCGAAGCGTAACTTTCGTCTAATTTTTTTGTGATTTTCAATTTTTCATAGAAGTTTTGACACTACCTATTCCCTTTTTAAGGATAAACTGATCTATCCTCCAATTTACAATCTTTTAGACAGTATTTCCTAATGGAGGGTTATTATGAATAGTTGGCATTTATAATGAGAATTTCGAAACATATTCATTTTAAAAACAAAAAGAACGAATTCCTCCAACAAGAATTCGTTCTTCTAATATAATTATGTTAATTCCAACCACACCACTACTTCAAAATGTAAGACTTCAAATGGGGAAAGAACAATTCCGACATTCAAAATTGAATAAGTTCCCGGTACACAAAATTAAGATTGTTAATCAATATTATTTGTGTTTGTACTAGTTTGAAATAATTGTGCAATATAGTTTTGTCGTTCATTTAGTATACGTACAATAGTTACTGTATCAGACTTATGATAGTAAAATATATAGTTCTTTTCTGAAACTAGATAACGTAATTCGGTAGGAATCTGAATATTCTTTGCAAGTGGAACACCTGATAATGGGAATATCTCTAAACTTCTAACATCAGTAGTAATCTTACTAATGACTTTCTTGGTAACATCTTCTCCCCAATTAGAAAAAAGATAATTCTTCAACAATTGTAAATCTTCCAAAGCCATTTCTGAGTATACAATGCTTACCTTCATTTTAACCCTAATCTAGCCTCCACTTCATCTGCAGACAGTCCACCATGAGCTCTAACCGAATTCATCCCTACTTCGAGCTCAGTTAATAATTTGATCGTTGCTTTAAGTTTATCGTATTCTTTTATGTCAACAATTGCATATTCACCACGTCCATTTCTCGTTAAATACACCGGACTGTCTTCTTTCACTTCATTTAGCACTTCTGTATAATTTCTTAAATCAGAAATAGGTTTAATATTAGGCATCATAAAAACCTCCTTTAACAATCATTATATTCACCACGCTGATTAATTTCAACGTGAATAAACACGTGTTATTGCAGCGGATTTATATTAACGAGTTATGAGTTACCTTTTCTCGTTTGCTAAGATGTATATTCGGAAGGCATTATGACCAACGGAACAGCCATTTACATTATTTAGAGTGATCACCTATTCACTATAAATAAAAAACGAGAACCATTAAAGATTCTCGTTTAATTTTTATTTTATCTAGCAAAAAATAGTCTTGCTAAATAACACTTTTTCAATCCGCATTCCTTCTTCCTCAACGTCCCCTTCGTACTATTTAAGGAATTTTGATAATGGTATCTTGTAACCTCACCCTTTATAGATAGATATAATGATTAATTCCAAACATATTTACTAAATAAGTAAACAGTCTTAAAGATATTAAGCAAATAACACTTTTACACTGCCTTCCTTCTGAGCTGTTGCTAAACAGTTTTTTATAAATTTTAATATTTGAGTTTGATCAGGGTTTAAATAATCCCCCTCAATAAGTGGTTCCTCATTATTAATAAATACCTTATAGGCAGCTAAAGCTTTTTCAATTTGTTGTATCGTGAAAACAGAACTGTCTCCAGACCCACTAACCCCTGCATTAAATTTTTGTGAATCAAGTAAGCTGTATAATATTCCAGCATTATAATTCCCCATACTGAAATGAGCATTTGCAATAACTTCTCCTGCTTTGTTGTATCCTAGAATTGCATGTCCCATTAATAATCCTCCCTTTTCTTAACATTGAACAATTTTTACAGAAAGAGTATTTAAATAAAATGAAAATTAGTTTGAACTATTTTGATACAATTAAGAGTTTTTAAATATCTCAAAATAAAAATAAAATACCATTTGTTCATACAAAGAGAGTTTCAAAATTGGTAGGTAATGGCTAGAGGAAATTAGGTGAGGTTATTAATATAATTATTCCGTAATATACAAAATTTGTCAAACGTAGTTATTCAACTACATTAGGGTATTTTAGTTAAATTATACTTTCAATAAAAAACGAATTCCTCTATTCGGAATCCGTTTATAAATTATTATGTTAACGCCAACCATGCCACAGTTTTACAATCTATTGAGTGTGTAGCACACATAGATGCTTGCGGATTTAATTGTTTTGGCTTGATTCCTTTTTTACGAGTATCAGCCTATTATCTTAACTTCTAAAACCTTTTCTAATTTACGAGAACGATTGTTTAATATTACTTATATTTATTTAATATTGCTGCTGAGATATGACAATAATCTTTTGGAAATCTAGCTAGTCGATCTTGATGTTCTTCTGCACTTCTCACATAGTTTGTTAGGGGTAATACTTCAACAACTATACGATCATAATCACTTCTCTCACTAAGAAATGCCGTCGCTTCGTTTAAGTGTTCTTGCTTTTCACTATATACTCCTGTCCGATATTTCTCCCCAATATCCTGTCCTTGTTTATTCAAACTGTATGGATCAATTATTTCAAAAAAATACCCCATTAATTCCTTGATTGTTACCACTGTTGGATCAAACCCTGTTTTTACACACTCGGCATAACCATCATATTCACCTTCAAGAGTATAACTTGTTCCATTCGCTCTTCCCGCTTCAGTAAACTTAACTCCAGGTAAAGTTTTTATAAAGGCTTGTACTCCCCATAAGCACCCACCTGCAAAATATACTATTTCCATAAATTTCTCCCCTTATTTAGAGCCTTTAAAAATTTAAAAGTATAATCCAAACTATTTCACCCTTGATATTAGATAATACCAAATTTAAAAGATCCAAGTTTTCAATTTGAAACTCAAAGATATTACTGTCATACACTTCTTTAAATAGAAAAAAATGAACTCTTTCTAAAGCTGGCGAGCATTAGGTAGTTCACTTTTTTTATTATAGGCTATTTAGTACCAATCGCTTTTAAGCGTGTTCTATTTGTTACCATATTAAACCATTTATGTGTCCTCATATAGTGGTCTTTTTTTAGTGACATTATAACACTATTTAGATTATATGCAATTAAACCTCATTGTATAAATTATAAAACTGCAAAATAATCGCATGAATCAAAATCTTACATAAAAGCTTATTAGGGCAACAGCACTAACAGACTCTAAGAGGAAAAGCGGCTAGTAGTTTCCATATTTGATGTTAATTTTAAATAAACTTCTGCCTATAGCATTTGTGGTCCTTCAGATACTAGATGTTAGCACTTTCTTAAATTTTGAACGTTGAAAAAAACCCTTAATCCTTTAAATCCTTCTCATTTTTCTCCCAATTCCATAACTCGACTTCACCTAATTGTTCCCCTTGAACAAATGGAGCATCTTTTAACCTTAACAATTCTTTTACAGGACCTGTTACAACTGCTCCGTATACAGTGAAACCCTCCTCTTCTATGTATTGATATTTTTCCTCTAAGTGCCCTAGACCTAAGAAGTTCTCATAATAACTATTGGATTTATTTAATAGTTCTTTCATATTTTCCAACATTAACTGCTTGCTTTCCTTTATAGAACTTTCATCTAACCTATTGATTCGTAAAGTTTGATTGAAATTTTCGTCATGATCCCTTCCCCCTGTTAGACCAATTACATCTGAAACTATGATTAAATTGTTGCTCTCACTCCAACCGTATGGATCAAAATTCACAAATTCCCCAGTGTATAATGGCATCCATAATATATCAATATCGTAGTCCCGTAAATTTTCAATTAGTTTTTCTGATTCCATGAAACTTGTAGTAGAAAATGCTAACTCTCCTACAGTTCCTTCAGGTAACATCTCTAATGATTCCCAAACATGTGGTGATGGATTAGCTTCTAGCTTCATATTTGTTCCAGGATTTTCAGGAAGCGAGAAGGAAAATTCACTTAATTGCCGTAAACCAGGATGTGAGTAAGTAATATTTGAAAGATCATTAAATAGTCTTTTTGTTACTTGTGCCTCACCAATAACTAGATCCTCACTTCCTACCTTTTTAAGTAAGTTATAGCTGAAACTTTTTGTTCCAAAAACAGTCAAATCTTGTTCCTCAATTCTGAAATCTCCCCGTACATTAGGAACAGTCCACTCTAGTGAAAGACTTGAAAAATACATATTTTCTTTTCCAACGGCAAACTTGTCGGTAACAATATTCGCTATTATCATGTATATAGCATAAATAAATACCACCATTAACAATATTCGTATAATCTTAAATGTTAAGGTGAACCTTGATTTTTTTAATATTCTCTTTTCTAATTCTTTATTCCATTCCGTCATAATACCACCCCTTTTTTTCAGCGAGGATTGCTAACCGCTTTCTCGCTCGATGCAGTCTCACCTTCACTTGTTCTTCTGTTAGTTGCAATGCTTCCATTATTTCTTTATAGCTAAACTCCTCATACTCTCGCAAATAAATGACTGACCTATATTGTTCTGGCAAATACCCCAATAAATCATCAATTTGTTGATGTGTTTCTTGCGCTAATAAGAAATCTTCTGGAATACCATATGGACTAATCATGTCATCCTTCGATAAAAATAGGGATAAAAGAGGGATTGATTTCCTTCTCTTTTGCTTTCTCCATTCATCTAAGTATGCATTGCGTGCTACTTTAAATAGCCAAGCACGTGCCTCTTCTCCTTCATATTTATTAAGATGAACAGTAGCACGAACGAACGTTTCTTGTGTTAAATCCTCTGCAAGTTGCGTAGAACCACTTAATCTTAATAAATAAAAATAGAGAGACTTAGAGTACTGCTTATATAGATTTTCTAATTTTAGTCGTTTTGGCATTTAACCCCCCTCTTTACCTACTCACTATTTACACGTTTCACTGATAAATATGTTACAGTATTTTTTCGATGTTTATAAAAAAGAGGGACCTTGAATCTTTTAAAATTGGAAAATTAGCTTTTATATTAACCAGTTAAATTTTTTTCTTTAGTTTGGCACCTATAGACAATTCTACTTTTACGTTCATCACGACTTTTCTGAATTTGAAGAAGTAAATTCTTCCACATTCGAATATTTTAATTAAATTATACTTTCAATAAAAAAACGAATTCCTCTACTCGGAATCCGTTTGTAAATTATTATGTTAACTCCAACCACGCCACAGCCTCACAGTGCAACGAGCGGGGTGGATTGATGTCTTTTACATTGTCGGTAGTCGGAAACACGTCAAAGGCTCTTTTTGCACTATCGGTAGGCGGGAACATATCCACTCTTATTCAAAACTCCAACTCTCAATTATTTTTGCACCTTTTGTCATTAACTCTGAATGTGATTCATTCGATAACATTTCTTCATGTAGTTTATTAGACATTTCATCACTAATGTTAATGGTATCACTCGAAAATTTATCTTTAATTACTGTATACAAATCATGAATGTTTTTTATTTTTCCATTCGACTGCCCTATGATGAAAAGCATATAAAACATAAAGATAGATTTTTTATTTGTTCCTTTGGGATTTAATCTGATTCCTTGTTCAAAATGTTTCCAGTGTTCTTTTACAAACCGCTTCAATCCTCTTATAGTAATAGCAGATTCTTGCAGTAAACTTTGAATATTATTTAGTATAAGAGTTATTACTTCTTGCGTTGGCTCATCAATAAGATTTAGTTTCTCAAAAAATAATTCATAATTCGTGACATACATCAGTTTATATTTAAGTGTCTTATCTGTCATATCCTTAGGTATCATGGCTGTTAAACCATCACCAATATTTGTAGGTTCAAAACTATTGATAAAGTGTTCCTGTAAATTTTCTATATCCGTATCTGAAAAACAGATATGCTTTGCATCGAGTGTCAATTCCTGGAACAGTACATTATATTTACAGCCATCTAAGGGTTTATCACAAACCCGTACATTATATATAGCAATACCAAATAGATTTATAATTACATTAACTGAGTTATCTTTTGACACATATGACAATAAGGCATGACTTCCATAATTGACCATATTATTGAACAGTGCATATATTTCTGGGTTGCTAACAATCGATACTACTTTTCCCCCGTTACTTCTTGTTATAAAATCGATGATAGGTGTAAAATCATCTATTTTTGACATGACTTTATTCTTTGCACAGTACCATTCAAATCCAATCTTAGCTACCATTCTATACATAGCCATGCTAAAAAATACTGATAAATCTAGTGGTACTCTTTTTTCAATCTCCATCTGATTGACATCAATTTCACTAACGTTTGTATCGTTCGCAGCCTTAATTTTCTTAATTTCATCGATTGGCCCCAACAAATATTTCCCATCAACACTACGCATCTTCTTTTTTCCTCCGAACAATTCAGTTTCAGAGGTTATTTTTGCATTGTAGTCAGTATCACCAACAGTAATTATTGATTCATAAGATGCATAATTTTTTCCTTTACTTGATTTGATATCAAGTTCATTTGTTATCAACGCCAGCTTTTGGATAACCTCAGCTTCAAACATATCACTAAAATCATTATTATGCTTAATTCTACATACATTAGGATTTATCATCTTGGCATTAGTAAGGGCATCTGGGATTATATCAGACTTTGATAAATCCTCCGTAACACCACAATATATACATCCATTTTTCATCAGAATCACCACATTTCTATAATTGCACCTGTTTGATTGTTTCTACTAACAACACAATGCAATTATCCATTTATATTTTACTAACGATCTCATTTCAAATGCCTAAATGCTATCGCTCTTCAATTTTCCAATGAGAGTTGTTTAAAATCTCATATAATATTTGAATTATTCTAGGAGCGTAGCTTTCAAATACTATTGTCCAAGTTCCCGGTTCTGCAAAGGGAAGAGCTTTACCATCAGTACCCTCTAAACAATATTGGTATGCATTTCTATGTGTCATGATATTTCTTATGCCTCTGATACCAGATTCTTTGCTAGCTAGAAAATGATAATCTTCTTCGGATAGAATATTATTATTTTTTAAATCGGACAAATCCTGTAAAAAGTTTTGATTATAATTTTCTCTTACAGATTTACAGATTAACTCCATCGCATTAAACAAAACTAATATAGCAGCATAGTCTTCTTCATTTTCATGTAAACGCAAAGAAGTAAATAACATATCACCATAATAGTGTGAATATTGCCAAATCTCATCAATCAATTTATTCACAAAATATCCCCCCTCTTCAATTAAATACTTCAAATCACTATTACGTAATATTTACGACCGTCACTTAAGTCCTGCCAGATAAAATCATATCTGCTTGTTAATGCAATGCTATCTTTATTTTTTCCTACACCTGTTGGCTTAAAAATACAACCGTAAACAGAATATTCTTCTCTAAAAAACTTATATATACCTTCATTGTTGCGCCCTTCATAGAAAGGTCTATCTGAAACAAGAGCAACAGCAGCTGTTTTAGTAAATCCTCGGTTCTTAAGCTCCTCCATAAATTTAATATCCTTCACGAACGAATACATCTGTTCTGGATACTGACCATTTAATGGGCACTTAAGTTCAATTGCATACTTCTCTGATTTATCTTCATTAAAAATAGTAATATCTATTTCTTTTTTTATAGTTTTATTGTCTGGTGTGAAGTATGATACATTTCTTTCAAATTGAATACGATAGTCCGGAAGCTTTTCACGTAGGAATATCCCCAGCTCATGCTGGAGGCTAAACTCATTATAAATTTCAATACTCTTAGACTGAACAAACAAGAAAAAGTCATCTACTAATTGCCTTAAATTAAGCAAAGCATCCACCCCATACACCCTAATATAATTTATAGTTTTTTATTGCCCTTCATAATAGTTTTGCTATATCCTCAAACCTTCTGATACCTCTGCTGGTTAGATGACGTCTTTTCAATAGCCTTTATATTACCTTCCATTTTATTTACGTAGTTTAAAAATAAAGTCCCAAGCAGAAGTCGATCCTTTCTGGGTATTCTATTCCATACATAACCCTTGAACAGATCTTTGACAAGAAAGACTTCACCTTCATTCAAGTTTTCAGTTTCCTTAATAGCCTGTTCTAGTAACTCATTAACATCACCCATGTTGTCATCTCCTTATCAATAACAATATTAACAACATTGTTAATAAGATTATATGCCTTTTACCAATTCTAGTCAATAAGAAGAAAACCACCGATCAAGAGAATAAATATATCTCCTGAATGGTGGTCATTCATGTAGGTTATGTTTATACATCTACTTCTACACCAGATTTAAATTCAATAGTTAGTTTATCATCATAGACCGTTATTTTCTCTATAAGTCTCCTTACTAGTTGCTCATCATACTCCTCAAGGAAGGTGGATTGTTCATTAAGGAATTTTTCCATATCTTCTAGCCTTTGCTTGGAGCCTTTTTTGCCAGCTTCTTCTGCTAAAGCCTTATGCCTTTCCTCTCTGAGCCTGTAAATCTCATCGGCTATATCGTTATAATCTTCTTTGGAATTAGCCAGTCTCAAAAGATCTTTTTGTAATTCCTCTAGCTTTTTATCTATCTCGGCAACAATATTATTGTCCGTTTCACTTATCACTGTTTCTATATTTTCCTTTAAGATAGTTAAAAAGCCATCCTTTTGCCCTATTAGTTTATTAATCACATCCACCGTAGCAAGGCCTATCATTTCCTCCAGCACGGTTCGGGAATGACAAGCTAACCCTGTATTCTCAAGTCTACTGACGCATCTCCAAACAATCGATTTTTTACCTCGGTTATTCCAATGAACTCTACGGTATATTTCGCCACACTCTCCACAGAAGATAATTTGTGAAAATACATGATTTGAACTAAAGTTTCTTTTCTTTCCACTAGTACTTATATGTCCTCTACTTCTACGAACTAACTCTTCTTGTACCTGCATAAAGATTTCACGCGGAATAATGGCTTCATGGTTATTCTCTACATAATACTGAGGTACGATTCCGTTATTTACAACCCTCTTTTTTGTAAGAAAATCTACCGTATAAGTTTTTTGGAGCAGTGCATCACCAATGTATTTTTCATTGCTTAATATTTTCCTTATAGTACTGGTATGCCACCTTTTTTTCCCCGCGCCTGTAAGTATGCCATCAGCTTCAAGTCCTTTTTTGATTTTATCCATACTGGAGCCTTCAAGATATTCTCTGTAAATTCTCTTAACTACTTCAGCTTCCTCCGGCACAATTACTAATCGCTTATTTTCATCTTTGGTATATCCTAAAAACCTAGAACAATTGACCATTACCTCTCCCTGTTGGTATCGGTATTGGTAACCAAGCTTTACATTCTGGCTTAATGACTGGCTCTCTTGTTGCGCTAAGGATGCCATAATGGTAAGCATAATTTCACCTTTGGCATCCAATGTATTGATATTTTCTTTCTCAAAATATACCGCAACGTTTTTATCTTTAAGTTTTCTGATGTATTGTAGACAGTCCAAGGTATTTCTAGCAAATCGGCTTATTGATTTGGTAATAATCATATCAATTTTCCCAGCCATGCACTCATCAATCATTCGATTAAATTCGTTGCGATTTTTTGTATTTGTACCGCTGATGCCATCATCAGCAAAGATCCCTGCAAATTCCCACTCTGAATTCTTCTTGATAAACTCTGTATAGTGTTCAATCTGCACTTCGTAACTACTAGCCTGCTCATCACTATCTGTAGAAACTCTGCAATAAGCAGCGACCCGAAGTTTTGGTGTTTCATCTTCTTTTCGATTGTTGCCTACACGTTTTATTGCAGGTATAATCATTACATTTTTACTAACTGCCATCTTGCTGCACCTCACTTTCTATTAAGCTGTATACAAATTCGGCTTGTGTAAAAGGATTTGTATACTTCTGAATTACTTGTCCTATGGAAAACTTCTTAGAAATAGTAGGTTTATCTTCTTTCTTTGGTTCAAAGATTCTACCTAGCTTTTTTGCTCTCTTTACCCTCTCTGATTCTGCTCTTTCGTAGGTCTCTTTATCAATGATGGCAGGGTAATAATCATCACCAAAATAACGTTCATTTCTTAGCATCCTTCCCGCAGTTCCATGATAAGCATCTATTCCAGCAGACTTTGCCGCGACCGATAAGGAAAGGCCTGATAAGTAACCCTTATATAAATTCCTAACCTTTTCAGCTTTTTCTTCATCGATAACTGCTATTCCATTCTCTATCCTATAGCCATAAGGCGTATGCGCCATTTTTCTCACATCCTTTCCCTTAGTGTGATTCCACATTTCAGAACAAAACCTATCTCTACCCTTGAGAAAACGATAATTTTTTCAATATGATCATTGAAAATTTGCTCGTTAAAAGTGTTTATCATTTCAGCCTTATTTGTAAACTTTATTAAGTTACTGACTTCCTGCACCTTTGATAATTCTCCATTTAAAGCATGAATTAAAGCTTCTTTTTGCCCCATATAATTATCTGCTTCCATTTGCAGTTCATTGTTTTCTCTGTTAAAAAGGGCAGGTTCTAGATAACCCTTTGCCATAAGCTTTACAAGCAGTTCTCTCTGTTCTGCATTTTTTTCAATTTGCCTCTCTAATTCCTGAATTCTTGAAAGGTTATCTGAGTTGCTCATTCCACGCAAAGCATCTAATAGTGGTTGTAGAATAAGTTTTCTACCGAAAATCAGCTTGTTAATCATAGTAACAAAGGCCTTCTTTATATCCTCATCTCGAATAAACTGCATTGAACATTCTGTTATCTGCTTTAAGTGTTTACTACAACACCAGGCTACATATTTTCTTGTGCCGGATGAATGAATTCGTCTTTTAAAGGTGCTACCACATTCCGAGCAAATAATTTTTCCGGAGAAAGAATACCGGTTTTGGTACTTATCATTACGCTTTTCTATTCCCTTTTCTTTTGCCCTTTGATTTAAGGCAGCCTCTACTGCTTCAAACACTTCATGGCTGATAATTGCCTCATGGTGATTTTCTATTAAATATCTGTTTTTCTCACCATAATTGGTGCGCTTATTAAAACGGGAATCTGTATAGGTTTTTTGCAGTATAACATCCCCGGTATATTTCTCATTTTTTAGAATTCCTCGAATTGTCGTAGCAGTCCAACGACCGCCTCTTTTAGAAGGGATACCCTTTTGATTAAGATCATCTGCTATTTTCTGTGTACCCTTGCCTGATAATACTTCTGCAAAAATATACTTCACAATTTCTGCTTGCTCAGGATTTACCACCATTTGACCGTCAATGTTGTCATAACCATATGGTGGGTATGAAATCTTAAAAGTTCCGTTCTGAAATCTCCTTTGAATTGCCCACTTGTTATTTTCCGAAATGGAGATTGACTCACTTTCTGCAAGCCCGCTTAATATAGAAAGCATCAGTTCACTTTCCATTGATTGGGTATTGATATTCTCTTTCTCAAAGTAGATATAAATCCCAAGGTCCAACAGTTTACGAACCATCTCCAAACAATCCGTAGTGTTTCTTGCAAACCTACTAATGGACTTTGTAATAATTAAGTCAATCTTCTTGTTTTCACAATCTGACAGCATTCTTAGAAGTTCCGTTCGGTTTTCTTTTTTAGTGCCACTAATTCCCTCATCATAATACAAGCCAACATACTCCCATTCTGGGTTTGCCTTTATGTAAGTCTCATAATGGGATTTTTGTGCTTGTAGACTTACTAACTGTTCATCACTACCCGTAGAAACACGACAGTATGCGGCCACTCGTAGTTTAGGTTTGATAATCGATGCAACCTTATTTCCTTCTATTTTCGTTATCTTTTTCATCGCCTCACCTCCTTCTTGGTAGGTCACATATTACCTCTGAAGCCCTTATATATCAACGAATTCAGGCATTATCTCTGCTAAAAAAGGAGAGAAAGTTTGGCGGTTGAGTACATCTATCTTGTTGAATTCTGCCTCCGTTATTAAACCTTTTTGAAGCATCTTTCTAAGTAATTTCTCTGCTTGAATATAATCAAACTCACGCTGTAGCTGCTCCTGTGACATTTTTTTTAATTCGGTGCTTTTGTCTATAACCCCATCTGAGATCTTCATAACTTTTTTATCCTCATGCTGATTCATGTAGAATCACCTCCTACCTAATAGCCGCGGGAACAGGTCGAAGTTGAGGATTTGTAAAAATTAAATTAAATCAGAGCATAAAAAAAGAGCCTGCAAGGGAATAACCCCCACAGGCTATATACATCTAATAGTTAATATTTTTTAGGGAAACTCTGTAAAGCTAAAGCATAATTGCCTATTAACTCGCTCCCCTTGATTAATCATACTTAATAAATGCATCCGTAAATCCTGCCTTTTTAGCTTTTGCAAGCTGTGCCTCAGCATTTGCTTTGACAGTGTATGCACCTATTTGTACACGATAGTATTTCTTTTTCGCTGGTTCTGCTGATTTTTCTTCTTCGCTTAGAAGTTTCTTAACATCTGCTCTAAAGGTATCCATGGTCTTGCCATGCTTAGGAAACCAGTGCATAACATCCGCATGGTTACTGGCTAAACCTTGCTTATAGCCTTCACTATGACAGATGATATCCTTCTCACTTAGTCCATAGAGTTTGCAAAGATGTACACAAAGCTCTACTGCTTCCTTATAAACAGCAGAAAAATACGAGGCATCGGTTAGACCGTCCTC
The DNA here is from genome assembly GCF_000772965.1 of Ureibacillus massiliensis 4400831 = CIP 108448 = CCUG 49529. GTDB lineage: Bacteria > Bacillota > Bacilli > Bacillales_A > Planococcaceae > Ureibacillus > Ureibacillus massiliensis. The sequence goes on along the minus strand of NZ_JPVQ01000011.1, from coordinate 89,449 downwards.
GCAAATTTCAAATCCTATATGCGTGTTATTCGCATCTCCTCCAGCATGCCAACCACGATGATTCCAAGGCAATGTTTGATAGGTGGCAATGGAGCCATCTGCTAACTTACCAATAAAAGCATGGACACAAACTTGACGACCTCCGGGTTTATCCTGATTCCAATGATTGTTGTATTTGTTCTTTCCGAGCAAACCGTCATCTGGACCAACATATCTCTTCAACCACGGGTTGTTAGCCCCTGTTGAGTGAATCATTATACCCTTCGGTTTTATTGTTTTGCCTGCCTTGTAACAAGCGTTTTTTGTAAGTATTAGTTTACGTAAATTCATTATAATCACCTCTAATTAGACATTCTGAGCCAATCATACTCCATCACCTGGCTTACGTGGCTCTTCATCACGTCCATGTAGTTGCCGAAGAACCGATTTTAATTTTTCTGGGATGGGCAGTCCAATATGACCAGCGTTCTCCAAAATGGATATCCCTTCATTACTTAGATAGAAAAAGATTACTGCTGTGCGTAAGGCTCCACTATTATCTCCGATACTACCTAAAATTTGTGTATCGCTAATATGAGCGATACCCACCATTGCAAAGATGAGTACCTTTTTGAAAATTCCCTTGGCACCTATTTCACTACACAATTTTTTATCTATAATGGCACAGAGCACTCCTGTCACATAATCGATGACTATAAAGGCTACCAATGCATAAAGAAATCCATCATAACCGCCGAAAAACCACCCAAGAAATCCACCGACTGTGGCAATAGCCAGTTGTATCCAATTCCAAATCTCTTTCATTAAAGACACCTCCATTCGTGTATTTCCATATAGAAAAGCGCCCCTGCAAATTACAAGAGCGCTGAATGTTACCTTTACATGATTTTTATTAGGTCATAAATTTGTTGCATTACATCTGCCTTGGGTCGTCCTGAACCGATAGGCAACCATGTGACAGGTGGTATATCGAATGCCTGGGAAGAATCAAAACTACTAATCATCAAAATAATCGCATCAATTGCTTTGCGTATTTCAACGATATGAAATGGCCAATTCTTAACAGTGGTCTTTCCTGAGATAATCTCCTCTTTCCAAGTTGCAGGGGACAGATTGTAATAGCTACGCACCCTGTTTATAGCAGTTCGAAGCGTCTGAATATGCGCTGCCTTTACGTGTGTTACATTAGCAGTGATGATTTCAAAAGGTAATGCTAAAATCGTGAAGGTACGAACAACTTCTGTGCTTGCCGATTCGATATCACTGTCAAGACAACGAAAAGTAACTGTATGGCTTCCTACTGAAAGCGGTTCAGCTTGGTAAACGGTCCTGACCCCATTACCAAGGTAGCCGCTTATGGAAAACCTCTCAGGATTGTCTACGCTGTTTTCCCATGGGCCAGAGTCGATCTTTACCTCTACTATTTGTGATTGCCCATCTGGTTCGATACCTGTTGTGATCATAAAACGTGGCGTGGTGTTATAAGTAAAATTTCCAGACAATGGACAGTTCACTATTGGTGCTGCTGGTGGGCTGTTTTTCTTTACAGTGTTGCTAACTACAAAGGCAGAAACAGCATCAAGTGCATCTGTAACACTTATTCGATAACGGGTATACCGACCAGCTATCTGTGAGGCATTTACCTGAAGGCTACCTGAAGTACTGCTTGAAATACTCGTCGTCAGTGCTTCGTATGCCGACCAATTCACACCATCTGCCGATGTAGCCTGTTGTATGACATACTGCTTAATCGCACTGGTTCCTGGTACCGTTCCGCTCCATGAAAGATTTATTGTGTTAGCTTCATATATAGGAGGGGTTGCGGCAAAAGTAGTCGGCGGTATGGGTAGTATATTTTTACGTACAGTATTGCTGGATATAGTCCAGTCTGAGTAAAAATCCTCTCCAGCCGTACCACGAGTTCTTATTCGGAAACGACGATAATGACCACGTGTAGCAGGTGGACTGACATTTAAAATACTGCTTGTTGCAGAAGTATTGACTATCGCCAATGCCAACCAAGCACCCCAATTGCTATTATCTGGCGAATCACTATATTGTATTTCGTAGGAAGTGATGGGATTACCTGCGCCACCAGCTGCTCCACTCCACGAAAGAGTAACGTTTCCTTCAGATAATGTTGCACTTACCGTGCAGGCAGTCGGTGCTGCACAGGCAGTGATGTTGCAATAAATGCTATTACTGATTTTCTCTATTGAGTAAACATCAAATGTGTCAATTGTCCAAATACCAAATTGTGTATATGTTCCTGGGGTCCTCGATACAATTGGATTATAGCTACCACCGCTTGCTGCCAATGTCAACATGGTCAACACATTCCACGCACTCCATGTGCTGTTATCCGTGGATGTGCGACTGGCAATTTGATACCCCTTAATTGGACTGGTACCGCTAGACGCTCCGCTCCAAGTAAGCGTGATAGTCTCATTACTATATGCCGCAGGGGAGGCAACAGCAGTCGTTGCTGGCTTTGGTACCGTATTCCTGCGGACGCTGTTTGTGGATACTTTCCAGCTAGAGTAATAACTAGCTCCTGCTGTACCACGGGTTCGTACACGAAATCTTCGGTAATTACCTCGCGTTGAGGGCGGTGCTACTGATACACTGCCACTTGATGCTGTGGTGGTCACAGTTGTCAGAGCAGTCCATGCTCCCCATGTGATGTTATCGGCAGAATCACTATATTGAATCTCATAACTAGAGATTGTATTATTGATGCCCCCAGAAGCACCACTCCAAGAAAGAGTCACATCCCCTTCCGCAAGTGTCGGGGAAACCGTACAAGATGTCGGTGCTCCACATGCTGTAGTAAGCAATGGAGAGCTTAATACTGTATAACTCGAATTGGTAATTACACCAGAGGATAATGGCAATCGCCCATCAGATACCACTTTGAATGTGACTGGCTGGGTTGCATTACCTGTAGTAGAAGCACAGGTCACCGAAACATACCTGAGTCTTGGTGTAGTTCCATCCCAGTTATCCCCGTCCGCCGCTTTGATTCGCACCTGCGAAGAAGATCCATTTACAGTCATTGTACAAAGCAATGCATAACCATTATGGATGAAGGAACCTGAAGAACCCAATGCAGCGGATATGGTAAAGTTGTATGTCATCTGGCTATTATTAGGTCGGCTTTTAGTATAAGTAATCGTGTAATAAACGGTCGGGCTGGAACCCGCCTGCAGAGTGATGCCGTTAATATCCGCCACTTATATTCACCTCCTATTCATAAACCGCAGAAACTAGCGAGTTTACCAACCCGCAAAGACTAGTATTCAACCGAGTATCAATAATGTTATTTGCTGAAATCGATGTAGCAGCTGAAGGTACTAGAACATCAGCAATACCTAGTTCATAGACATCGCTTGTTCTTGTCAACTCCGGAGCTATGGGCGATGCCGTTGGAGTACCAGTAACAATGGCGAGCTGAATGCTTCTCGTAATTTGACTTAAACGAACCACAACCCTGTCTATGCGAGGATTGCTCCCATCTGCTGTAGCAAGGGGTTTATTTAAAACATCCGTATTTTCATATCTATAACCATTAATCCATGCACTGCCCGGTGCTATGGTTACTGCTAATCCAATCCCAGGAGATACCAGTAAGTTTGTTGGTGTCGCATAAAACACACCATTCGAGACAAGGCTTCCAAAGTATGCAGCGAAGTCCGTTGCATCATAGACTCTATCCCCATCGGATGAATTGAAAAATCCACTTTTCTCCATTAATCACTCCTCCTTCTATATCGTTTTTGTATACTCTATTACTACATAGCCTGTATACGCGGTTCTATCATTGCCTGGTTCGACTACAATGTCGGTCTTATTTGCGAAGAGACCAATTTGCGATTCAAAGTTGTTATACCGAGCAAGGGGCAGTGGCAAGAAAACACTTCCGTTCGTGACAAAGCCGGATAAACTGACAACAGTACTGAGGTTTGCTATACCATGAGGTACATGTTTTGGTGTTGTATCTGTAAGGGAACCGAGATTTATCTGTTTACGATAAATCGTCTTGCCATCTATCCATAGTCGCCCTGTGTTTTGTTCTGTAGTTGAATAATCGCTAAAGGAAGAAGCCAGTTTAGTAGCAGTAATTGTACGGTCTGCAATTTTTAAACCTGTAACTGCTCCGTTTGCAATTCTTGCAGTAGTTACAGGTTCGTTATTGATATTAAGCCAGTTTGCTTGACCAGAAGGATTATCAAATACGAAAACGGAAATCACATAGAATGTCATGGTATTGCGAGAAATGAAGAAACCCATTGCCCGCTGATAGCCATTTCCCGTATCGTCACCGTTATGTTTTATCAAAAAGACATGCCCATCGTCACTTGGCTGGTCACTAAACTTATTTCCGCTCCATGAAGTGAAATAAAAGGCATCTCCAGGGTTCATATGGTACAACGCATATTGGCCAATCGATATAGTACCTCCACCCACATTAATCTCCAGTGCAGGTAATTTTCCATATAGATTGTTAATAGTAGATGCAACGTTGTCTCCTTGAATCTCTGAATCTACCTCCGTCAAGTCGCCTAAGGTTTCCTCAACTGTTACTAGCGTATCCTCCACGGCTCCTAAAGCCTGTGCAATTTCAGATATGCCAGTTGGAGCGGATATTGCTGTTTTTACCTCACTTAACTCAGAGCGGACTTTTTGGGCGATTGTCAACTCCGCTTTTCCGAACACTACGCTGATGCTCTGTCCATCTGCGTCATAGGTTTCTTCGACTTCGGTGATGCGCGTCGTCATGGATACACCCCAGGCTTTGGAAATGACTTTGACAGTCTGCCCAAGATCGAAGTCTACTTTATATGTTAAATTGCCGTGTGGATTGATAGATGTATCAAATGAATAGCGTATGGCTTGCTCACTCAGCTTACTTTGACCTCGAAAGATTAGTGTATCAATGTATTCTGAACCAAAGTCTTCTGCCCGCAAGTCCTTAGCATCCACGAAAATTTCGTGCCTTGTCTCACCAGAGCCACTTGTAATTGCAACAAAAGTTCTGTCTTCACCTTCTCCTTCGCCAGCAACAAGAGCTGTGTTGGCATAATCTCCAGCACTTATTGTATAAATCTGTTCTGTAAGGTTTTCATATTCCTTAGAAAATACTGCTTGTGATTCCGTTCCTCTATACAACGATACGGTAAAAAGACCCGTCGCAGGAGTGAACACGGTCTTAATGCCAATATCTGAAGCAACACATAGTCCTGTCACAGCCTCCATCAAATTTCGATACGATACCTGTGTGCTGATGGGAGCATTTAAGTTTGGAGCAGAAAAAGATATATTTGATATCTTCCTTGCTGTATCAGAAGGATTGATAAGATTATTATTTATCAGCTGCTCTACACATACAGAAATGTCACCAGAGAGTTTCTCCGTTTGCCATACAATGCGGCGGGAAAGGAAGGAAGTTGCAAAGCGACCACTTGCAGTAATAATTTCATGCTCGGTTTGAGAAAGTTCCAGATGCTCAATGATCCCGGCTTCCTCATCATCATTTTTCCAGATGATATTCCCTTCCTTTAAGAGTTCTGTATTCTCCGGAGTTGCAATCGCTTTTAATTCAAATGAGCCACACTGGGAATAGCGCCTCGTCCAGCGCAAGTACTCGAAAGATTCCACAATTCCCACAAGCTCCCGATTTGTATTAAAGATATATAGTTCCATACTCACACCCCCAGAAACTGTGGACGAAAGTAAATACTAACCTCTAACAGTTCCATATTGACTGAAGCATCGTAGCGCAGTGTGTTAAGACCAGCGGAAAGTTGAAAGAACGCCGAAGTGGTATCTAATAACGAAAAAGCATTTGTAATCGAAGAACCCTCCACTTTTACTACACGCTTTCCGGCGAAATGAGTATATACACGCAGCTCGTCTCCGGCATCCATTGTCGTAAGAAGCCGAATGTATTCACCAGTGTCTATCTTTAAGAGTTCAGGGTTCGACACAGTACCTAAAGCTCGGAACACAATCTCACATCCGCAAGATACATCCCCGATATTTTCCACCGTAATGATTTGGCTAGGCTGACGCATTCCAAACTCCATCCCGCTCATTGGGATTTCTAATTCAAACTCAAATAGCGGTATCCATGATGCCAGTTCCTCTCGCACCTCATTTAATGTCTCGAAGAAAGGGGATGGGCAGAGTAGACTGACAAAGAAGTTTGGTATTCGTTGCCGATTAGAAACACTAAAACCTGCCTCCTCCACCACGCAGGATATCTGTCGGTCACGGTATTGAAGGGTCCCTAGTAGCTTTGGGCTGAATATTTTAAGGAATCGTTGTCTCCTTTTAAAGGCTTCATCGGGAGTATCAGCAACAACCGTACCTTCAATCGTTATGTTTCGCATATCTAACGTGGAGGAAATATAAAAAGCGCCATCCTGATCTGGCGCCTTGAAAGTGTTGACGGTTTGACGCATATTGCCAGTGCCGTCTACCTTCGTAAGAAAGTACGGTCGGCTTTGCTTAAGCGTAATGCTCTCTCCATCTCTATTTGTATATGTTAGTTCCATTGCCGTACCTCCCTTACAATTCCAGTGCCAGTTTACGGGATAGGTTCTTAAACTCCCGTGCTAGTTCTTTTTCTGATAGAGCCTTAGGTGTCACAACTGAAATATTTTGAGTAATACTTGCACCTGTAGCATTCCCTTGCCCAGATACACCTCTGTAATTAAAATCAAAGCTAGTTGGTACTGCATTTTGCATATCCCTTGAAACTGCTGTCATTGCATCCTCAAAACCTACACCGATACCTTCACCCATGTTGTGGCCAATTCCAGCAAATAGAGTTGAAGGGGAGCGGATACCGAAAAAGTCTTTTATCCTCGATACAACATTTCCGAAAAACCCGGATATTTTACCCCATAACCATGCACCTGCGTCTGATATACCCTTCCACAACCCTTTAATCAAATTGCCGCCCACTTGTGCCATTTGACCGATATAGCCAGTAAAGGCCCTAACCAGTCCAGAGATAATCTGCGGTACGGCTTTTACGATCTCCACGATTATCCTTGGCAGATTTGCAATCAGTGCCACAAACAGTTGTACACCCGCTAAGATAATCTTATCGATGTTACCAATAATGGCATTGACCAGCGAGCTAACAATCTTGGGAATAGCACCTACAACAGTAGTTATAATCTGTGGCAATGCCTGTATGAGTGATATTAGAAGCCGGATACCTGCATCAATAATCAAAGGAATCGACCCTATAACAGCACTGATGATACTATCGATAATTTGCGGAATTGCTTCCACAACTGCTGTAATAATGGTAGGCAAAGCTGTGACCAGTGAGGTCAATAATTGAATACCCGCATCAATAATCTGTGGAATAGATGCAATGATAAAATCCACTATTGCTTTGATGATGACCGGTAAGGCAGAAATAAGCTGAGGTATTGCCTCTACCAATCCCTGTGCTAATCCTATAATCAACTGCAAAGCGGCATCCAAAATGAGTGGTAGGTTATCCATCAATCCTTGGACAATCTGCATAACTGCAGAAACTGCCGCAGGGATGAGTTGTGGTAACGCTATGCCGATTCCCTCCACAAGTGCTGTTACTAATTCAATTGCTGCATTTATTAGCAGTGGAAGGTTATCAATTAATGCACCGACAATCGTCATTAGAGCACTTACCGTCGCTGGAATAAGTTCGGGTAAAAGGCTCAAAATTGTTTCCAGTACTTGCGCGAATATATTTGTAACCAATTCAAGAAGCATTGGTAGCAAGTCTGCAACCGCCGCTAATATTGCGCCTGTCGCTGTTGGCAAGGCGGCTACGATATTTTCTAAAACCGGTACAATATTAGTGACAACCGCCTCGAAAGCATCAACAAGATTCTCAGTCAGATTCGTCATATCAGCATTGGCATTACCGAGTCCAGCTGTAAATGAACCAAGTGCGGCCTGTAGTAACCCAATAGAACCGGAGATTGTCTCGGTTGATTCTTTTGCAAAGTTACCTGCATACTGCTCTGTGTTCTCAAAGAACATTTGCATTGCTACTTCGGCTTTTTCCGCTTGTGTTGCAGTATTCCAAGTGAAATCCAGACCCTTTGCGAGAGCATAGGCTTCGATGTTTGTAGCGTTCATCGCAACACCTAAGTTATCCATCATATCAAAGTTACCCTTTGCCGCCCCAGTGACTGCCTCCAATGCCGAGGACATATCAATACCCATAACAGATGCCATGTCTGCCGCACGTTGCATGGCCTTTTCAGTTAGCTCAAGACTCCTCTGTTGCTGTATACCAGAACCTTGGAATAACGCGCCCATTTTGTTGGCAGTTGCTAGGTACTCACTTTGGGAAACACCTAGATTTTTATAGGCTTCCTCACCAGTTTTCTGAATCGATGCAGCATATGCTCCAAAAACCGCCTCCGATCCACCTAGGTTTTGTTCTAATTCTCCGAACTGAGTAACTACCTCTTTACCTAACTTAATAGCCGCGGCACCAGCGGCAACGGCAACCGCACCCATCGCCACACCAATACCCTTGAGTACACCGCCAAGCTTTTCAAACCTGCCACCAGCATCCTCTGCACTTTTACCGGAATCCTCTAACTCTTCACCGAGATTATCCGCTTCAATTGTAGACTCCTCAAGTTCACGTTCCATAAGGTTCAGTTCTGCCTGAGCCCTGTTTAATTGTATCTGCCAGTTTTGGGTACGACGGTCATTTTCACCGAAAGAGGAGGAGGCATTATCAAGGGCAGCCTTAAGGGTAGAAATCTTTTCTTTCTGTGCGTCAATTTCTTTATTTAAAACGGCATTTCGAGCCGTGATCGATTGAATGGATTTATCGTTTTTATCAAATTGACTGGTTACAAGGGCCATTTCACTACCTAGTACCTTAAATGATTGATTGATTTCGGAGAGTGCCTTCTTAAATTCTCGCTCACCCTCGACACCTATTTTTAATCCAAAATTATCCGCCATCCCTTCACCTCCTCCTATATGCCTAGTGGGATAATATCGTCAATGGTCTGACTTTTCTTTGGCTTTTCAATGCCATGCCACTGCTTATGGCAAGCCCATAAATCAAAAAACAGTCCAATTGGCAGAAGCCAGAATTCCTCTGCCTCCATGCCCATCTGGACTGTTCCATAATAAAGAAGCCGGGTAAAGACCTCAGCGTCCGTTACCCGACTTCCACGTTTTTTGGAGTTTCCTCCTCACTTTCCACATTTCTCTTTGTACCTTTGAACATTGCCTCGGTAATTGCAGTTTTATATGCCGCTAAGTCAAGCGGTGAAGTAAGAAGCTCCACTTCTTCCTCTGTAAGCAATTCTTCTGGTGCGTTCTTATTCTTAAGATTACGAATCAAAATGGACTGGTTTGCAAGCAATGTAATTAGCCAAACAATCTCGTCCAGTGCCATCTCGAAGTTTTCTGATTTCATCAGCTTTTCTCCAAGGTTTTCAAGACCACCGTAACGACCCGCAATGGCCTTTGTTGCACGTGTAGTTAAAACCAGTTCATACTCTTTGTCACCTATGTTGATTGAGGCACTTCTATCATTATCCATGATTTCCCCTCCTATGGTTCAGGTGTATATACAGGTTCATAGACCTCTGTGAACCAACCTGTTATGGTGGTCGATGAAACACCAGGATCACCTTCTGTAACTTCCGCTTTCCATGGGTGCTTGCCCAATCCATCCAGCTTATTTCTACGCATAACGGTTCCCTCAATGGTGGGTGTAGAAAAGGTAATGGAATCAGCCTTTGTCTGCAAGTTGGTTGCTGGTAGTCCAAACTTAACGCGATACAACCAAAAATAGCGGTATGTTCCATTAGCCCTTTGCGCACGAAACCCAACTGCAACGGGTGTACCCACGTTTTCACTGGCTGAGATTAATACTCCGTTATCATCTGTAGAAGCACCAGTTAAATCCGCTGCGACTGTCGGACCAATGTCGTCTACACCGAGAGTGAGAGTACCACTGTTAAAATCTTTCACAACCTCAGCCGCTCCGTCGTCAGCATACAGAATTGCTTCCACCAGTTCTACCGAAAGTTCAGCAGTGATGGCTTTTGCCAGCACAGAAGGTTGGGCATAAGTTTCCTCACCGTTAGCGTCCTCGGTTATTTTTGAATAGTACAGTCTATCAAGACCAATCGTTGCCATGTGTTAATCCTCCAATCTATAGTTTTTCGCCACATCGATGGCGTAATGATGATATCCAGTATCATCCTCGTGACCGATATATCTTCGTTCGGTCACAGTAAAATCTGCATTTATTAAAGCCGTTGTGAGCTGTCTTTTCCGCTCTAGGTAGTTATTTTTTGAGAACAGTGATATCCTCGCTTCCTGCACATCAAAGCCTGGACGGTTATCCGCATGGACTTCAAAAATATCCGAAAGAGGGAGAATCACGACATACTCATCTGGTGCCAAACCTGAAAAAACCCCGGTTTCCACGGGGAGCGGTATAGCGGTCACAAGTGTATTCAATTCCTCTAAGATATTCATATCTTCTCGATTTCCTCCTCCAGCTTGGCGACCATTGCATTGATGCAAGGTTTCCTAGATGCATTCCTCGCAGGCTTTAGGAAGGGTTTTGCAGGCTGACCATGTTTGCCATATTCGATAATGCTGGCAAGTTTAGCATTGCTCTCGCCGTCAGATCGTGGCTCGGCAAAGCCGACTTTTACATTGAAGTTTCCGTTTCTATCTTGCTTTGCTCCAGAAAGACCCAGTGAAGATAGCAACTCACCAGTGCTTTTGGATGGATATTTCGTGCCCTTGCCAACCACCTTACTTAGATTTCCTTTGACTTTATCCAGCACCACTTCACCGCCAACTTCCAAAACCTTAGGAAGAATCACATCGGTCTGGTCAGCTAATCGGGATACCTTTAAAAGGAATTCTTCTGGCATCTTTATATTCGCTTTTGCCATATCCATCACCTCACAGTTGGTTCTAGCTTTTCGGCTAAAACCTCGACATACATCCCTCGGTTTCTTACATCCTCAACACTTAAAATTTGATATCTGCCATCATCGCAGACGATAACCATTTCATTGGTCACCTTAAGTCCGAAGATTTTTCTAAACCTGAATAGGGAAGTTGCAGATGAAAATGATGCCATATTCGTCCATCGCTCACTGCCATGCCGATCTTCCTTGTAAGCAAGTACACTTGCGAGTATGTTGTCATCTTTTGTGGCGAAGCCTTCCTTATCCTTTGTGGGTATCGTGCAAATGATATCGATAAAGGTGTTCATCTTCCCAAAGCTCACACTAAACACCCCACTCTCGATCAAGTCGTAAAAGCAAGTTCACTGTATTCCATACTTGTTGTCCCGCCTGTACGCTATCAGCAAAGAAACCTGCCGTCGAGCCATCTCTACTTTCATAGAAATGACTCGACAACATGATCACTGCTTGTTCTGTTGTTGGAGGCATGGCATGGGTTTCATAATAGTCTTCAGGAACGTGCTGATAGCTCTGTGCATATGAGACTGCAGCAGTGATAAATCCAATAAGGAGGGCATCATCTTGGTCATGCGCCAAAATTAAGTTTGCCTTAACTTTAGGCAAAAGATTGTCTGTCACTGCCATACCACCAACCCCCTTTACATTCCACCTTAGTCAGTCTCCATAAGCCCCGCTGCTTTTAGTTTGGCAAGCAGGGCATTGAAGTCCGTAACTAGACCAGCAACATCGGTGGCGGTGCTGTCTGCCTGGTTTACAGCAACAGGAAGCCCCATAACCGAGGCCCCTTCTTTAATTTCTAAAACACCTCCGATGACAGTTTTTTCTCCGCCTTGTTCGGTATAATTCTTCGTGTTATAACTCATAAAGCACCTCCGTTAGGCTTTCTGTTGGAGTACCTTAACGGCCTCCGGTAAGATAAGCTTTCCATCAACTCGCTGAGTCGCAATAAATCCTACTTGACCTGTAACAGCATAGAGTTCATTTAATCGTTTGAATACGCGTCCTTGACGGTCTGCCACCCAGTAATAACTAAAATCACCGAATACCATAGTCTTTGCACCTGCTTCAATAGTAGGTACATATGATGAGGTGTACAGCGGGCGGTTAAGAATCGTATCAGGTGTCCCCGCTTGGACAGAAGGTTGCCATAAGTACTGTCCGTTTCCGTCCTTTAATTTACGGATAGCTTTTATAGTGGCGTCATTCATTACGAATACTGCCTTATTTCGATACGGTGCTTTTAAGCTGTAGAATAAATCTAATACCTCATCCAAAGTGATGGCAGTGGTACTTGCCGCAGTAACCCCAACTTGACCACCACCAGTAGCATTCAGAATTCCTGTTGGCTTTCCTGTACCGTCACCTATGAAGAAGGCTTCCTCCTCCTTGTTACCAATGCGACGGGCGAATTCTCTTGTGATGTAGCTTTCGAGATTAAACACGGAATCATTTAGCAGTTCCTCAGAGACTTTGATCATCGTTGCTAGTTTATAGGCACCAATGGATACTTGACCGAAGCTGTCATCACTCTCTGGTATAGCTCCCTCTTCATCGATCCAACTTGCAGTGCCTTTGCTTGCAACAACAGGAATCTTGCGGTCACCAGAAGATGTCGTGATTACATTGGCCAGTCTACGGAAAATATTTTCTTCCTCCAGAGCTTCTACTAGCGTACGTTCAAACTCATCTGGCACAAGGAATCCGCCTTCAGAATCAGTGCCAATCTTTAGAGCGTTCCTTACTTCATAGCTGACATTGTCACGCATCGCATTCCAGAAAGCTTTTTTGTATTCAGCACTTGCACGACCAGTCTTTACTTCTCCAGTTCTAGTAGGTTCATTCGTAATTGGGTTACTGGTTGCTTTCGACAGTTCCAAATCGATAGATGCTTGGCGTTCCAAACGTTCAATTTCCTTACCAAGAGCCACCACATCGGCTTCCATTTTTTCATAGGTTGTCGTGTCCTCAGCGGATAACAGTCCATCACCGCCACGTTTTGAATCAAGAAATGCCTTTGCTGCGTCCCATGCTTTAGCGCGTTTCTCGCGCAATTCAAGAATTTTACTCATTGTTATTTCCTCCTTTAAATTAGTGCGAAATTAAAGAAAGCCGCTTATCTAGCGACTCAATGGGTGTACCTGTTTTCTGTTTTGGTTGTTTTGGCAGTTTGCTGATAAGCGAGTTAGTAACTGCCATCCTGCTAAAGATAAGACTATCCGTCAAATCCGGTGGTTCACTTTCCATGAACATGATTTTGTCTGCAAAACCAAGTTCAATCGCTTTATTGGCATTCATCCATGACTCTGCATCCATTAGATGGGAGAGTTTTGTTCGAGAAAGACCCGTTTTTAACTCATAGGCATTAATAATGCTTTCCTTGACCTCATCCAATAGAGCCTTTGCCCGCAACATTTCCTCACTGTCACCGATAGCAATCGTTGATGGATTATGAATCATAAGCATGGAAACTGGGGACATATACACATCTCCACCCGCCATTGCAATAACGGAAGCCGCACTTGCCGCAAGCCCATCAATCTTTACAGTGACTTTTCCGGTATACTCCATCAGCATGTTATAAATCTGAGCTGCTGCAAATACATCCCCGCCAGGGGAATTAATCCACACCGTAATGTCGCCAGTGCTTGCCAGCAGTTCATCTTTGAAAAGTTTAGGTGTGACCTCATCGCCCCACCACGTTTCTTCGGATATTACTCCGTTTAAATAAAGGGTACGTTCTTCATCAGAATCTCGCACCCAGTTCCAAAACTTTCTCATTTACTGACCTCCTTCGGTTTTGGCAAACGCACCTGCGTCAGCCAGTTTTGTCATATTTCCATTAACCAAATATAAATCGCCGCCTTCCTCAGCTGGTATTCTGTTCATGTCCTCCAGTTCACGGATATCGTTGGCTGACATCCAGCCATTTTGACGACCTGTAGCGTAGCCATTCATACGACTTTGGTAATCACCACGAAGCAGACCGTCCAAATTGAACTTGATAAACAGTGAAGCTTTCTCAGAAGGCAAAATAAGCGATTGCTGGAGACTTTGTTCCCATCGCACCACCCACGGATCGAGGGTGTATTTTACAAACTCCAAAGACTGCTGTTCAATATTGGAAAAACTAGACTTCTCAAGATCACCCACCATATGAGGCGGTACTCGGAAAATCCTCGCAATCTCATTAATTTGGAATTTCCGTGTTTCAAGAAATTGCGCCTGTTCCGGCGGGATACCAATGGCTTGAAACTTCATGCCTTCTTCCAACACAGCAATTTTGTGAGCATTTCCTGTGCCTTGGTAGGCGCTATTCCAACTATCCTTGACCCTCTGTATATCTTTGATTACTCCTGGGTGTTCCAGCACACCTCCCGGATTAGCACCATTGGCAAAGAATGCCGCACCGTATTCTTCAGTAGCAAGTGACATACCGATTGCATTTTTTGCCATAGCGATTGGGCTATAACCAATGAGTCCATCAAAACCTAAGCCGGGTATGTGTAGAACTTCATCTTTACGGAGTGTGACATAGCCGCCCTTTGGATTCAGGCCACTTTCGTCTGTATCCCGGTAGTAGGTATAAACCAGTTCACCATTTGATGCTCGACTTACTTCCATCTTGTTAGGAAGTAGAGGATAGAGCGCAATTGCCTGGCCACGACCATTTCGAACTATCTGTGCATAAGCATTACCCCAAAGTAAAAGATGACTCATCAGTGTTTCTCGAAACACGAACGAAGTCATCTCTGGATTTGGTTCATCATGAAGAAGGTAATACAGCGGGTGGAAAGGAATCTTTTCTTTACCTCCATCAGAACGATATCTATATACATGTAGTGGCAGTCCTGCAATCGCTTCAGCCAGTATCCTTACGCAGGCATACACCGCTGTTGCCTGCATTGCAGTACGTTCATTAACCGTTTTGCCAGATGACGTACCGCCAAACAGGAAGGAAAATGCACTACCCACACGGTTTTGCGGTTTGTCTCTTGACCGAAACAGTCCTTTTATTAGATTCATAGGCGTCACCTCCAAATTGAAAGAATTACACCACAAACAATCATTGAAATTTATAGAATTATTAAACCTCTCTCGTCATACACCGAGTCTCCACTATTACCTGGTCCACAGCGGATGGCGCGGTCGAGTGCCATAATAGTTGCCACTGCTCCATCTATTTTTTCTGTACTTTTTTCCTTGTCCGGTTTTATATTTCCAGCCGGATCTGTTTTTATATAGATGTTATCCATCATCCACCGTAGTACTGGATGCCCGCCGTGTGCTATTCTTTCTTCTAATGTAAATTTCATAAGTTCCTTTGTAGGTGGTGACATAT
Organism: Ureibacillus massiliensis 4400831 = CIP 108448 = CCUG 49529; assembly: GCF_000772965.1. GTDB lineage: Bacteria > Bacillota > Bacilli > Bacillales_A > Planococcaceae > Ureibacillus > Ureibacillus massiliensis. Next base: position 74,116 of record NZ_JPVQ01000011.1, on the reverse strand, counting down.
CTTTAAAACCTTGACCGAAAGGAACTACAGTAAAGCCTAACCCTTCAAGATTTTGCACCATCTGAACAGCGCCCCAGCGGTCAAAAGCAATCTCTCGAATGTTGTACTTTTCCCCCAGTTCTTCAATGAATTTTTCAATGTATCCATAATGGACTACATTTCCCTCGGTGGTTAAAATATAGCCTTGCTTCTCCCAAAGGTCGTATTGCACGTGGTCTCGTCGAACTCGGAGGTCAATATTATCCTCCGGCATCCAAAAATACGGGAGAACGGTATATTTATCTGTTTCATCTTCCGGTGGGAACACCAGCACGAAGGCTGTAATGTCAGTGGTAGAGGATAAATCAAGTCCTCCATAGCATACTCTACCTTCAAGGCTCTCTGGTTTTACTGGAAACGCACAGGCATCCCACTTTGCCATTGGCATCCAACGGACAGATTGCTTAACCCACTGGTTCAGACGCAGCTGTCGAAAGCTATTTTCCTCAGCAGGGTTCTGCTTTGCACTTTCACAAGCGGCTCTAACTTTATCGATACTTACTGTAATTCCTAAGCTTGGATTTGCTTTCTTCCATACTTTAGGATCAGTCCAATCATCCTCTTCTTTGGCACCGTAGATTACGGGATAAAAAGTAGGATCGTATTTTCTGCCCTCAATAATATCAACCGCTTTTTGGTGTGTTTCATAGCAGATACTCTGGGTATCCGTCCCTGCAGTGGTGATAAGAAAATATAGCGGTTGGGTTCTCGCATCACCAGACCCTTTTGTCATAACATCAAATAGTTTCCTATTTGGCTGAGTATGAAGTTCATCAAAAACAACACCATGTATATTGAAGCCGTGTTTTGAATAGGCTTCAGCCGACAATACCTGATAAAAGCTGTTGGTCGGCAGGTACACCAGTCGTTTAGTTGAAGCCAGCAACTTCACTCGTTTATTCAGCGCTGGACACATCCGCACCATATCGGCTGCTACTTCAAATACAATTGATGCCTGCTGGCGATCTGCGGCACAACCGTATACCTCTGCTCGTTCTTCACCATCTCCACAAGTGAGGAGAAGTGCGATTGCTGCTGCAAGCTCGCTTTTTCCCATCTTTTTAGGTATTTCTATATAAGCCGTGTTAAACTGCCGGTATCCATTAGGTTTTAAGATACCGAATAAATCACGGACAATTTGCTCCTGCCAATCGATAAGTTCAAAAGGCTTGCCTGCCCATGAACCTTTCGTATGGGAGAGTGCTTCGATAAAAGCCACAGCGTAATCAGCAGCGTCCTTATCGTAATATGACCCTTCAGCTATAAAGGCGGTCGGCTTATATTTCTTCAGTTTCCGCATAAACACCGCCCCTTTTATGGAAAAGGACATAAGAAAAGAGCCTCAATCTATAGATGAAGCCCTTTTCTCTATCCTATTTAGATTTAGTTATTTCTTTTTATCCACTTCACCCGTCAGTATGAAATGGGCATATTCTGCTTTATGGTCTATTAAATAGACTACCAATTCATAAAACCCTCGTTCATTTGCCTCATACTGTACTCGGTCCACATCAAACATATTTGTGACTCCGCTTTCTCGGATGGAAAGGATTTGTTGCTTAATTATCTCATTCATTGGCTACCTCCTCCGATTCTACTGAATCGGTTGTCGCTTTGCGCAGGATTTCCACATCGAAGCCTGCACTCTTATAGCCTTCTAAAATTGTACTGTAATAATAACAACTCGGCTGTCCAAGCGGTCTACCATCATTCATGATGTAGACCATCGCCTTGACGGTTTTGCCTCCCAACTTCACTTTTATTGTTTCCTTTCGATAAAGGAACGGCCATCCCTCGTAACGGTCAAGTGCCGCTTCATCGGTCGGTGTAATCTCCCAAACTAAAACTGGTACGTTGCCACCCTCAAAAGGCTCGATTGTCGCCACAGCGCCCGCGTGTGCCCCTCTAAATAATAGGCGGTGGTCATTGATTTGACTTGCTCCTACCACCTTCGCTGTGGGGCATCTGTCGGCCATTTGCTTTAGATTAAGGTTGGAGCCATAGGCAAGGTATAATTTATTCTTCATTGTAATCCTCCTTCTTAGCTTTGTAGGTTAGGGGCAGCTCAGGCCGCCCGAAACCGCCATGCAGCTGAACCCGAAAGTGCTGCTGTCAAATGTTCTCTGCAGTTTGCAAATTCATCCCCAATGAAACCAATCCGGTTTAGATAGGTTCTCATGGCAAATTTCTCGTTTTCCACCTGCGGTTTCTTTGCTGATGCACACTTTTGTGTTAAGGCTTGGTGGTTGATGGCAAGTGCTAGAACAATGTAGCTTCTTATCTTTCCTGCATGAAGTTCGCTATTGAACCCTCTAAGTTCAACTGTATGGTTTCCGGTAAAAAAGCTGTGAAGGTTGAGGAAATGGTAGCGGCTGTTGTGATAATGAGTGCTTCTACTCTCGCTGTAGCCCTCGTACCAAATGTCCTCAATTTGTCTCATGGTTCTAGGCTTTTTACGGTTTATCTTCTCAACCAAAATGCTGTCCATCTTTTTGCAGTAATTCATTCTCTGCGGTGCAATCTGAAGTGCTTTATAAAATAAGTCATTTTTACTTGCAATGATATTTACAAAGTTTCGAATGCTTCGTGGGGTATGTTCAGCACCGTCTAGATGAATGTGAATTCCGCAAGATGTATTTGTAAAGGCTCCAGCTTTGCGAAGCTTTCTTACTAGCTCTTGCAAAGTTTCAATGTCCTCCCGATAGGTTAGTATTGGGCTAACCAGCTCAACACTATAATCTCTACCTGCAGCTACTTTTCTTCTACCTTCTTTTCTTTGGCAGTTGATGCTCCCATCGTACATAAACTTCCACACTCGACCATCTGAAGTTTTTACCTTCTTGGTGTCGTAGTAAGTCCCGCCTTCACTGTAAATGCCTTGCAAAAACTCTGCAGCGACTCTAGCCGCCCTTTCCCTTGTAATCCCTGTAAATTCAATCTCAATCCCGAATTTTGCACTTAACATCGTGTATCGCTCCTTTTAAAGTGTGTTTGTCCTTTCGGCATGTACATATATCACTCTAAAAGGCTTATATAGCAAGACAATTCTGCAATATAAATCTACATATTTACTGCCATATTGGGGTTAAAATGTGTGTTTTTATTCTTCGATTTTCTTGCATAAATCCTCTCCAAAAACCACTCCAAGGGAACTGCCTGAATCCCAACTGACGTGGATAGTTCCCATATCATCAACACTAGTAACCGTACCTTTATCTCCTGGCTGAAGCTTGGTATAAGGGTCATTCATCTTAAGTAGCATGACACGAGTTCCTGGAGTGTAATAACTTCTAAGTTGCTTTAGCATTTCTGGATGAATGATATTCATTATTCACTCACCTCCTCATGCTTGGCACTTCCGCTTTTGAAGGCAGAGCTACCGGACAGTTTGGAGAGGAGAATTTTTCGTTCTGTTTTGTATTCTGGCCCAATAAAGCCAAGTCTTAGAAGGAAACAACGGAAAGCGTACTTTTCATTCTCCACTGATTTCTCGGTCGAGTTGACGCGGGTCTGCTTCTTTGCCATTTCACAAAGTGCTGTTACAAAGTGGGTATAAGCCTTAACCTCCTCTGCGGAGCACTCACTCTGGAACCAAGGGAAGGTTATAAATTCCTCATTTATGATAATGGGAATAGAGTCAGTATCAAGTGCTTTCTTTATAAGGGTTTCTTTACTTTCTACCAATCCTTTTAGGTTACCAAGTGCAGTTTCGCTAAAACCCGCCCTCGGCATTTGAATAATCAAACTAATAGCTTCTTCGGTTTCATTTGATTCGCTGTATACGGGAGGTTCTTCGTAATCACTATTTGGATTTACCCTACCCCCAAGAGCCGCTTCATTGGGAACTTGAATATTTTCAAGAACAGGCTCTGCTGCTGGAAGTGGTGTGTCATATTCTTCTGTAACCGCCTTAAAGTCATGAAGGCCTAATAGATCATTAACCAGTTTAGAATTATCTGGTCCTCTGACCACCCCGTTTTTGTCAATGTTGTAATCTGCCACCTCATATGCAAATGTAGGCGCTCCAAGATATCTTGCAGGAGCATTCAGTTTTTGGCTGATTGCGTTGACTAGCTCTTTTCTTTTTTCTCCTGTGACATTATAGTTTATCTGCATTTTTTATACCGCCTTTCTATTTTCGGTACATACATATATCTCTCTAAAGGCTGTTAATATCAAGTCATTTAGAGCATCTTTCTGTAGAAAAGACTCTTCCATTAATCGGCGGTATTTTCAGCAGATAACACAATGCCAGTCAGCACATAACAGACGCATGGAAGTGCTACACCATTACCCCACATTTTATACTCAGCTGAATCAGAATGAGGGTTATTAAGCCATTTTATAATCTGCTTTCTTGTTTTTGGCTTGCTGCTCTTACCCATGATTTTGCGGTGAGTTTCCCAAACCTCCGTCCAGAATAAAATTTCATCCTCTGTAGGGTTTTCCGTACCGAGGTCATCACACCAATCATCAGGAAAACCTTGCAATCTTGCACATTCCGTTGGTGTAAGCCTTCGAACGATATATTCTGGCTCATCGTTTTTCTTGACTGTAACAAGCATATCGTTTGATGCATCCTGACCGTTAAAACCACTTGGATGTGCGCCTGCAGAAATCGTACCACTGACATTCTGATAAGGTTGTGCCACAGCCGATGGACCTTGAGCATTTAATGTTGATGCAACACTGTCTTCTGTTATCCCTAAATTTCTAGCAAAATTCTGTCCGCAGTTAAAGGTTTCACGATCAATTGCATACACAACACCATGTCTATCCACTGTATTAAGAGTGAAACTCATATTGTCATTTATACCATCGCCTTGAGGACCGTTTTTATCCTGTCTTCCAATCATCGAGCCTTGAAGAGCAACTACTGCAATACCACCTTGATTACATCCCGGATTTCCACCATTAGCATCGATGGTTCGGGAAGTATCCGCTTCATATATACCGCTATGAGGATTGCTTGACTGCATAGAGTTGCTCTTATCAGAACAGATGCCAAATGCAGTAGGCACAAAAACGGTCTGGTCATTGTTGCATCCAAGGGTCGCAGACTTATCATCTTGAATTAACGCACCTTTACCGCCACCTTCACACCATTTAATGATACAGCCGCTGGTACGACTCCTGCCCTTAACGTTGGTGAAATTTCCTCCTCATATCCAATACTACGACTATCCGATGAATGTTCTGTGCAGAATCCAGCAGTTGTTACAAAAGGTTGATTATTACCACCCTTCCCATATGTAGCGGATACAGTTGGTGCTACATCAACGGGGCCTTTGTATCGTGTATCTTGACTGTGGTTTTCAAACATTACACAGGGTGGATGATTTGCTTTTGCTCTAAGTGTTGCTGTCTTACCATCAAGCACATCGATGCGTTGTCCACCTTGATCGTTTAAGCATACAGTGCCTGTCTTTCCAGTGCAGTTTTTAGCATTTCCGGCAGTTCTTTGCCACGGGCTGCCGCTCGGCGCAAAATTCCTTGGCATGCCTTCGGACTCAAATAGTATTTCTGCGGCACATCTGCCTGCAAAATCTGCGACAAGGTAGATTCTACGACGACGTTGGGGTACTCCGAAATATTGCGCATCGATAGTTCGGTAAGCCACACTCCATCCGTCTCCCATATAGATGTCAGCGTATGGCCATCGTCCTTTTTCAGGTAAAGGCACCGAGGTGTTCGGCTCTTTGACACCGATGACCGCTTCGAGGACTGCCCTAAAGTCCTCTCCTTTATTTGACGAGAATGCGCCGGGTACATTTTCCCAGACTGCATACCTTGGATATTGTCCATTGGTCTTACACCTCATTTCCTTGATAATTCTTATTGCTTCATAAAAAAGGACGGATTGTTCTCCGTCCAGACCAGCTCTTTTACCCGCCACACTCATATCTGTGCAGGGAGAGCCAAATGTTATGATATCTACAGGTGGAAGCTCCGCACCATTTAATTTGTTTATATCCCCATAATGCTTCATCTGAGGGATGCGTTTGGTCGTAACTCTTATAGGAAACGGCTCAATTTCAGATGCCCATAAAGGCTCAATGCCACAGAGCAGACCGCCTAGAGGAAAACCTCCGCTCCCATCAAAAAGGGAGCCGAGTGTCAATTTACTCATCTGCATTCACCTCCGGCAGGTCACAATATCTTATTTTCGAACCATCTCTTAAAAGAAACACACCGTCTGAGTTTCCAACTTGCTCAATATACCTTTTCACAATAACATCACAGTACTTTTCATCCAGTTCAATGGTGTAACAGATTCTATCTGTCTGCTCACAAGCAATCAGTGTACTTCCTGAACCACCAAAAGGATCAAGCACGATACAATTAGAAAGGCTTGAGTTCAAAATAGGGTAGGCCACAAGTGCAACTGGTTTCATCGTAGGATGATCACTGTTTTTCTTCGGTTTCTCAAATTCCCAGATGGTGGTCTGCTTTCTATCGGAATACCAGTTATGCTTGCCTTTCTTTTTCCACCCAAAGAGAATAGGTTCATGCTGCCACTGATAAGGAGAGCGACCGAGAACAAGGGACTGCTTTTTCCAAATACAAGTACCGGAAAGATAAAATCCTGCATCGGAGAATGCTCTTCTAAAATTGAGTCCTTCGGTATCCGCATGGAATACATAAATAGAAGCGTCCTTCGCCATTACTGCTTCGGTGTTCTGAAATGCTGCAAGCAGGAAATCGTAGAACGCTTCGTTAGCCATATTGTCATTTTTGATTTTTCCAGCAGTGCCTTCATAGTTAACATTATATGGAGGGTCCGTAACTACCAAATTAGCAGTTTTCCCATCCATCAAGACATTAAAGGTGTCTTTCTTTGTACTGTCTCCGCAGACTAATCGATGCTGCCCAAGTAGCCAAACATCTGAATCGGCTACACTTAACTGGACAAAAAAATTAAGGTCAAGTAGACTAACTACCTAATCTGGGTATACTGCTAACAAACGTAAGAGATCCCATACCAGCAACTTTACTAGGAGAGGCGGGTATGCTAGTCTGTTTGGCAAGCCAGATGTTTTCATCATCTGGTTTCCTGGCTGGGAAAGCATGCCCGTAGAGGTTCCTTGTCAAGTTGCGGTGTTTACCCTCTAAATTTGGAAGTCTACTTCATCTCATTCAGTTAATGGAGGTACGCCGATATGACGAGAACTAGAAGAACATTTACTCCCGAATTTAAAGCTCAAATGGTCAAACTATATGAAAGTGGTAAGCCTAGAAAAGACATTATAAGTGAATACAATTTAACGCCTTCGGCATTAGACAAATGGGTGAAACAGAGCCAAACATCTGGTTCATTTAAAGAGAAGGATAACCGAACACCTGAAGAAGAAGAGTTGATCAAACTCCGTAAAGAAAATCAGCGTTTACTGATGGAGAATGATATTTTAAAGCAAGCTGCGCTGATTGTTTATGGCAAACTAAAAATGTACAGTTTGGCAATTAATTTATGTAGCCCTTTTCGGGCATAAAAAAACCACTTGCCAACATTCCTACATTCAAATAAACTTCCTGTTATTGGGCAAAAATGACAGGAGGCGATGAAGGAGATGTTAGCAGTGGCAGAAATTAATTATATCAGACATGAACAAATAAAAAAGGGCGTTCGTATAGCTCTATTGCCAAACAAATGAGTCGAGACCGTAGAACGGTTCGGAAATATGCAGAGGTGGAGGATTTTAGTCCTTCAGAAGTACCAAAGCAAAAACGAAAAGCAAAAGTCATGGATCCTGTGAAACCGATTCTAGATCAATGGCTTCAAGAAGACTTGAAGAAGAAAAAGAAGTTTCAACGAACTGCTCAACGGATGTATACGCAACTTGTCGAAGAATATGGGTTTGAAGGTTCCGCACGATCCGTTCGGCATTATGTATCCCAACGTAAAAAACAGCTTTCCGAAGAAACAGAAACAGCTGCATTGCCATTAGAGTCGAAGCCAGGAACAGCTCAAGTGGACTTTAGGGAGGCACCATTTAAATATCGTGGAGAAGTAGTGACATGGCCATATTTGGTTTTATCGTTTCCCTATAGTAATACCTTTTACGTTCAGGTGTTTCCATCTGAAAATCGGGATTGCTTTTTAGAAGGGTTGAAACGAATCTTTCATCACATAGGTGGAGTACCTAGAGTAATTCGTTTTGATAATTTATCACCTGCGGTGAAAAAAGTATTACCTAATGGGGAGCGAGAGCTAACGGAGGAGTTTCAGCGTTTTGTTTGCCATTATGGTTTTGAATATGAATTTTGTAATCCGGCTAGTGGAAACGAAAAAGGACATGTGGAATCGATGGTGAAATATGTTCGAAACAACTTCTTTCTTCCGGAGCTTGTGGTGCATGACATAGAACAACTGAATGAAACGCTATGGGGAAAGGCAGAAAAGGAACGAAACCGTCTTCATTATCAAAAAGGTATTGTACTTGCCGAACTGTATTTGGCAGATAAAGAGCAGTTTTTACAGTTACCAGCGAAAGAGTATGAGTGTGTGCGGTATGAACAAGTAAAAGCTGATAAGTATGGCTATATTCGAGTGGAAAATAAACTCTATTCGACGTCTCCGCGTTTTGCCAAATCCACAGTTTTGGCAAAAATCTCGTACAACCGAATCGAGATCCTAACAGAAGATTATGACACGATTGTTTGCCATCCACGTCTTTACGGTAATAAACAAAAATCGATGATATGGCAACCGTATCTAACGTTGATGTCGAAAAGACCGACAGCGATGAAATACACAAGTTTTTACGATCAGTTACCTCCATTGTGGCAACAATACTTTACACAATGTACGCTGTCAGAAAAACAACAAGCATTACAGCTCTTATCGGTGATTCTAAAAGACTACGATTTTGAGTTACCTACGCAAGCTTTACAGCTTGCCTCTGAAAACGGGCATCCATCTGTAGAGTCGATTAAACAAGTGTTTTATCAACTCATTAACGGACGAGGACAGCGCCCTATCATTCAACCGAAAGGTTCGTTACCTGTCATACCGAATGCGACAAGAGGGTTAGAGCATTATGATCAGCTTTTCCCTTCTAGAGGAGGGAAGCAGTGATGGATCAAAAGATTCGAGAATATGCAAAACGGTTGAAATTAAGCTGGATTCGTCAGCATTATCATGAAATCGAAGCAATGAGCCATGAGGAGTATCTTCTCCAACTCTTTGAACAAGAAGTGAAACAACGGGAAAAACGAAAGGTTACCAATTACTCTCTCAGGCAACGTTGCCTAAAATAGCAGGAAAGCCATTTGAATGGACCCACATTCAAATGGCTCAAGGCATCACAGCAGAATATCTGTTAAACGGGCACTTTATTGAAAATGGAGAAAATCTAATCTTTTATGGAGGTGTGGGTACCGGAAAGACCTACTTATCCACGTTAATTGGTTTAAACGCGATTCAAAAATTAGAGAAGCGCATCAAATTTTATACGGTAACTGGTCTAGTGAATAGCTTACTAGATGCGCACGAAAAAGGCTCGTTGAGCCGGGTCTTTAAGCAGATAGAGAAACTCGATCTTCTGATTCTTGATGAAATAGGGTACATCCCTCTACATAAACAGGGGGCAGAACTTCTTTTTCAAGTCATCTCAATGTGTTATGAAAGAAAGAGCATGATTGTGACGACGAATTTACAATTTGGTCAGTGGAATCACGTATTTGGGGATCCGATCTTAACGGAAGCTGTGATCGATCGGCTGATTCACCATTCTCATTTAATTGTATTTAATGGAGAAAGCTACCGGTATAAAGAATCATTATTACACAATAAGTAAATATAGGGATTGGCAAGTGGTACATTTTTAATTGCCATTTGATACATTTCCTACTTGCCAAAAACAAGCTGATACTAGGACGAAAGTAAATGTGATTAAAAATAATCGTCACAAATACTCGATATCAGCAATGTGCGACGTCCTACAACTCCCAAGAAGTACCTATTATTATGAAGCAAAAGAGCAATCTAAATCAGATGATGAACTTACTGTTACCATCATCGATATTTTTCATAAAAGCCGCCAGAACTATGGCACTCGTAAGATAAAACATGAGTTGGAAAAACTCGGTAAAATTGCATCCAGAAGACGTATTGGCCGAATCATGAAAGAAAATGGGCTAGTATCAAACTATACAGTTGGCCAGTTTAAGCCACATGTGGATAAATGTAATGAATCTAAAGTTGAAAATGTGTTGAATAGGGAATTTGATCAACAAAAGGAATTAACGGTTGTAGTCAGTGATTTAACATACGTAAGGGTCCAAAAAAATTGGCATTACATATGTCTATTTGTTGATCTTTACAATAGAGAAATTGTTGGACATAGTGCCGGTCCTAATAAAGATGCTGGACTAGTCTACCAAGCCTTATCAACGATTAAAGCTGATTTAAGACAAATTCAACTATTTCACACAGACCGAGGAAACGAGTTTAAAAACAAGACAATCGATGAAGCTTTAGATACATTCGAGATTAAACGGTCGTTAAGCATGAAAGGTTGCCCATATGATAACGCAGTAGCCGAAGCCACATTTAAAATTATTAAGACAGAATTTGTAAAAGGTAAATATTTTGAAAGTTTAGAACAGTTAAAGTTGGAATTAGAAGATTATGTTCATTGGTTTAATCATATAAGAATTCACGGATCACTGGGGTATTTAAGCCCAATTGAATACAAAATAGAACACCTTAAAAAAATTGTCTAGTCTAGTGTTGACATACCACTTGTCTTATTACATAACACTAATTCGTCTGAGAAGCATATAGTTTTTCGATAAAAAAGTGATTTCTTAAACTGTTTTATATCCACTCTAATTTCAAATAACTAGGAACCAATTATTTCATAACTCATATATTATAAAGAACGTCCTAGTCATTTGATAAAGGCAAAAATGGATTGGAGGATCTATATGTCATTACCTACTATTCCTAACATTACTCCAAAAATCTCACTAACCCGTTGTGAAACGATCAATTTATTGCTTGCATCCATTGCATTAGAGGAGATTGGTTTATCCCATATTTTGAATGCAGAAGGGGAAAAAATACAACATTTCTTAAAAAAGGATCCTTGTAACGTTGAGGATTATATAAAATTAAATGCAAGCGTCAATAAGATGCTGCGATCGATTGTCAGTTCTCAAACATTACTTCAATTTAAGTTAGAAGAAGTTATTTCAATTGATGATGAGGCATGTCATGAAAAATGCGATTCGAAAGATAAAGACAAATGTTCTAAAAAATGTGATAAACAAAAAAATAATATCTGTAAGGATACAAAGGTGATTCCTTGTATTTGTTCAAAGTGTCAAAGTAAAGAAAAGAATAAAGAATGCTAGAATTAAGCGCCTGTAACGCCTTTCCATCATTGATATGAATCGAGAGGAAACGTTTAGGAGAGGAGTTGAATCATTGCAAACAAATCATAGTTTCGATGAAAAGAAAGTCATGAAAACGGTAGAAAATCATTACCATTTCATACAGTCATTTATTAAATTGATAATAAAATATTTTTTTGTTTATTCCTATGCAATTTCTTCAAAAAAAAAAAATTTAACTGAAAAACAAATTATTCAATCTTTACTCCTAATTGAAAAGCTGCACATGTATATGAATTATCGGCATTATCTCTATAATCAGGTAATACCTTTATCAGATGATCATTTTACCTACTATTCAATTGAAAGTAATAATACTTATTTATTAATAAAAAAATTACAGCACCTGATTAAGCAACATCATTTTGTCCATTCAGATAATCAATTGTTATGCAACAATATTATCTCTCAGATTCTGAACTATTACCCTGCTTCCACTGTTAAAATCATTATTTTGAAAGAACCTTCTCCTCCTTGGAAACCACCGAATCATTAATTATAACGGATGGGATGATTAAATGACATCGCAGACAATCTCACTCTGTATGATTGTTAAAAACGAGGAAGATTTTATTGAACAATGTTTACAAAGTGTTCAAAAGTTAGTTAATGAGATTATTATTGTGGATACGGGCTCAAGCGATCAAACGATTAACATTTGTAAGAACTATAATGCTTCTATCTTTTCTTATGAATGGAATGATCATTTTGCAGAAGCCCGTAACTATGGTTTATCAAAGGCTAGTGGTAATTGGATATTATGGTTAGATGCTGATGAAAAATTGGAAGTTCAAAAATCGAAATTAATACAAGATGCAATACAACAAACGAATGCGTTAATGATTTATATGCCTATTGTTAATTATTACGGTCAATCTCTACCCATTCAAGAAGAAGATGCTTTTATCTATTACCAGCCACGACTATTTCGTAATCATGTAGGTATTCGATTTACTAATCGAATTCACGAAACACTCCAACTACCCCAATCACTCGAATCATCTCATGATATAGTAAGTATTGATACTGAAATTTATCATTATGGTTATTTCAAAAAAATTACAGACCAACGAAATAAATCTCGAAGGAATTTACAGGTCCTTTTTAAAGAATTTCAAGACAGTTCTCATAGTCCTTGGATTGAATATCATTTAGCTAGTGAATTTTATCGATTAAAAGAATATCAAACAGCTTTTAACTATATAAATAAATCAATCTTAGGATTTTTACAGCAAGGATATACACCTCCTGCTCTTTTATACCGTTTGAAATATGATATTTTATTTGAGACGAAGAGCTATGAAGTTGCTAGTTTTAGTATTGATAAGGCTCTTCTTCTTTATCCGGATTATGTAGATCTTCATTTTTTAAAAGGGCTTTTTTTATTTCAAATAAAAAATTATCCAGCTGCAATAGCTTCATTTGATAAATGTCTGGAACTAGGAGAACATCACACAGACTATCTTATTACAAGGGGTGCAGGTAGCTTTAAAGCAGAACATTATAAACAATTATGTTTAAAAGCAATGATAGTTCCAGAAAGTGATTTGTAGTTGGATGTCGTCAAGGAGCTGAATCGGCTACACTTAACTGGACAATAAAAATAAGGTCAAGTAGACTAACCACCAAATTTGGGCATACTGCTTACTGTCATAAGAGATCCATTCTAGAAACTTTACGTGGAGAAGCGGGTATGCTAGCCTTGTCGGCGGGGCCAGGTGTACTTATCAGCTGGCTTCCTGGTCGGGAAAGCATGTCCGCAGAGGCTCCATGTCAAGTTTCGGCATTATTCCACTGTTGTTGCAGTCTACGTTACCCCTATTTAGTTAAGGAGAGACTTACATGAGAGAAAGAAGAACTTTTACTTCCGAATTTAAAGCTCAAATGGTCAAGTTATACGAAAGCGGAAAGCCCAGAAAAGATATCATTAGTGAATACGATTTAACGCCTTCGGCATTGGACAAATGGATTAAACAAAGCAAAACATCTGGTTCGTTTAAAGAGAAGGATAATAGGACACCAGAACAAACAGAGTTGATCAAACTTCGTAAAGAAAACCAACGTTTATTGATGGAAAATGATATTTTAAAGCAAGCTGCGCTGATACTAGGACGAAAGTAAATGTGATCAAAAATAACCGACACAAATACTCGATATCAGCAATGTGTGACGTCCTACAACTCCCAAGAAGTACCTATTATTACGAAGCAAAAGAGCAATCAAAATCAGAAGATGAACTCGCATTTGCCATAATTGATATATTCAATAAAAGTCGCCAAAACTATGGCACACGCAAAATTAAACATGAATTAAAAAAGCTTGGCATAGTTGCATCCAGACGACGTATTGGCAGAATTATGAAAAAGAATGGGCTAGTATCTAAATATACAGTCGCTCAATTTAAGCCTCATGTAGATAAATGTAATGAATCAAAAGCTAAAAACGAGTTAAATAGGGAATTCAATCAACAAAATGAATTATCTGTGGTAGTGAGTGATTTAACATACGTAAGAGTCGAAAATCGATGGCATTACATATGTTTATTTGTTGATCTTTATAATCGTGAAATTATTGGTCACAGTGCTGGGCCTCATAAAAACGCAGGCCTAGTATATCAAGCCTTATCGACTATAAAAGCTGATTTACGGCAAATTCAATTGTTTCACACGGACCGAGGAAATGAGTTTAAAAACAGGATGATTGATGAAGCATTAGAAACATTTAAAATAAAGCGTTCATTGAGTATGAAAGGTTGTCCGTATGATAATGCGGTAGCTGAAGCCACCTTTAAAATTATTAAGACAGAGTTTGTCAAAGGGAAACATTTTGAAAATTTAGAACGGTTGAAATTAGAATTAGATGATTATGTTCATTGGTTTAATCATATCAGAATTCACGGAACACTTGGGTATTTAAGCCCTATTGAATATAAAAATGAACACCTTAAAAAAGTTGTCTAGTTTAGTGTTGACATACCACATCCCCTAAATGCGAAACAGCGGGCTTTTTCAGCTCGCTGTCTACATCGAAATCATCTTCTTTTATATTATCCTTAAGGGAATCCTTGAAAAGATCCTCCAACTCTCCCGGGTCAAAACCTGTCAAAGACACATCAAAGTCTGAAGCATTTAAGTCCGTGATGAGAAGTGCTAATTTGTCTTTATCCCAATCACCACTAATTTTATTTAGTGCAATGTTCAGCGCCTTCTCCTTTTGCTCATCCATTTCAACAACTACGCATTCTATCTCATCCATGCCCATACTCAGCAGGATTTTCAAACGCTGATGACCTCCGATGACTCTGCCTGTGGTCTTATTCCATATTACGGGTTCTACATATCCAAACTCCTCAAGGGAGCGTTTAAGTTTCTCATATTCAGGATCACCCGGTTTTAAATCCTTCCTTGGGTTATATTCAGCGGGGATGAGGTGTTTAGTTTTTATCTTCTCTATCAACATACTTTTCCACCGCCTTTCTAAATTCATTGTACTTATTTACATCCTCCCACGGGAATAGACAACTATTAAAGTGACCATAAACAGCTGTATCAGAGTAAATCACATTCCTTAGACGCAACTTCTCTATGATTGCCGCAGGTCTTAAATTGAAAATCTCCTGTGCAGCAAGAGTTAATATTTCGTCAGAAACAATACCTGTGCCAAGAGTATTTACAGAAAAGGCTACAGGATTTGCCTTACCAATGGCATAGGATATACTAACTTCACATCTCTTTGCATATCCACACCAGACGATATGCTTTGCAATGTACCGAGCCATATAGGCACCGCTTCGGTCAACTTTGGTGGGGTCTTTACCACTAAGTGCGCCTCCTCCATGAGATGCAAGTCCTCCATAGGTATCAACCATAACTTTTCTACCAGTTAAGCCTGTATCGGCAGCGGGACCACCTTCGACAAATCTACCAGAGGGGTTAATGAGAATTTCTGTTTCATCATCAAATGGGAAGTCCTCAAAGCACTGCCATAGGACATTGTTAAGGATATCTGTCTTTAGTTCTTCCTGTGTTTTATTCTTATCATGCTGTACCGATATCACGATAGTCTTTATTCGCACTGGAGTGTCCCCTTCATATTCCACCGTCACCTGTGCTTTACCATCTGGGTGGATACCTTTTATCAGTTTCCCTTTTCGGCAATCATCCAGTCTCTTTACAATCCTGTGAGATAGTATAAGGGGTAGGGGAAGCATTTCTCCTGTTTCCTTTGTAGCATAGCCATACACAGTTCCTTGGTCTCCAGCACCTATCGAACCATACTGTTCATTTATTCCATTTCTTGCTTCCAGTGCAGTATCCACGCCAGTTGCAATATCTACACTTTGTTTGTGTACAAATACATAAATTAAGAATCTAAGAGGGTTGTATCCAATCTCTTTAAGGACATTCCTAACAATGTATCGGATGTCTATTTTCTCGCTGCAGGAGATTTCGCCCGCCACGATAATTTTCCCTTTGGTTGCCATTACCTCACAAGCGACACGTGATGCTTTGTCTTTACGTAAACATGCTTCTAAAATGCTATCTGCTATGATGTCGCATAGTTTATCAGGATGTCCAGCACATACACTTTCAGCTGTTAAATATCTTTTACTCATTATATATCTCCTCATCTTTATTTTCCTCTGCGGGCAGATAACAGTCGCTCCATCACATCGTCCTGTGGGTTTAAACCAGAATACTCTGTAGCACAATTCTCTTTAACGATTTGATAAATCTCCATCCACAATCTGTTTGTCTGACTCATAAAGTTCTGACTCATAGCTACATAAGGACTTTGAATAGCATTGCCGGTAGTTGGATGCTTGGCAAGAAAGCCAAACTCGGTTACTGCTTCCTCACACTGTATCCATCTGGCCGCACTCATGGCATATCGCTCTAGAAGCTGTGGAAGTACCAAATGGGCACAGCCTCGCTCCTCGAGCCATTTCCATGTAATTTCATAGATTTCACTCGCTACTAGGGTTTTTCCATCCTTTTGCACCGCTGAGAGCATGGCCATTGGCTTTGGCATTTCCTGCCCCTTCAGGTCAGCGGTATTTTGGAACTCAACGACTTCAAGCTTTCTCTTACCAGGATTCCCCTCTGCAATTTTGTCAGCAAGTGGTTTCTTCTTTTGACCGGAGCCTATACGGGCGCCGCCACGATTTGTTCCATCTTTGGCCATTCACTCACCTCTTTTCGTCGATGGGCCTATTACCCCGTTTGAAACCGCGTTTTTTCACGCGTTGCCCCACGCCCGTTACACAAATGAAAAGCTGTAGAGATTTGACTCCCCCTACCGGGTTCCCCAACGGTCTCCATCTCTTGCAGTGATTGCAGAGTGGCAAGGAGTACAAAGAGCCATCAGATTACTTCTATCGTGAGTTCCTCCTCTTGCAAGAGGAAGAATGTGATGCACTTCAGCTGCTGGGGTCAGCTTTCCTTGTCTTTTACATTCCTCACAAAGAGGATGGGCTGCAATGTAGCGGTCACGTATCCTTTTCCAAGCACGACCATAACGCTTGCGGGTTGCTGGATCGCGGTCATACTTCTCATACCGTGCAGCTTCCTTCTTGCTATGCTCTTCACAAAAGCGCTTGTCAGTTAGCTCTGGGCAACCGGGGTAAGAGCACGGTCGCTTAGGTTTCTTTGGCATACTTGCACCTCCTTTTGCCCATAGAAAAAGCCCTCGCAGGAGAAATGCTCCCGTGAAGGCTACTGTTTATTAATATTCCATACTACCATTATATAACTTTCACCACGGACAAACAGTGTCATCGTATGCCAAACTGTGCCAAAGTGTGCCAATTTTTATTTAGGTACCTTCAAATGTTGTAAAGCGGATGAATGAAGTCTATGCACGGTTCTCATAGAAACATTAAGATTGACACAGATTTCTTCCCAGTTAAGAAAGTTAATGTATCGGTAGCGAAGAAGTAGCTTCTCATCCACGTTTTCCATCTGATTAATCGCTTCACGGATATCTGATTTCAGCTTTATTAATCGCTCAACCTCTTGTTGTATCTGTTGCTCCAAATCTACTATTCTTATCACATATTTTTCAAAAGGTGGATCAGTACTTTTTGTTTTACTGACTTTTTCCTCAAGAACGGGTGATGAAACACTTCGTGATAGATCTCTTAAGTTTTGTAGCTCTTCAAGGTCGGAATTAATCAATTCATTCAAACGGTAAGCCTGTTTTAAGAATTCCTTAGCTGTCATCATCGCACCGCCTCCTCTTGTAGCTGTTGAATTAATATGTCAGGGTTTAGGGATGTGAGGACATTAAACAATCCAGAATGAAAGAAGCACTCAACCTCACGTTTTGTATATAAAGCAGAATCATTGCGAGGGTGTTTTGCTAATCTTTTCAGTGCAAAACGATAATCCTTGACCGCCTGTAGAATAATGGCATTCGCCAGTTTTTCAAATGCATCTATCATACAACACCCCTCGCTTTCCCAAGATTTGCTTTGACCGCATTGATAAGATCAGATTGTGTCTTTTCCTTTCGTTTCAAGGCCCTCATCACATCTTCATCAATCGTTCCTTTAGTAATAATGTGATGGATAACCACCGTTTCATTTTGTCCTTGTCTCCAAAGTCTTGCATTGGTTTGCTGATAGAGTTCTAGACTCCAGGTAAGACCAAACCAAATAAGTGTTGAACCACCACTTTGTAAGTTAAGGCCGTGTCCTGCTGATGCAGGATGGATAACCGCCACAGAAATATCGCCGTTGTTCCAATCCTTGATATCCTTGGATGTTTTAATTTCTCTAACATTAAATCTTGCTTTAATACGCTCTAAATCGTGATTATACCAATATGCAATAAGAACAGGTTTGCCGTTTGCACCTTCGATTAAATCTTCAAGAGCATCCAGCTTGCGGTCATGGATAATATGAGTATTTTTATCATCATCATAGACAGCACCGTTTGCCATTTGCAGGAGTTTGCCAGAAAGGACTGCTGCATTCATGGCATCAATCTCCTCATTGGCAAGCTCAAGAACCATCTCTTCACGAAAGTGATCATATACGGATTGTTCTTTGTCATTCAGATACACGGGCACTTCATTGATAACGCACTCTGGCATTTTCAGAAAATCGACTGATTTCATGGAAATGGTGATATCCGAAATGAGCCGATATATGGCATCTTCAGCACCTGGCAATGGTTTATATGAAAATACGATTTGCTGATTACGTTTATCCGGTGTAAAAAAGGAATTGCGGTAGTGAGTTATGTATCTGCCGAGTCTTTTACCCATGTCGAGAATACGAAACTCTGCCCACAAATCCATTAACCCATTACTGGAGGGTGTACCCGTAAGACCCACGATCCGTTTTGCCCTCGGCCTTACTTTTAGTAAACTTTTAAATCTTTTTGCACCATAGGATTTAAAGGATGATAGCTCATCGATTACCACCATGTCATAGTCAAAAGGGATGCCACTTTTGTTTACCAACCAGTCCACATTTTCTCTATTTATAAGGTAGACACTTGCAGGTTTTCTAAGAGCCGCCAATCGCTCCTGCTCTGTTCCAATCGCTACCGAAAACTCCAGCCCTTTTAAATGCTCCCACTTATTTATCTCAGCTGGCCAAGTATCCCTTGCTACCCGAAGTGGAGCAATGACCAGAACCTTTCCAATTTCAAAACTATCAAGACATAAATCAAATATAGCTGTTAGAGTAATGACGCTTTTGCCAAGACCCATTTCTAAAAACACCGCAGCGATGGGATGCTCAAGTATGAAGTTCGTTGCATAGGTCTGATATTTATGAGGATTGTATTTCACCCAGTATCCCTCCAATCTGCTTAACATCATCAATGACATAGCAGGTAAAGCCTAACTTCTGTAATTGCTTTATTCTTCTAATCTGTAACGGACGAGGTTTCTTTCCGGGAGCCTTTAATTCCACAAAAGCCATCTTCCCATATGGTAAAAGCACAAGACGGTCTGGCATTCCATCTAAACCTGGACTAACAAACTTCGCCGCAATACCTCCTATCTTTTTTACCTCAGCCACCAGTTTCTTTTCGATATATTTTTCAAGCATAAATACCTCCCATATAAAAAGGCTCGGAACAAGAAAACAACTTTGACCCAATTTTCCTATACGCGCGCGTATGCGTGTATGCACAGGCTACTATTACTTCTTTTTACTATTTATAAATAAATAGGATACTTCTTGTTCCACTTGTTCCGAACCGTTGATTTTCCTTATCATTACTAGCTTTAGGGAAAGAAAGAGTATGGGAACAAGGTAAGGTACAACTTAGCGTTGTTCCTCGACTCGGGAATAAGCTCGTTGCTTTCCGTAGACAGGAAACGTCACAACACCATTCTTGTTCCCAGTGTACTTGTTCCACTCACTGATCTTTCTCATAATGGCACCGATGGCATAGGAATCTGAAGGCTTTAGCATGGATGCCTCTTTACCGAAACACTCACACCAAATTTCCATATTACAGACAAGGGTCCTTTTTACGGTTCCAACACGGGTGCCGCCGCCAAATTCGCTACCGCCGAGAAAATTTCTACGCTCGTACAAAGACATCGTGTCCCAATCATCCGGCAAGAGCGTATCCAAGTAAGTACGAACCAGTCCTTCTCGTTCATCTGTTTCCATAGCATCTGCCTGTTCACTAGTTGCCATGGATACATCATCACCTTCAAGGTAGAGTTTTTCGCCCTTCTCATATAATACTAGTGCCTCTGCCCAAATCTGCTGTACTTCTTCTTTAGTCATCTGCCAAGCTTTCTTTCTACTGTTACCACTAATGCGGACTGGCCAAAATCTGCGGTTGCCCGTAATATCACGAAGAAAACCGCTTTCCGCATTGGTAGAACCTACAATCACGCATTGACGGGGATGGCTTTCGACGTTGACCCCATAACTTGCACGGTACTTATCATCTGCCCTTGAAATAAAGGACTTCACAACCTCCACATCCGTCTTACGCATTCCAGCAAGCTCTCCTAGTTCCAGCAACCAATATCCCTGAAGTTTCTCAGCCCCGGATTTATCCTTCATATCTGTAATAGTCAAACTGTCTGAAAACCAGTCTCCAGCAAGCTTAGCAAAGAAGGTTGATTTACCGATTCCTTGAGGACCGTTTAAGATAAGAACACTATCAAACTTTGTACCTGGTCTATAAATACGGGCTACCGCTGCAACCATCGTTTTGCGTATGACTGCTTTTGTATAGGAATTATCTGTTGCACCGAAATAATCAATTAATAGATTATCTACTCGGCTAATACCATCCCATTTTGGCAGGGAGTCCAGATATTCCTTAACAGGATGGTAGGCTCGTTCTGACGCTACAGCTAACACAGCATCTTTGGTCTTGGTAGGGGAATAGACTCCGTATTTACTGCTTAAGTACACCTTAAGAAGCGCGTTATCCGAATCATTCCAACCAGCCTTGATCTGTTCCCAAGGCAGACCACCTTTGGCATCAATCCCATCACGGTGGCAGTTGAAAGCGATATGCTGTAAATTCTCATCATGCCGAATAATCAGAACGATGTTATCCAATGTGTCTTTTATTCGGCCTTGCTTATCCAATTCCAAAGCTGTCTGCCAATCCTCATCACTAAACTCCTCTTCAGCCTGAGCCTGTCTTTCCTTTGCGAACTCAGCTTTTACCGCTTCATCTTTTATAGCAAACTCGCACATTGCCACAAAAGATGGCATCTTACCAGGAACCGTGGTGGTAGAAGCTTTATCATCTAAAGAACCAAATTTATGAATACGAACAAGATCAAAAGCATTGAGGAGCAGGCTGCTTGCTGGGTCTGTGGCATGGTGGCTGTATGCAAATTTATCATCATAGATAATCACACCCGCACTGCTGTCAGCTGGAATATAATCGTACCGTCCTTCCATAGCAGAGGGGGCATAAACAGCACCTAAGAATTTTTCTATAGCTTCACGAACGAAATAGGCACGACAGAATGTTCCTACCACACCTTCCTTTAAAAGCGGATCTGCTTGTTCTTTCAGACTTCGATTAATCACTTCAGACTGCCTGCTTGATACCGGCCAAGTTGATGTATCCCGCCAGTTTTGATATTTTGAAAGATAAACATCCGGGTCAAGTAATGCTCCATCCTGCTCTTCGTAGACAAATTCACCATTAGAGGAAGTGGATGGCCAATACATAAGGCGATGTGCTTCATATGTCGTATCATCGAAAAGGTCCATACCAATTTCTTTTGCCACCATACGTCCAACGGCTGCATATTCTTCTTCACTGATCTCACGAGCAAGAGGAACGATAAGTCTGAGTCTCGGATTTTCCGGTGTGTGCTTATGGGTGGAGTAAACACAACATTTGAAATCGAAAAGTATTGAGATTTGTTCCCAAATATCCGGTCTACCGTAATCCATATCAAGGGTAAGCAAAGAGCGACATAGAACATTGCCCTTCTTTCGCCTTCCTTCTTTTAAATGTCCTCCGACAAAGCCACCCACGTCTTTGATATCATCTTGTTGACCTTTTTTAAGTTTCCGATATTCCTCTACCGTTTCTGTAGTACGTTGTGTTGTCTTTACACGGGAGCAAAAATCCTCCCAGGATATATCTTTGTTTTTCCATTTTCTATCCATCCGGCTATTGCCTACTGCAATTTTCATAAACTTTCGACCTCCTCATGCTCCGGACTAAAATATCTAACCGTTTGTCTGCGTTTCTTGGCGACTTCAATTTCCCTCTCCATACCGTTTGAGATGGTATTGCCCAGCACCCACACCTCGGAACATTTGCCCATGAGCACAATGTCCATAAATATGGCAAGCTCCCGTTCCTCTGGATTTTCATCATCCATAAACTGTGGAAACATAAGGTGGGGAGCAATTGGAATACAGTTACTTTCCAAGGCAAACCTGCAAAAACTACGAGCCTTTTTAACGTTTTCTTCTACATCACCGGAATAGGGAGAACAGATATATACAAGCGGCTTAAAGGCAGATTTTTTCTCTGCCTTTTCCTTTCTCATTATGTTGGTCAGTGCTTCATGGGGAGTTGGGTCATGGTATCCTTCATGGTTAAATTTGTTGATTCCCATTACACACCCTCCATTTCTATTTGAGGCAAAATACCGTCTGCCTTCATCAGTTCGTAAATGAAGAGTCTGCCTTTTTGTGTCCAATATGTATGGACCTTTGTATGCTGTTGCCCGTTACTGCCAAGGTAGTTATGTGTCTTAGTACTGGTGTATCCTTTTTCCGCATACTTCTGATATAAAAGCCAAATGCCGCCTTGTTTAAATTGGATGCCCTTTTTATTAAGATAGCGGTTCATCCAAATAGCTGACTTACCATAATCTTTGGCGATTGCTGATGTGGAAATGAGGTCTTTGCAATTTAAAACCACATCGTAATAAGACACTTTCGGTTTCATTTCTGCAATTTGCTGATTCTGAACAGCAACTGTACCTTCAAGCACTTTATTTTGTTTCCTTACTTGTGTTAGCTGTTGATTGGCAATCTGAAGTGCCCTTGCCATGATTGCTTCTGGAGAGTTCCATCGTCTTTCAATTTCAAGAAAGTACCCGCGGCATTGTTTTCCTTTTGGAGTACGCTGTATCATGCATAGCTCTTTTGCCATATCAATTGTTATTTGGTGGTCAACAGCTGGTCTTCCACCTGTACTTTCCGACAGAAATGTCGAAAAGTCCGTACCCTCCACAAATCCATACTCACACATTCTTGGAAACCATTTATCATATTTCGGAAGTTTAGAATGAATGTCATTTGAATCCGTTTCCAGAAACATATCCACTATATCTGTAACAAAATGCATTGTGCTCATAAGTTCCTTGACAAATTGGAATTGATCTAAAGAATTTCCTTTCCAAATCTTTCGTAATGTCATCACATTGTAAATGCAAGAATATGTAGTTTGATTTTTATTTCAGCCTCACGATACATCTATGATTTTGCGGAATTTTTCTTTATTAAAAATATTACATAGTCCTTCAACTATTTTATAGCTCGTGTAATTAGTGCTAAACAACAATTAAAAAGATAGTCATAATAACGGAATTTAGTTATTTCAATCTCATGATGTCGTATACGATATTTATTTCCAATGTCCGTCAACATCTTAAATTCATTATGAAACAGATCAGTAAAATCATCATTTCCTTTTGCCATATCACTTACTATTTTTTCTGATAAATAGTTCTTATCTAAATCTAGTATGCCTTTAATCATTAAACTTCTTTACTTGTCAAACTGTTACATGATAGACGACAGCACAATCACATAGTCAACATTGACATAATATAGCATAAACACTTTCACTGAGTGTCATATATCTCATCTGCTTTAATAATCGTTATAGATTTGATTCTATGTTTGAAAGCGTGAGATATCATTAAGCATTAATACTTGAAAGGAGGAATTTACTCTATGTCAATGCCCAATATACCTAACATAAATGCAACCATCAGTATCACTCTTGAAGATTCTGTCAATCTTTTGCTTGCTTCCGTGGCCTTTGAGGAACTGGGGCTTTCTCATATCATCAACGCCGAAGCTGAAAAGATTCAGTATGCCCTTGGAACGCTCAGAGGACAGAATCCCCCCACTACGCCCCCGACGATTGATGAACTTCTAGGAATCAATGAGTCGGTTAGTCAAACATTGAGAAACGTCATTAAAAACCAAATGCTTCTTCATTTTAAGTTGAAAGATACGCTATCCATTTCGACATCCACAACGACGACTACCGGGACGCCATAACTTTGTAATTGCAAATTTTAATGAGTAGATAAGCAGACACATATGCACCGCCTTGTTATTCATTTAGTTTTGAGCGTTGAACCAATGTCGAAAAAACATCTTGTGATATAAAAACCAAATAGAAAGGAGTCCAATTATGTCATTTCCAAACATGCCTAATGTAACTCCACATATCAATATTAACCGAGATAGCGTCATCAATCTTTTGTTGGCGTCCATAGCATTGGAAGAATTAGGATTGTCTCATATCATCAACGCCGAAGCTGAAAAGATTCAGTATGTCCTTGGAACACTTGACGGGCAAACCCCACCAGAGCCCGCTACAATTGATGATTTATTGAAAATCAACAATTCGGTGAATCAGACGCTCAAAGATACTATTAAAACCCAGATACTTCTTCAGTTCCAACTCGAGGATCTCATCAATTATGAACAGCTTGGCATACACGTTAATACTGCAAGCGTAACGGCCGTATTCGAAGGCAACACCTACTACGCCAGCGACAGTGCATATTATCATACAACGGGAGGAATGTAATAATGTCAACGAATTTAAACTGCATTAACACTCCTGTTAAATGGAGTAACATTCAGAAAAGGTTTCACTATAACCTCAACGATGTTCGTAATATGACGATTATTGGCTCGATTTTCGTTGAAAAGGAGGGAATGGAAAAATGGCAGTAAACCTTGGACCAATAGGCATTTACAATGTGTTTGTGATACAAGATATGAATATGAGCAATACAGATGCCGAAGGAAGAGTAGCCGTAGGAGGTAATGTTACCTTGCAAAACTACGGAATAGGCGCTTCCATCTCACCATTACCACCCTTTGGAACGGATGCCTCTTTTGTAATTGGCGGTAATGTAAATGTTACAAGTGGTTCGAATTTTAGTGGCAATACTATCAGAAGAGCATCTAGTTCAGTAATCAATTATACTATGGGAAACCCAAACGGTACTTTTGTAACTGGGAATCCAATCAATTTTACAGAGAAAGCAACTTATTTAAAATGCGCAAGTACCTTTTGGGGCAATCTGACGGCAACTGGTACTGCAAGTGTAAGCTTTGGGGGATTAACTCTAACCGGTACCGAGCCAGATTTGAATATATTTGAAATAAATGCAAATGATGTAGCAGGGTCAGGATTGTCACTGAATCAGTTGAATGGCATCAATATTGTAGCTCCACTAAGTTCTACAGTTTTAATCAATGTCATAGGAACAAACATTGCATTTGGTAGTTACCAAATTTTTAGAAATGGAGTAACCGCAACTCGAAGCGATGCACGATTAATCCTTTGGAATTTTCCTCAAGCAGCAACATGGACTAATAGTACGACCGCAATATATGGCTCGGTATTGGCCCCATTTGCAGATGCAACTACCGTATCTAGCCAAATTAATGGCAATATTATTTTTAACTCTCTTACGGGAACTTCCGAAAGTCATAATGAATTGTTTGAAGGAACTCTGCCTGATCCGCAGTCATGCTTAACTGAAATCGCTTCCATCTCGATAGAAAAAGAGGTTTCGCCTGATAATGGTGTAACATGGTTCTCGGCAGATACTGCCCCAGGACCGGATGTGCCTTCTAACACAAATCCGCGTTTTCGTTTCACTGTTACAAATAATGGAACTGCTACACTAACCAATGTTATAGTTACGGACGATGTTTACGGTTTAATTGGAACAATAGCTACACTGGAGAAGTCCGCTTCGGACCAATTCATTTTCGATGGAACATGGGTACTTGGTCAAAACGTGAATACCGCGACGGCAACTGGTGAATATGACGGCAATACCTTCTCTGACACCAATTCGACATATTGGGTAGGTGTGGAAGCGGCACTTCCGGCGATTACCGTGAAAAAGGAAGTATCGCCAGACAATGGGGTTACATGGTTCGATGCAAACAAGCTTCCAGGCCCGAATGTAGTTTTTCCCAACAATCCGCAGTTTCGATTTACAGTTACAAACACAGGAAATGTTACGTTGACCAATGTTACCGTGACGGATAATGTTTATTTAACGGTTATCGGTCCAACGGATTTGAACCCCGGCGAATCGGAAACAGTAACAATTAACGGCACATGGG
Source organism: Ureibacillus massiliensis 4400831 = CIP 108448 = CCUG 49529 (assembly GCF_000772965.1). Lineage (GTDB taxonomy): Bacteria > Bacillota > Bacilli > Bacillales_A > Planococcaceae > Ureibacillus > Ureibacillus massiliensis. The sequence continues at coordinate 47,820 of NZ_JPVQ01000011.1, read as the reverse complement.
CACTTGGCCAGCAGTCCAATATTGCGACGGCAACATGTGATCAGGGGGTTACCCATGAGAACACGGCATTTTGGTTTGGGGTTGAAGCGGCCGCACCGTCCATTGAAGTAGACAAATACGTTTCACCAGATAATGGGGTCACATGGTTTGAAGCAAATGCTCCTGTAGGCCCACCTGTACCACAAGGCACAGATCCACAATTTCAATTCACAGTTGTTAATACGGGCAATATCACGTTGACCAATGTTATAGTAAATGACAATGTTTATGGCTTAGTGCTTGGACCAATCGCAAGTTTAGCCCCCGGTGAATCATCATCCACAATAGTTGTTGGTACATGGGCACTTGGGAATCAAATGAATATTGCAACAGCAACATCTGACGAAGGAGTATCCGATGCTGATGTCGCATATTGGTTCGGCGAAGAAGCTCCACAGCCAGAAATTAATATAATAAAAGAGGTATCTAACGATAACGGGATTACCTGGTATGACGCGGATACACCTCCAGGATTAAATGTTGCCATAGGGACCAATCCTTTGTTTAGAGTTACAGTTACTAATGTGGGAGACGTAACCTTAACCAATGTCCAAGTAACGGACGATATATACGGTTTTGTTGGGACCATGCCCGTTCTGCCACCGGGAGATTCAGCTAGTTGGATTATTGTCGGTACCTGGGTGCTTGGACAAAACGTGAATGCCGCAACGGTAACTGGTGAATATGACGGCAATACTCTCTCTGACACCAATTCGACATATTGGTTTGGCGTCATCCCTTCCATCACCATTGAGAAATATGTTTCGGTAGATAATGGAGCAACATGGCAGGAAGCCGATACGTCTCCAGGACCGTTGCTTCCAGACGGAGTAACACCGCAATTTAAATTCATCGTAACAAATACTGGTGATGTGACGCTTACCAATATTGAAGTAACCGACAGCGTATTCGGCGTTATTGGAACCCTCCCATCACTTGATCCCGGTGATTCCAACGAATGGATTATTTAACTGATTCAAAATACAATGAAATATGCTTCTTAGATAACAGAGAGCAATGTTTTTCTATACGTTTTCGGGGTTTTGGCATACTTGGATAGTAACTGCCTTTGTGAGGTTTTCGAATCTTCAAATCTAGTGTACCTAGCCATGTGTCCAATTCATGATGATAACCATTTCTTTGCGTGGCGCGTTCCGGACTTCGTTTGTATCAACCTGGGACGCTGCCACAACTTCCAATAATGAATTAACAAGAACATTCATAACCTCTCTCAAAAATCAAGATGACCGTCAGATACACTCCTGCGCAAAAGATTTAAAAATGAAATTCTATTTATAAAAGCTCGGCGCGATTTTACATCACTACTATAAGAGTGGACTATAAAATCCAAGTGTAGATGTCTTGATTCGAATTTTGCAACATTATAATAGCAAGATTTTCTTCCACAAGTTGTGCTATATCATTTTAATCTCTATATTTTCCATTATAAGATGTACCCTTAATCAGCTTACTAAATTCTTCTTCGCTTATGGCAAAATCACGCACATCTTTTCCATATTGATCATTTGCCCATTCTCGTGTGTACTGCATATTATAGGAGGTTAGCCCGTCATTTAGGTTAAAATTGATATATTCTACGTTTCCAATCAAGGCAAACATAATGATAGCATTAACTTCAAACTGTTGTTGATTTGCTTCATCACTATAAAAATTTCTAGTCTCTGTATCCGTTTGTAAATTTACAGTTATTGCAAAAGGCTCACTATCAGTAGAAAGCTCAAAGTAATCGTAATCGATGTTTTTAGGGAACGTTAATAAAAAGATGATACCTCCAACTTTTGAGTTATTGCCTACATACTCGGTTTTATTTTTTAAAAACTGAGAAACAAGAGGGTCATCACCTGATTTAGTTGTAATTAAATTGGTAACTAGAGCAACCACAAGTACTACAATTGCAACTAAAGTAACAGCAATCACCCAAAATTTTGGCTTTCTATAATTTAACACGTTTTTAATCCTCCCCTTTACATTTCCCTTGTCAAAAGCTAGAGAAGTTCCTCTTAAAATACGCTTTCCGATAGCAAGCAACAGCAATGGATTAACATAAGTTTTTTGTGTTTTCATGCATACTTTTAATACGCTTTCATCACAGAAAAGTTCCATATCCTTACTCATTAAAAAAAATGAAAGCCATACAAGAGAATTAAGCCAATGTAATATTAAGAAGGCTAATATCTTAAAGTAACTATTACATCTACCCCTATAGCAATAGTATCAATTTCTAATAGCTTTTCATAGAGATTATGGCAAATGTCAGATTGGTAAGCACTATAATCGGCTTTATCCCAAGCTATTACAAGGTATCGTTTTATTCTTTGAACGTTAAAATCATTATTTAGTGACATGCAAATAAAATTTGAAGCAACTCATCTGTTGCTCCATTAACCTGTGATAATCTATTTTAATAAGATGAATTGTTTCTCAATTAAAATGTACAAAATTCCGGCTTAGACTCATAAGCTATAAAGTACATTGAAACAGTTTGCATTAAAGTGAATTATTTACTTTGCATGCGCCTTATCTAAGTTATCGTAATCACCATTTCTACGAAAAGCTAAGTTATGTTAAAACCACAGAATACAAACAAACCAATAAATTAATATTCTTTAAATATGAAAAAATTTAATTGCAGCTAGGACAAAACCCTCCTTTAAAACATTAAAAAAGCCAGTGAGGTTTTACTCGTCGTAAAATTTCACTGGCTTTTCATTTTTCAAAATAAAATAAAGATTATTTCTGATAAAATGAATTTTTCTACCTAATCATATGGAATGAAGGATTCTTAACATGAATCAATTAACTTTACCTTTTCGATTTAATAGTAAAATTATAAATACACATGAGTTGATAGGATTCATTTTCCCTCTAATTTTTATGCATTACCTCATTCTACTGTCCCTGTCCTGTCAACACTTTTTTTCAAAATGATCAAGTAATTGACGTACTTCATCCGTTGACTTTGTGTTCATCAATTGATTTCTTAACATGCTTGCTCCAGGAAATCCTTTGACATATATTTTGAAAAAACGATGGAGCCCAGTAATTGGACGTGGCAGTTTTTCTAAATAGTAGTCATAAAGATCAAGATGATATCTTAGAAGATTGAGATACTCCATACTACTATGCTCTTTCGGCTCTTTTTCAAAGGCAAATGGGTTTTTAAAAATTCCGCGCCCAATCATAACCCCATCCACACCATATTGACGAACAAGTTTCAGTCCTGTTTCACGATCAGGAATGTCCCCGTTGATGGTTAGTAGCGTATTCGGTGCCACACGATCACGTAATTTCTTGATTTCTGGAATCAGCTCCCAGTGTGCCTCTACTTTGCTCATTTCCTTTCTTGTACGTAAATGAATAGAAAGATTTGCGATATCCTGTTTTAAAATATGCGTTAGCCACTCCTCCCATTCATTTACATCCGAATAGCCAAGTCGTGTTTTCACACTGACAGGCAGTCCACCCGCTTTTGCTGCTTCAATAAGTTCTGCTGCGACTTCTGGACGCAGAATAAGTCCACTACCTTTCCCTCTCGATACCACATTCGGTACAGGGCAGCCCATATTAATATCAAGGCCTTTAAATCCTAGCTCTTTCATCCCAATACTCATTTGTCGGAAATATTCGGGCTTATCTCCCCAAATATGTGCCACCATTGGCTGTTCATCTTCTGTAAACAACAAACGACCCCGAACACTGTTCTTTCCCTCAGGATGACAATAGCTATCCGAGTTTGTAAACTCTGTAAAAAATACATCCGGTCGACCTGCTTTACTTACTACATGGCGAAAAACAACATCCGTCACATCTTCCATTGGCGCAAGTATAAAAAATGGTCGTGGTAAATCACGCCAAAAATTATCAATCATTGCAAACTCAAATCCTCTCATTACTGATACAACTTTAAACTATCTGTCAGTCAAAAATATAAAGTGAAACTTTTAATCACTGGGGTTTCTTCATCCTCCACCGAACTAGAGAAACTCAGGTTAAAGGCGCCATGTCCTATGACACCTGAAGAACCAACATCTTATTAGCCTGAACCAATTGGGTTTTTATGGGCAATTGATTCCTTTCCTAACTTCTTTGCTTTCGCTAAATTTTGAGGTAGAAGCATTACAACCCATTAATGCGGGATAAAACCGCTTTTTTTACACTAACATCATGTTTCCTAACTTACTATCATACACTAGTATATTTGAATATGGATCATTTATGAAAATCGCCATGTATATTTTAACGAAAATCAGTCCTGAATGGTATTTTCACAAACGAAAAAGCAGATAGTATAGACTTTTTACGATATCAACTGCTTTTATGTATATGATATTTGAAGTATCAATTCGTGTGTATTTTACTTTAATTTTTCTTTATATTAAAGTCTCCCATACAAAAATCGAAGCATAAAAAGGCTCCTCGCCGCCATAATGGTAGTTGAGGAGCCTTGGTTTGTCTAATACAAACTGGGATTTATCTTTTTTTGAACTTATTTTACAATTTCAATTCGTTCATACTCCGTTCCGGGATTTTTCTGAACAGCTTTAAAAAATAAAGTCTTATGAACAATTTCATCTGGATTCAGTGAACTGTATGATTTCTCATAACTAAATCTGGGCACCTGGTTGAATTGAGTGACTGCAAGATAATCTGAAATAGTAAAAATTGCAAATAATAGAATGGCACATCCGACAACACTCAATATACGTAAGCTTCTCTTTACGAATACAGATTTAATCATGAAGTAAGCTCCAATTATTAAAATGATACTTCCGATAATTGAATAAATACTTCCCCAGCTGCTATCATTGGGGAATATCGCTAAGGCCGAAATAATGATGAATATACCGAATAATGACATCAGATAACTAATCACTTTTTGTTTTCCGTACTTTATCTCGTTTTGTCCATATTCTGCCATTTTAATAGCAGTATCTCTTGTCTCTTGATTCATATTCTCGCTTTTCCTTTCTCCATTGACAATCTCAGGAATACTAACATCATAAAAATCTGCTATCTCGATGAGCAGACCTATATCTGGCATATTCCTGCCGGTCTCCCATCTTGATACTGTTCTGCCAGAGACATTCAGCTTTTCAGCCAATTGCTCCTGCGTCAAATCTTTTTCTTTTCGAAGCTCTTTTAGGAACACTCCGATTTTGATTTGATCCATATGGATGACCTCCTTTTCTCTGCCAGATTACTACCAGCAGGCATTTTTTAACACGACACAAAGCGAGAAATGCCCTGTTAATGCCTATAGACAACCTTGTCTAATTGCTATATTTCTCTATTTTCTGCTCAGACATCTAAATCACAGCCCGAGCTCGATGTTATCCAAATCACTAACTCAATCCTAACGCAAAAACATCCCAATCGGCTACTCAAACCCTCCGAAGAAAAGTGTAGATAAGTTTTCTTAGAGTGATAGTTCGATTCTCACGTTCAAAGCAAGCCTCCTCCTGCGGCGCTTACGCTCAGACTTCCGAAAAGTCTTTACTTCAGGCAATTTTTGTTGGTCATCCCTTTTACCCTTGACATCAAGGCAACGCACTCCACATGCGTCGTCTGCGGGAACATGTCCACTGGCTGAATCTCCACTGTCTTATACCCGCCATCTTCTAATATTCGTAAATCCCGCGCTAAGGTTGCTGGGTTACATGATACATACACCACTCGCTTTGGTTTCTGTTCAATAATCGTTGTAAGTAATGCTTCATCACAGCCTTTGCGTGGTGGATCGACAACAAGTACATCTGCCTCTTTACCATCAGCATACCAACGCGGGATGACTTCCTCTGCTGGACCTGCTTCAAAATATGTGTTTGTAAATCCATTCAAATCCGCATTACGTTTTGCATCCTCAATGGCCTGCTCCACGATTTCAACGCCCATTACTTGCTTCGCTTTTTGTGCGAGGAATAAAGAGATCGTTCCGATTCCACAATACGCATCAATCACTGTTTCATCACCAGTTAACTGTGCATAATCCAATGCTTGCTTGTACAGTACCTCTGTTTGAACTGGGTTTACCTGATAGAAGGAGCGAGCTGAAATTTCAAAGCGAACTCCACCGATTGTATCTTCAATCGTGTCTTCCCCCCACAATGTATACGTTTCATTTCCGAGGATTACATTTGTTTTTTCAATATTTACGTTTTGCACGATGGAAGTCACATTTGGTACTAGTTTACGAATCACTTCAATTGCCGCTTCCTTCTGTGGAAATTTATGTTTATTCGTTACTAGCACAACCATTACTTCCCCAGTAGCACGTCCTTTTCGAACAACAACATGGCGAAGCATGCCACTATGAGATTGTTCATTATATGGTTGTATACCAATTTCCGATAATTCCTTTTTGAGATTTGCCATGATAGCGTCTGCTTCGCCTACTTGTATAATGCAGCGTTCCATATCGACAATATCGTGAGTTTTCGATTTATAAAAACCTGCGATTGGTCCTGTTTCTGTCATGCCAAAAGGAATTTGAGATTTATTTCGGTAATTCCAAGGGTCCTTCATTCCCTTTACAGGCAGTACTGGAGCATCGATCTTACCAATTCGCTTCATGACATTCTTGACCATGTTTTCTTTCCACTTTAACTGTCCTTCGTAAGAAAGGTGCTGAAGCTGACAACCACCACATTTTCCAAAGTAAATACAAGGTGCCTTTACACGATCAGGTGACGGCTCAAGAATTTCCACAATCTTTGCAAAGCCATAATTCTTCAATGTTTTTAGCACATGAATTTCTGCCGTTTCCTGAGGAAGCGCTCCTTGGATAAATAGCGGGTAACCTTCTATTTTCGCAACGCCGTTTCCATCATGAGTTAAATCTTCTATATAAACGATTCTTCGATCATTTTTTTTAACAGGTGTAGCCATAATCCGTCCTCCATTTCAGTTCTTCTATTGTAGCATGGTTAATAAAAATTCCGCCATTATATGCTGTATAGAATCTCGCTTCTAGTCAATTTAAAAAGAGGTTGGGACAAAACAAAAAAGCATCATTTTTCCTGATAGAAAAATGATGCTTTTTTGATATAAAGAAAATTGATTTCCGTTACGGGGACGCTTTCCGCGGGCCCGGCTCGAGCCTCCTCGTCGCTTTGCTCCTGCGGGGTCTCGAATCACGGGCTGTTCCCGCAGGAGTCGCCCCTACACTCCAATCAATTTTTAAACATAACATTTTTTTATTACTGGTTTAAGCGAATTCTTTAAAAAATCCACTTATGTCCCAGCCTCTCTATTCCTCTTCCAATGCTTTTTGTACATATTCTTTTAATACTGGCGCAAGTGTTCTAACGTACGCCGATGTTAAATGGTGAGCGTCACGATAGACGATAACATTACCGATAATTACATGGCAAGTTGTTTCGTCACAAAAATAATCGGATAAATCAACAAACTGAACATTACTTGGGATCCCCTCTGTATTTTCCCATGGTGGAATTTCAGATAATGCATCTTCTCGAGGTTTTGTACAATTCATTGGGTCTTCTTCTCGTTCCAAGCATAATGGGATATCTTCAGCCATTCGTGGGTTATCCCTAACCGCTAAAATCTTCGTAATCCCTTCAAGCTTTCGAAACTGATTTAAATAACCAATAGGGATGGTATCTCCTTTATTTACATTTGCCGTTGTGAATACTAAATCAGGTGGAGCTTCTATTAATTTATTGATTAGTAATTCATTCCAATCTAAACATTCTTCAGTAATGACGCCGCCAAAATCATCGTCCGTAAAACGGCATCCATCATGATTATATACATCTAATCTTATACCGAGCTCTTTTGCAAATTCATTAAGTGCAGGAAACCAATGCCCAGAATGGGAGCCCCCAACTAATGCCAATGTATATTTAGGATTTTCAGTTTCTCCATAAGAACAGACTGGCAATCTATCCCCTTGTCTTGTTACACAGCCCTCTTCCGAATAAAAGTAAGGCAAATCATCTTTTATTTCAAGCATCGTCGGGATTGGTTCTACATCTGTTGGCGGTACATCTTCCTCATAAATTACTCTTGCTCCAGGGTATTTTTCCTTCGAATATACTACTTGTCCTTGTGCATCCTTTTCAGGTAATTGTGTTCCCCACCATATATTTGCAATGATCACAGGTACTATAAATGTGAAAGCAGCGGCCACGATTTTCAATTTCGACTGTTTAACATTTAGCTTTCGTACAGGTGCTTCAAGTCCTTTTGTCGTGATGAGTGAAAGTCCAAAGGTTAGGAATAAAATACCTAGACCGCCTATCAATGATACTTCTTCCGTTTTGAAGTAAGTTAAATAGAATATTAGAAGGGGCCAATGCCATAAATAAAACCCGTACGAAAGGCTACCCATCCATAAAAAAGGCTTTGACCCTAATAGCTTCTCAACTCCAAAGCGATTGCTATTCTCACCTGAGAGTATTACTAAAATAACCCCTATTGTTGGAAGCAATGCTGCATATCCAGGAAATACAGTAGACACAGGAAGTAGTATCCCTGTTAAACAAATGATAATAAGGCCCAACCAACCTAGAAGTGAACTGACCATCCTTTTTAGCTTCACATATGGGATAAGTAGTGCAACTATCCCACCTAAACTAAATTCCCAAACTCGGGCAAATGTATCAAAGTATGCCCATGGTTGATTTACATTTGTTTTATAAACTGAATAACTAATTGATATGACAAATAAAAAGATTAAAATGCTCAGTAATGTTTTTCTAGGTGGAAGCTTTAGCAATTTCCTCGCTAATAAAAATGCAAATAAGATGACAAATGGCCAAGTTAAATAAAACTGTCCTTGTATTGAAAGCGCCCAAAAATGCTGAAGTGGACTTGCTTCATTATCTTGAGCAAGATAGTCGACTGAATTAAATGCCAATTGCCAATTTTCATAGTAAAAAGCGGATGCAATCACTTCTGAAATAATTTGACTCCACTGCACTTGTGGCATGATGAAAATTGATAGGATTGTCGTAAACAACAAAACTGTAAAGGCAAGTGGAATTAACCGTTTTATAAGTCCTAAATAATTCTCCACAAGATGTATCCGTCCGACCTTTTCCATTCTTGATAATAAAGAAGTCGTAATAAGAAATCCTGAGACGATAAAGAATACATCTACCCCACCAGACACTCTGCCGAGCCAAATATGGTAAACAGCAACAAGTAATGAAGCAACTACTCGAATCCCTTCAATTTCAGGTCGGAATTTTTTTGTAGGAGCTTGTAAATCCTGCATTATATCTCTCTCCAATACTGTGTTTCTTTGAGGTAATAAATTTTCATTATTACGCTAGTATTACCAAAATTATTATTTTTTAGTTGTATTTTGGGAGAATTCTAATCCCTAGGTTTAAATGTGTGAAAGATTATAACAATATAACTACTTAAAATTTTGGGAGGTTACTAATACATCTATTTATATGAAAGGAACGTTATCAAATTCCCATATTCACACGCTTTAGTAAATTATGAATTATTAACTCTAGGTTAAATCTCATGCAAAGGGGATCCATTTCATTGGGTAAAAAGTAAGAAAATAGGAGTTGTTCTAAATTTATATTGAACAATAGGTTTGATTCGTATTAAAATAAGTATAAACGATTTGTAAATAACTGTAATATATACCTTTTTGTGTATAGATCGTATAAATATTCATTTTGCAAAATTTTTTAGGGGGGTAACTGTGCTAAAACATCTATTTAAACCAGTTTCTTTATTGGTTTTCGTTTTCTGTTCATTATTTTTAACAGGGTGTAACTATCTTACTTCTATTTATCCAACACCCCACTCTATTGAAAAAGAAATGTCGAATTCGAATAATGATGAACATATAGAGAAGTCATCAAATAAAGAAATGATATCTGAAACTTATACTTATGAAGAAAGTAATTATGTACCAAAGGAAGACCTGATTGAAAATAAAGACTTTTATGGGACTTGGTATATTTGGATACCTAGCTCTGCTACTAATCTTTATGATCCACAATCAGGGGAATATGTAACACATGAATTCTCATCTGGTGCTGACGCAGGAAGTATCGAATTATTTGAGGATGGGACATACCGTATGAGCTACGAGCTTTGGGAAGCTGGAATTGTAAGAGGTGAATGGCTTCTATCATATCCAGGAGAAATTAATGGGGAGTTAGACCAAGCAATTATATTAGTAAATGGTGTGGGTGGAACCGACTGGGCTATCTCACCTTCAAAAAGTAAGGAATTTCGTTTATTACAAAAATCAGATACTACATGGAGCGATGGCTCGTATATGTGGATTTTTGATTCTGAATTATACCGATAAGTGGAAAATAAAACCTGTAAAGAGGAGCTTCTTACTCATCTTTACAGGTTTCTCTAATTTTTTCAAGACTGAATATATATTACACTCGGTCCAATTCACGTATATCATCAATCGGTACGAATATTTCAATATGTCGCTTTAAATTGACAAGTGAAGCTGGGGCGTCCCCACCATATTCTCCATCTAAGTTAAGGTGTACTTCTTCATTAGATGTAACTTTTACTTTGCTTGCTTTTTTGTAAATGACATTCGGATCATTTAAATGTTCTCCACGCAACGCTAAAGATGCCAATCGAATAAAATCTCCGATATTACATTTTTTTAGAATCATCATAGTGAATAGGCCATCGTTTATACTTGCATCAGGAGCAATTTTCTCGAAACCACCAACAGAATTTGTTAATGCACAAAAGAATAACATTGCTTCTCCTTCAAATACTTCACCGTCATATTCAATTCGCATATCGGTTGCTTTTATAGAAGGAAGCATTTCAATACCTTTTATATAATAAGCAAGTTGGCCAAGCATCGTTTTCATCTTACTTGGGACTTCGTAAGTTAATTCTGTTATACGTCCACCTGCTGCAATATTAATAAAATAGCGGTCATCATTTACTAAACCTACATCTACCGGTATCGTATCTCCCTTAACTATAATGTCGATAGCTTCGTCAATTTTTCTTGGAATATGGACTGCACGTGCAAAATCATTCGTTGTTCCAGTTGGCACTAACCCTAGTTTGGGGCGTTTTTCATAGGGACTTATCCCAGCTACAACCTCATTTAAGGTACCGTCTCCACCAACCGCGACAATAATGTCAAACCCTCTTTCAACTGCATGGGCTGCGGCGATTGTCGCATCTCCCTCTCCAGTTGTTGCATGACAAGATGTTTCATATCCAGCAAGTTCGAGTTTTTCTAGGGCTTCGGGAAGATGCTTTTTAAATATCTCTCTACCTGATGTTGGATTATAAATGATTCTTGCTCTCTTCATATATCGCCATCCTACTCTACATACATTTAACGATATTGATGTTCATGACCATTCCCTTATATAGTATGATTATGACAACGCTTTCGTTATAATAGCTTTCATATCCTCATAGACCCATTTTGCGCACTGTGGATCATCTACAAATTTCTTCTGCAATGTAGTATACAGTTCTTTTTGTTTTTCAGCAAATTGAGGATCATCCTTCTCAGGAAGCTCCGCCCTCATATCTGTTACCAATTGTTGTAATTCTGGTGCACGTGGCCCCCATTTCCCAATCACTTCACCCTGTTCATTTAAGAATAAATAGATGGGAATTGCTCTTCCACCATTTGTTAAATAGCGATCGATCAAATCTGTATCCGCGTCACGAAATGCACAACGAATTTCAACTTCTGCCTCCTCTGCGATTTTACGAATCACTGCATTATTTAGCATTGCGTCTCCACACCAGTCTTCTGTTATTGCTAAAATGTGTGGCTTCTTTTCTTTCAATAGATTGAACACCTCGTCCTCTGGGTTCACGTTAAAATGTTTATAAACTTCAAAGCTAGGCTCTTTAAGATTTGTAGACATTTGATCCATGTAATCAGCCATTGACATTGATTCTTCAAAATATTGTTGTTCAGTTTTCATAAGAAAATACCTCCCTTATTATTAATTCCATTTTGCCGATTTACAAATTGAATTACAATTTTTTTGATTTGGGTTAGGATGCTTTTCATTAGTATGGAGATATTTTCTGTTTCTCATTAGATTGTATATGAATTTGGTGATGTCTATTATTTTGTGAGAATTGTCTATTATCTGGATTCGAATGTCTATTATTTTCGGGTTGTCTATTATCCTAAAGGCTTTCTCTATTATCCAGCCATGTTTGTCTATTATCGAACTCTTTTTGGCTATTATCCTATCCGCTTTGGCTATTATTTTCGCGTTGTCTATTATCCTATCCGCTTTGGCTATTATCTTATCCCCTTTGTCTATTATCCATCAATGTTTGTCTATTATCCTCTGCGCTTTGGCTATTATTTTCGCGTTGTCTATTATCCTATCCGCTTTGGCTATTATCCAGCCATGTTTGTCTATTATCGAGCTCTGTTTGTCTATTATCCTCTGCGCTTTGGCTATTAATTACGAAGTTGTCTATTCCTACCATATAATCAATCGCTCCATTTAATTTAAAGAGGCTTTATAATAAAAAAAAACGCCCCTCGCAAGCAAAAATGCTTACAAGGAGCGTTTCATATAAAATCAATTATCGTTTATTAATTTCTTCAAGCAAGATTTTGTTAACCATTGGTGGGTTTGCTTGTCCTTTTGTTTCTTTCATGATTTGTCCAACTAAGAAGCCAATTGCACGGTCTTTACCATTTTTGAAGTCTTCGATGGATTGTGGATTGTTATCTAAGATGTTAGTAATGATTGGTACTAATACAGATGGATCAGAGATTTGAACTAAACCTTTCGCTTTCACGATTTCATTAGCATCTCCACCATTTTTCACAAGCTCAGTGAATACTTTCTTTGCAATCTTAGAAGAGATTGTTCCATCAGAAATTAATTTTACCATGCCTGCTAAGTTTTCTGGTGTCAGTTTTGTATCCGTAATTTCAATTTGCTCTGCATTTAAGTATGCTGATACGTCACCCATTAACCAGTTAGCAGAAAGTTTTGCATCTGCACCTGCTAAAACCATTTCATCGAAGAAATCAGAAATTGGTTTGTTTACAACAAGTACGCTTGCGTCGTAATCTGTTAAACCAAGTTCTTCAACATAACGTTTTTTACGTGCGTCTGGAAGTTCAGGGATTGACTCGCGAATACGTTCTAACCATGCATCATCGATTACGATATCAACTAAGTCTGGTTCTGGGAAGTAACGGTAATCATCTGTTCCTTCCTTAACGCGCATTAGGATTGTTTTACCTGTTTTCTCATCAAAACGACGAGTTTCTTGTTTAATTTCTCCACCTGAAAGTAATACTTCAGCTTGACGTTTTTCCTCATACTCAAGACCTTTACGAACAAAGTTGAATGAGTTTAAGTTTTTCAATTCAGTTTTTGTTCCGAATTCTTCTTGACCATAAGGACGAATGGAAATGTTCGCGTCACAACGAAGTGATCCTTCTTCCATTTTCACGTCAGAGACACCAGTGTATTGAATAATTGATTTTAATTTTTCAAGATAAGCATAAGCTTCTGCTGGTGTGCGGATATCTGGCTCAGAAACGATTTCTACTAAAGGCGTACCTTGACGATTAAAGTCTACTAAAGAATAGCCATCACCGTGTGTAAGCTTTCCTGCATCCTCTTCCATGTGTAGACGAGTGATACCGATTTTCTTTGTGTAGCCAGGCTCTCCATCTGTTCCAGGAACTTCAATTTCAATCCATCCGTCATATCCAATCGGTTTATCAAATTGAGATATTTGATATGCTTTCGGATTATCTGGATAGAAATAGTTTTTACGATCAAATTTTGTATGTTGATTAATTTTCATGTTTAGCGCTAAAGATGCTTTCATTGCAAAATCAACAACATTTTTATTCAGTACCGGTAAAACCCCAGGATAGCCTAGGTCGATTACCGTTGTATTTGTATTTGGCTCTGCACCAAAATGATTTGGCGCTGGAGAGAATATTTTAGAGTTTGTTTTTAATTCTACGTGTACTTCTAACCCAATTACTGTTTCAAAGTTCATAATTATTTACCCTCCCAAATTTGAGGAGTTTGTTTATGGAAGTCATTCGCTTGCTCATAAGCGTACGCAGTGCGATAGATTGTTTCCTCGTCAAAGTGTTTTCCGATAATTTGTAATCCTAATGGTAAACCTTCGTGATAACCACATGGAATTGAAATTGCAGGAACACCCGCTAAGTTAATTGGTATTGTTAAAATATCGTTTGCATACATCGTTAATGGATCATTGATATTTTGACCAATTTTGAATGCTGCTGTTGGTGCTGTAGGACCAACTATTACATCGTAATCTTCAAATACTTTATCATAATCTTGTTTGATTAATGTACGAACTTGCTGTGCTTTTTTATAGTAAGCATCATAAGTACCTGCTGATAAAGAGTAAGTACCAAGCATAATACGACGTTTTACTTCATCGCCGAAACCTTGTGCACGAGTTTCTTTATAAAGCTCCATTAGGTTTTTCACGCCTTCAGCACGGAAACCATAACGGATACCGTCAAAACGAGAAAGATTTGATGAAGCTTCTGAAGATGAAAGAATATAGTAAGCAGCTAAGGCATATTTAGAATGTGGAAGTGATACCTCTTCAACAGTTGCCCCTAAGCCTTTTAATACTTCTAAAGCATCTAATACGGATTGACGTACTTCTTCTCGCACACCTTCACCTAAAAACTCTTTTGGTACTGCAATACGTAAACCTTTAATATCGCCATTTAAGCTAGCTACATAGTTTGGTACTGGTACATCTGCACTTGTAGAATCGTTAGGGTCTACTCCAGCAATCGCTTCTAGTAACAATGCGTTATCATATACATTACGAGTTACTGGTCCGATTTGGTCAAGTGACGATGCGAAAGCAACTAAGCCGAATCGTGATACGCGACCGTATGTTGGTTTCATTCCGACTACACCGCAATATGCAGCTGGTTGGCGAATAGAACCACCCGTATCAGAACCTAATGAGAATGGTACTTCACCTGCCGCTACAGAAGCTGCAGAAGCACCTGAAGATCCTCCTGGTACGTGATTTAAATTCCATGGATTTTTCGTTGTTTTAAAGGCAGAGTTTTCATTTGATGAACCCATTGCGAATTCATCCATGTTTAATTTACCAACCGTTACCATGCCCGCTTCACGTAGTTTTTTCACTACAGTTGCATCATAGATTGGCATAAAGCCTTTTAAAATTTTTGAAGCACATGTTGTTTCTAATCCTTCTGTTACAATATTGTCTTTTACCCCAATAGGTAGACCAAATAATGGTCCGCGTTGTTCAAATGGGACTTTTTCTAATTCTTCGGCTTGCTCAACAGCCTTTTCTTTATTTAAAGCTAAGAAAGCTTGTACATCTCCATCAAGTTTTTCAATTCGAGAAAATGCTTCGTTTGTTAAGTCAGCGATTTTAAATTCACCGTTATGTAAACCTTCTTGTAGTTCTTTAGATGAACGTTCAAATAATGTCATTGTATTCCCTCCTTCTTGTACGTCCTAGTCTTCTAATATTGGCGGAACTTTTACTTGTCCAGCTTCTTGTTCTTTTACGTTTAGCATCATGATTTCACGGTCTAAACCTTTTTGTGCAACATCTTCACGCAATACATTGACGATAGGTAATACATGAGAAGTAGGTTCAACATTTGTTGTGTCTAATTCGTTTAGTTGTTCTGCGAAATCTGTAATTTTCCCAAGCTGTTCTGCAAATTTCTCAGCTTCTTCATCAGTAATGGCTAGTCGCGCTAAATGTGCAACGTGCTTAACTTCTTCTTTTGAAAGTTTTGCCATTTCTACACCTCCATTAATTTACCATGGCAATAATCAATAATAATACCATTTTTCCCTAGAAAAATCACAAGATTGACTAAAAATACGAAAGTTCGTGTTTTTATTTTCTCGTACTCTTTTGAACACTTCCTTAATTGGTCTTCTAAATTATCGCCATTTCTTTTATGTTTTCAAACGTTATTAACAATATTGGACAATTTATTTATTCGGAACACATGGAAACAGTGTAGCTAAAATTAACTACACTGTTTTATTTAGTAATCATAAATATGAACAAATGGTTCTTTTTCGTTTGCCTCTTTTAAAATCAATGCCTCTGTTCCATTGACAGAAGTAATATTCACTTCAATATCGACGTCATTTGGTAATTGATTCATCATAACACCTGATAAAAATTGAGTAAATCCAATAATTTCTGTTGTCCCATAAAATTGAATTGGAATTTCAATCATTATTTTTCTTAGCTCTTTGTTGCGGTAATAACCAGATCCAATTACGCTCGTATAGTTAGAGAAATATTCATCGATTTCTTGTTTAAACTTTTCGAAAGCAGTATTCATATCTCGATAGTACTCTTCTTGTAATGTTGTAGGGAATGTAACATAAGCTTCATCAATCTCTTGCCACTCTCCTAAACCATTTTGACCTCCATCAGATACACTATACGCAAAATATGTCCCTGGAACAATTGAATTTCTAGCCTCTTGTTTAAATAACCCAATCACGATTGGGATTTCACTTAGCTCAGGGCGCGCACGAAGTCTTGTAATAACTTCCTGTGCAATCTCTTTTCCTTTTTGTTCTAATTCATCAGCAGGAATTGGTTCATCATAATATTCGCCATATTGCTCTTTTTGGTAATAATAAATCGAATTTAATGCTAGTCCGATTGATATACCACCTAGCGCTACCTTGTTATCACTCGTTTTTTTCAAATAGTTTTGTTCTACAATATGAGCCAGATAAATAGGTGCTTCTTCTGCTCTAACTTCTGGATCTAGCTCCACTCCACTTTTATCTAAATTGGAAGGATTTAATCCTCTTAGTGATGGATCTAAATCTTTATTTTGATTCTCTCGGGCTAACCAGTTACTTACTGTATTGGCATCTAAATATTGTCCTTCTTGGAAGTAGTACTCATCTGTACTAAACACATTTTGAGAAAGACGAATCAATCCAGTCTCGACTTCTTTAATATCATATTTTGTATATAAATTTGAAACGACCAAGCCTCGGCTAGCACTTTCTTTATATGGTATTAACGTTTTATAGTAACTTTCATCTAATTGCATGTTTGGGATGATTGTTGTCTCTGCCTCTACTTCGTTCTCATCTGTTAAAATTTCTGTATCTTCCTCAGGAGAGGGTACACAAGCTGCCAGCATTGCTACAACGACCATCGACGGAATCCAGCGAAATCGTTTCATCTTTGAAACTCCTTTACTCTTCTAATTGTTCAATCAGGCGGTTTTCGTCCCAAATTTCGATACCTAGTTCAGTCGCTTTTGTTAACTTTGAGCCAGCATCGCTACCTGCAATAACAAGATCTGTTTTTTTACTCACACTACCTGATACAGTTCCACCCAACTCTTCTATTTTCGCTTTTGCGTCATTTCGTGTCAATTTCTCGAGTTTACCCGTTAAAACAATCGTCTTACCTGCAAACGGATTAGATCCAGCTTCAATTTGAACTTTTTTTCCTTTATAAGTTAAATTAACGCCTACATCTTTTAAACGATTAACTAAAGCTTTTACTTCTTCCTTACTAAAGTAAGTGACAATGGAATCAGCCATTTTATCGCCAATTTCATGGATCGATTTTATGTCCTCTTCTTTAGCAGTCATTAAAGAATCGATTGTTTCGAATTCTTGTGCTAAGATTTTTGCGGCTTTTTCACCTACATGGCGAATTCCGAGTCCAAAGAGTAACCTTTCCATCGAATTCTCTTTCGAACGTTCAATAGCATTTACAAGGTTTGTAGCTGATTTTTCACCCATTCTTTCAAGTGCCATTAGTTGTTCTACTTGAAGATGATATAAATCCGACACGTCTTGAATTAAGTTTTCTCTAAGTAATTGCTCTACTACTTTTTCACCTAAGCCATCAATATTCATAGCATTACGGGATACAAAATGTTTAATCCCCTCTGCAATTTGCGCTGGGCATGTTGGATTAACACATCGAACAGCGACTTCTCCTTCAATGCGTACTACCTCACTGCCACAGGCTACACAGTTCTTTGGCATTTCAAAGGGCTCAGTATCTTCTGGTCTTTGATCTAAAATAACCCTTACAACCTCTGGGATAATATCGCCTGCTTTATGCACAATGACTGTATCTCCAATGCGAATATCTTTTTCACGAATTAGATCTTCATTATGAAGAGATGCGCGTCCGACTGTTGTACCTGCAACTTGAACTGGTTGTAGAATAGCAGTTGGCGTCATTACTCCTGTACGACCTACTGTTAAATCAATATCTAAAACCTTTGTTACAACTTCTTCAGCAGGGAATTTGTAAGCAATGGCCCATCGAGGACTTTTTGCAGTATATCCAAGCTCATCTTGATGTGCATAACGGTTTACTTTTACGACAATGCCATCAATTTCATAAGGTAAATTTGGGCGTTCCTCTGTCCACTTATTTATAAACGCTATAACGTCATCGATTGTTGCACATAATTGGCGTTCCTTGTTAGATGGGAAACCAAGCGTTTCAAGGTAGTCTAGCATCTCTGAATGAGAGTCAATTCCATATGCTTCACCATCTCCACCTATCGCATAAATAAAAGTGGATAAATTTCGACTTGCTGCGATTTTAGGGTCTAGTTGTCTTAAAGATCCAGCTGCAGCGTTTCGTGGATTCGCAAAGGGTTCATCTCCATTTTCTTCACGAGCAATATTTAATGCCTCAAAGGATTTTTTAGGCATGTAAGCTTCCCCGCGCACTTCAATGGTAACAGGCTCTTTTAAACGTAGAGGGATGGCGCGAATCGTTTTTAAATTCATCGTTATATCTTCGCCAACGGTTCCATCTCCTCTTGTCGCGCCTTGAACAAAAATCCCATTTTCATATTTTAACGAAATGGCTAAGCCATCGATTTTCAGCTCGCAAACATATGAATAGTCGTCACCAATTGCCTGACGGATTTTTCGATCAAAGTCTCTTAAATCTGCATCATTAAATGCGTTTGAAAGGCTTAACATCGGAAATGTATGAGTTACTTTTTTAAACCCTTCTAATGGTTTACCCCCGATTCTTTGAGTAGGTGAATCAGGATAAATGAACTCAGGGTATTGTTTTTCTAGTGCTATTAATTCATTTAGTAGCCGGTCATATTCCGCATCAGAGACAAGCGGTTTATCTAAAACGTAATACGCATGTCCATATTCATGAAGCAACGCATTTAGTTCTACAATTCGTTTTTCAATATCGTTCATCAATAATCCTCCATCATATTGACTAGTTTAACCCTTTGTTATTGGCGCAAATTTAGCTAATAATCGTTTTACACCCAACTCCGGAAAGGCAATATCAAGCTCTAAATCATCGTTATTTCCTCTTACACTTACAACGGTACCTGTTCCCCATTTTTTATGTACCGCTTTATCTCCAAGCTTCCAACCAATTTCATTTCCACCAGTAGACTCAAGGCTTGACACTTGTGCTTTTGATTGAACGTTTCCAATTGTTCTACGAGTACTCTGTGCTCTGTCATTTCTTCGAGCGCCGAATGGTAAATGATCTGCAAAAGCATGTTGGTTACTAAGGGATATCTGCTCCAAAATATCAGCAGAAATTTCTCTTAAGAATCGCGATGGTGGATTAAAGCTTGAACGCCCAAATAATGTTCGTGAGCCTGCACAAGTAAGATATAGTTTTTGTTCAGCACGTGTAATACCTACGTATGCTAATCTCCGCTCCTCTTCCATTTCGGCTGGATCATCTAATGATCTTGAATGCGGGAATATATTTTCCTCCATACCGATAATGAATACGATTGGGAACTCTAAGCCTTTTGCAGAGTGCATCGTCATTAAAATAATATTTCCTTTCGATGAGTCCTCTTTATCAAGCGCATCAATATCAGCAACTAATGCTAAATCAGTTAAGAAAGCAATAAGAGATTTGTCGTCACTCCGTTCTTCAAATGCCTTTGTAACTGATAAAAATTCCTCAATATTTTCTAATCGACTTTCTGCTTCAATCGTTTTTTCATTTTGTAGCATTGTTCGATATCCTGTTTTGTCTATGACTTGCTCCACTAGTTCTGTAACAGATAAATATTCCTGCATTTTCGTTAAGCCTTCTATCAGGTCACGGAATTTCTCCACAGCACTTGTTGCTTTTGGCGTTAGCCCCATAAATACTACTTCATTCATCGCATCAAATATTGAACGATCTTGCTCAATTGCATATGTTGCTATTCTCTCAAATGAAGTGGCGCCAATACTACGTTTTGGTTCATTAATAATACGCGCAAGTGAAAGATCATCATCGTTATTTGCAATTAAACGTAAATAAGCTAGTAAATCCTTTATCTCTTTACGATCGTAGAATTTTGTCCCTCCAACAATTTGATAAGACATATTGGATTTGACAAGCACTTCCTCCATTACACGGGACTGTGCATTTGTTCGATAAAGAATGGCAAAATCATCTAATGATCGATTTTCTTTCTCCATCAATTGTTGAATTGTTTTTACAACATATTGAGCCTCTTGTTGCTCATTCCCCGCTTTAAAGACAACAATCTTTTCCCCTTCATCATTATCTGTACGAAGTCTTTTTGGATATCTGCTTTCATTGTTTTCGATGACTTGGTTTGCTGCTTGAAGAATCGTTTTAGTTGAACGATAATTTTGCTCCAGTAATATCACTTTTGCATTTGGATAGTCCTTTTCAAAGGACAGGATGTTTCCAATATCCGCGCCTCTCCAACGATAAATAGATTGATCGGAGTCACCGACTACACAAATGTTTTTAAATTTAGAAGCAAGCATTTGTACTAGTTTGTACTGTGAATGGTTTGTATCTTGATACTCATCCACATGTATGTATTGGAATTTATTTTGATAGAATTCCAACACTTCCGGTACACGCTCAAAAAGACGGATCGTCGTCATGATTAAGTCATCAAAATCTAGGGATTGATTTTTTAGAAGCCTTTTTTCATAACCTTCATAAACCTGAGCAATTACCTTTTCATAAGGATTATTTGGGTTGCTATTTGCTTTATATTGATCAGCCGTAATACATTCATTTTTTGCAGAACTAATTGCGCTTAATATTGCTCGAGGTTCAAACCGTTTGGAATCAATATTAAGCTGTTTTAATACATTCTTCACTACAGATAATTGGTCAGCAGAATCTAGGATAGAGAAGTTCTTTGATATCCCAATTCGATCAATATTACGTCTTAGAATTCTCACACACATTGAGTGGAAAGTTGACACCCACATACTTTCCGAGATACCAGCTCCTAGTAGCCCATCGATCCGGTTTCTCATCTCGCGAGCCGCTTTATTTGTAAATGTGATGGCTAAAATTTTCGATGGATATACTTCTTTTTCAACCACTAGATAGGCAATTCGATGTGTTAATACTCTCGTTTTTCCTGAACCAGCACCTGCCATTATAAGTAACGGACCTTCAGTAGATTTCACTGCTTCAGCTTGCTGCGGATTCATACCGTTTAATAAATTTTTCGTTAACTGTTCCATAATGCACCACCTTAATCAATTACGTTTTGGAGTAATTGAGCAATAGATTTCGGATTCATATTTTAGCAACTTAATGAAGTGTAATCTTTATTAAGCTCGGATTTTTTAACTAGTTCTAAATCCGGAATCCGTAATTCTGTTTTTTCGAACGTTTGTTCTTTTATTATATCGTAAATCTTTCTCTTTTGCTTATACTTAATTTGTTTTGTATTAAATTGTTAATTTTTTAACAGCATCTACTGTTTTTAATGCGTTTTTTAAATTATCATAAATAACATTTCCAACAATAATCGTATCAGCTAATTTCGCCATTTCAATTGCTTGTTCAGGAGATGTAATTCCTCCTCCGTAAAATAGCTTTGTTTCGTTCAACACATTTTTCACTTCTGCTACGACTTCTACATCCCCATACGTCCCACTGTATTCAAGATAGAATATTGGTAATTTGAAATAATTTTCTGCTAAGCGAGCGTAGGCTATAACATCCTCCATTGATAAATCTGTATTGGCACTAGTTTCTTTTGCTACTTTACAATCAGGATTTAATACACAATAACCTTCTGCAACAAGCTCGTCCCAAACAAGAACGTCTCCAAACTCTTTGATCGCTGCATGATGTAAGTCCTTCACCCATTTTGTTTCCGTACTATTTAACACTGAAGGAATTAAATAATAATCAAATCCGGGTGTTACAGACTCGATATTTGAAATTTCCAATGCCACTGGAACTGAAAAACGTCTGACTCTTACTAATTTATCGATAACATTATCAATTGTTACTCCATCAGTTCCTCCTACTAAAATTAAGTCAGTACCTGATTCACACAATTTTTCTAGCGCTTCATCTGTTATTTCCTTAGCAGGATCTATTTTAAAGATATGTCTCCAATTTTTAAATTCCATTTCATCCCCACCAATCAAATTTCTTCAAAGGATATATTTTCTCGATTACAAGTATAACTTAAACTGTACGAAAGCGGAAAGTAAGCATGTGTTTACCTATGTCTTTTCAATAAGGAGCCATTAATAAACCGAAGAGCTCTCCCTTTCAAAATATTTATTGTCTCTTTTTTGTTGCTCAACTTTCTCGAAAAAATGTGAACCTCGAAATTCTCCAATAAAAATAAGGCCTCTAACAGGATTTTTCTTTCCTCGTTAGATGACCTTATCATTATCTATTTATTTTGCTTGAAAAGGTTTTTCGTCCGGATACAATCGACCTAACATTTCGTCATATGTATCATTACCATAGTCAAAGCAACGACGAACACGTGAAATAGTCGCTGTCGATGCTCCTGTTTCTTTTTTTATCGTCTCATAAGTTTTCTTCAAACGTAATAAATGCGCTACTTCAAATCGTTGTGCTAAAGATTGAATTTCGCTAATCGTACATAAGTCATCAAAAAATTTGTAACATTCTTCTAGATTTTTTAATTCTAATACAGCTTTAAATAATTGATCCGTTTGATGCCCACGAATTTTATCAACCTGCATATATCTCATCATCCTTTCAAGCTATTCTGAATAGGTAACAGAAGCTTCAATACCTGGATTTGTAGGAACAAAATGAACCCATGTTTTCCCTGGCATTAGTTTTACTTCACTACCGTCTGCCTCAACTGCTACTAATACTCCATCTTGGTTTTCCCAGTATACTTCTCGCATTATACCTTGTTGGAAAAGATAAGCCTTGCCGCCACTTGATATATCGATTTGTCTTCGACCAGCACTATCAATAATTGAATGTTCCATTTCGAAGAATAAAATGTTTGATAATTCAATTGGCTCATCTGTTAGATCATCCGTCGTCACTTCACTACCAGACTGTCTTGAGTATGTTTTATTTACAGTATCGTAAGTATAAGTACTATTAAATTGTTCATTATTACTATACTTCACTTTTACATTACTTGCTTGTAAACCTTCATCTACACTCTCATCTTCTTCATAATAAGTATACGACACTTTTTTGTGATAGAGAAGTGAAGCACCTACTTTTTCCGCACCTAATTTCACATTTTCACCTGATATATAGGAATTATGAGGAGCATATCGATCCTTCGAACGAATAAAAAGTGTACCGTCATATTGCATACCATTGATATTATCAACAATGCCGTTAACAAGCATTGTTTGTGCTTCAGGACTATATCCATGAGCGATATAGAAAGCATCTAACCCAGAAGCGAGTTCTATAAAATAATCTCTTGCACTACGAACTGGCCCGATATTTTCAGGAATTTCCGATTGAAATAAGGCTAGAAATCTCGTAACATCACCTTCTGCTAACATTTCATACACAACATCAGCAGAACCAATGCCGGATTGGGGTCTAGCTGCCGGATGATTATTAATCGTTACGATGATTGGTCGCATTGTTACTTTATTTTCAACACGTTCTCCCGTAAATGGTGTAACATATGGTAAAACGACTTCCTCAACAGATTCTTCTATTTGTCCATTTGGTTGAGGTTTTTCTATCTCTTCTGTAGAGGATTTCTCGTTTCCGCACCCGGAAAGTAAGACAATTGTTGAAGCTAGTGCTCCATATAATCCCGTTTTCCAATTCATAGTTCTATGTCCCCTTTTAGCGCATAACAGCAGGCAACATGACTTGCTTTTTCATGACATCAAAAATACCTCTAGGAGTTATACGAATATACGGTAAATGGGTTGATTGTAAAAATAAAAGTGTATATATCGCATCACTATGATGATAGCCTCGTTCCTTTAATGCTGACTTTAGCGCAGTTTCTTTTTCGATTAATTCTTCAATAGGTCCATTATATAGACTTCCGCCAATTGTAAGTGGAATGGATGCGATTACTTCCTCATTTTCTACAAGGGCAATACCGCCATTCATTTTTTTCACTTCATAAAAGGCTTTTTTCATATCTTTAATACTTTTCCCTATTAAAATGATATGTCCAGTATTAGAGTAAGAAGTTGCAAGTCCCTTCACATGTGTAGCGAATCCTTTCAACATCGTATTGACACGCCATTTTCCTTTACGGTCAATTAAGATCAAATACGAATGATCGTGACTAGTAGAAAGTTCTTCTTGATTTAATTGTACATTAATTCTGTATGGTTTTGTGATAACATCGTTCACCATTTCAATTCCAATTGGCATAGAAAATTGAAAATCGTCTTCTTCTAAATCAAAAGAAATATTTAACTTTCCAAATTTAGCCCAATCAATCGGTTGTAACGATTGCACTTTTTCATTAGCGCGTTTTAGCCAAACACCTTTAGATAATACACCTTCAGGATTAGGATTATATTCATCTTTTAATATATTAAGAGTTGCAAATCGACCCGTCGCCACTAATCCATGAAGCTGTTCCATATTATAATACCTTGCTACATTATAGGAAGCCATATTGTATGCGTCAATAGGATCCACTCCAGCATCTAGTGCAACTTGAATACATTTGTCCATCACACCATCTTTATGAAAACCAGGCGTGGACCCATCTGTTGTCATCATTAAATGATCAAATATATTTAAATCTTTTTCGAGAATTCCTTTTAGTAATTCCGGCAAATCTGGACGAATGGACGAATAACGAAGTGTGACAGCATATCCATGCAAAATTCTTCTTTCGACCTCTTCTACTGTCATGGATTCATGGTCTCCATTTGTTCCAAACAGCTTCATTTTTGCCAGTGTTCGTTCTGAAGCGCCTGGAAAATGTCCTTCAATTTTTTTACTTTTCAATTTGGCACATTGAATCCAATAAAGCATTTGATCATCGCCATTTAGTAAGCGAGGCCATCCTGTTAATTCACCACCAACAACTGTATCTGGACGATCTATCCACTCTAAAATCGCTTTATTCGTAAACAGTGCGTCTTCATTGTCTAACTCCGTTTGTGAATCAAATCGGACCCACCAATAAAAACTAAACGGTAAGGATTTTAATTGGTCAATTATTGCAAACGCTTTCTTATTTGGAAGTGATAACATAAATGTCATATTGTCTGCTATGAATGTTGTCGTTCCAGTTTGCGCAGCAAAGTCTGCAAAAGAATGGGGATTATATAATTGGAAAGGATGAACATGTGGTTCCATATAGCCAGGTACAACTGTTTTCCCTTCTAAGTCAATTACTTCCGTTTCAGTTAAGTTCAATGGCATTTTCTGACCTACATAAATAATCCGATTTTCTAATATCCAAATGTTCCCTGTGAGCCACTTTTTAAAAATACTATGCAAATAACGAGCATTTTTCAAAACAATTGTCGGTGCTTCTATGCCATCAATTACTGCGACTTGTTTGCGAATATCCTGGATCTTCCATATAGATTCTGGCATTTATTACACTCCCTTCTAGTTCTACTAAAATTTTATTTTGTTTAATCATATTATATACGCACATACTAACTTTGCAAAAAGATGCGTCAGATTATTTTACGCAATATTTGTTGCTTTTATCGTATCACAGCGAAAATTTAATTTAAAGTAGTCTTATCGGATTAATTTACTTTAACTTATTTGTAAGGAGATGGTAATGGATGGAAGAAAATATTTCTGAACGCAATGGGTTTATGCGTTTAATATGTGGAGTGGCAATGACAGCTATGGGTACCGCTCATTTATCTCGTGATAGTAAAGCACTAGGTTTTACAATGGTTGCTGCCGGTGCGATGAAAGTAGCCGAAGGGATTTTCCTTTATTGTCCCGTAAAAGCAATGATTAATTCAAATGTAAAGGGAGCAGTTGCTTCAACATTTGATGAATATATGGATGGGGAAACATTGATGAATGCATTTAACGCCGCATATCAAGGAAGCAGTCAAAATGGACAATCTAAATCATCTAGCTCATCCAATTCATCAGGTTCAAATTCGACTGGTGGAGGAATCGGTCAAACCGTTTCTCAAGTAGCAGGCGCTGTTTCTCAAGCTGCAAATGCAGTTCAATCTGCAACAAGTTCTATGTCTCAAAATGGATCTAACAACTCACAAAATAGTTCAAAAAACAAAAACAATTCACAATCTGGAAATTCTAAAAACAGCGGAAATTCTGCAACAAATCCAAGTTAAAAAATACGGCAAGAAGTTCTTTTCGTCTTAGTGGTGGGGACGAAATGACTAACTTCTTGCCTTTCTTTGATTATTTAAACGTGCGCCAGCCTATATCTTTACGATAGAAGAATTGACGCCATTCAAATTTATTAAGTCCTTCATAAACCTTTTCTTGTGCTTCTTTTAGTGTTTCTGCTTTTGTTGCAACTAAAAGCACACGGCCACCGTTTCCTACATATTGTCCATCGATTACCTTTGTTCCAGCATGGTAAACGTCGAAGTTTTGACTTAACTCATCCAAGTTTGGAAGTGGATTACCTTTCGTTACTGTTTCTGGATAACCATCTGCCGCTATTACTACACCTAACATTGCTTCGTTAGACCATTGTAAGTCATAGAATTTTTCTTCCATTAACGCTTTCATGAACAAACCAAAATCAGAAGTCATTCTTGGTAGGACAACCTGAGTTTCGGGGTCTCCAAATCGTGCGTTGAATTCAATTACTTTTGGGCCTTGGTTTGTTAAGATCAACCCGGCATATAAAATACCTGTAAAAGATGCACCTTCTTCTTCCATAGCTTTCACTGTTGGTTCAACAATTTCAATGTACGCGCGAGAAACGACCTCTTGAGGAATTTGAGGTACTGGTGAATATGCGCCCATACCTCCCGTATTCGGTCCTTTATCTCCATCGTAAGCACGTTTATGATCTTGTGCAATAACCATTGGATAGATTTGTCCTTTATGTACAAATGACATGAATGAGAATTCTTCACCATCCAAAAATTCTTCAATAACAACACGGGAAGAGGATTCACCAAAGCGTTGATTGCCTATCATATCGTTGATTGCTTCGATTGCTTCCTCCTCAGTCATGGCAACAATTACACCTTTTCCTGCAGCTAGACCATCAGCTTTTACCACAATAGGCGCACCCTGTTCTTTAACGTATCGTATAGCCTGTTCTGCCTCAGTGAATGTTTCGTAAGCAGCCGTTGGGATGTTATATTTTTTCATAATTTGTTTTGCATAGGATTTACTTCCTTCAATCCGCGCAGCCGCTTTTGTTGGTCCGAAAATGGTTAAGTTTTCTTTTTGAAAATAATCAACAATTCCTGCAGCTAAAGGTTGTTCAGGACCTACAAAAGTTAAATCAATATTTTTTTCTTTCGCAAAACTTGCCAGTTCCTCAAAGTTAAGCGCATCGATTGGCACGATTTCTGCATCTTGACGCATTCCATCATTACCAGGTGCAACAAATACTTTTTCTACAGAAGGCGCGATGCTAAATTTTTTCGCTATCGCGTGCTCGCGGCCTCCACTTCCGATTACGAGTACTTTCATTTCAGAAGCCCTCCCTTGTAATATATATCATTTTCGGTTATTTGAAGATTGTTTTTGTCCGTTCGGGTTGTGGTTTTGTCCACTTAGAGGTGCGCTTTGTCCGTTCGGTTTAACGTTTTGTCCACTCTGGATCCTCTTTTGTCCAGATTATATTTTTTTGTCCATTCAGGGATACATATTGTCCACTTAAGCTGAAGTTTTGTCCGCTTGGTTCAACATTTTGTCCGTTCGGAAATCATTTTTGTCCAACCGGAATGTCCTTATCTAGATGATTTTATATAAAGACTTAGACAAAACGCCCTCTAATTTCCGAAGGCGTTAAGCTGTAATTTTCACTTAATTTATTTTGAGCGTTCAACATAGTCTTTTGGGCACATAAGTAAACCAGTGGATCATATAGCGCTCTCTTTTGGGCAGAAAAAAATCCTTTGGAGAGCAAAACCGTTTTTTGAACAGATAGCAATATGATTTAATTAAGATTGGTTGCCCTATTTCGATCGTTTATCCCATCATACTAACGTAATCAATACCTTCACTAATTTTGCTCATAAAACCTCTGAGTCCACTACATCTTAATGTTTAAAGTGTCTTACTCCTGTAAATACCATCGCGATGCCGTATTCATTTGCTTTATCGATGGAATCTTGATCCTTAATCGATCCACCCGGTTGAATAATAGCTGTAATTCCTGCAGCTGCAGCAGTTTCAACAGTATCGCTCATTGGGAAGAATGCATCTGACGCTAATACAGCTCCTTTTGCTTTACTACCCGCTTGCTCTAAAGCAATTTTTGCAGCACCAACGCGGTTCATTTGGCCTGCGCCGATTCCTAATGTCATTTGTGTATCATTTACAACAATTGCATTAGATTTCACGTGTTTTACAACTGCCAAACCTAGCTTTAATGCTTCCCATTCTTCTTCAGTCGGTTCACGATCTGTTACAACCTTGATATCCGCCTCGTTAAAACCAAATTTATCGTCCTCTTGAACAAGTAGTCCACCTTCAACAGATACTACTTTGAATTGGTCTTGTTTTTCTTGAGCAAAGCTGATTGTCATTAAACGGATGTTTTTCTTTTTCGTTAATATTTCTAATGCTTCATCTGTAAATGAAGGCGCAATAATAATCTCTAAGAAAATACCACCTAATTTATCTGCTAAAGCGGCATCAACTTCACGGTTCAATGCGACAATTCCACCGAAGATTGAAGTTGAATCAGCTTCGTATGCTTTATCGAATGCTTCTCCAATGGATTCACCTGTTCCTACACCACAAGGGTTCATATGTTTTACAGCCACTGCTGCTGGGATATCAAATTCTTTTACAATTTGAAGAGCAGCATTACCGTCTTGAATATTGTTATAAGATAATTCTTTACCGTGTAACTGTGTTGCAAATGCTAAAGAGAAATCTGAACCTAGACGTTTTTGGTAGAAGGCTGCCTTTTGGTGAGGATTTTCACCGTAACGTAAAGTTTGTTTTAATTCGTATGTCATAGTTAAATTTTCAGGAAAGTCTTCTTCAGTTAGGTAGTTTGAGATATATGAATCGTAAGCTGCTGTATGGCGGAATACTTTTGCTGCTAAACGTTTACGTGTTTCAAGAGTAGTTGCCCCATGCCCCTTTAATTCTTCAAGAACTTGATTGTAGTCTTTAGAATCAACAATTACCGTTACATACTGATGGTTTTTTGCAGCAGAACGCAACATTGTTGGGCCACCGATATCAATATTTTCAATTGCATCGTCCCATGTTACATCAGGCTTTGAAATTGTTTCAACGAAAGGATATAAGTTTACACAAACGATTTCAATCGGTGTAATCCCATGTTCTGTCATTTGTGCTTGATGCGAAGGATCATCAAATTTCCCTAAAAGTCCACCGTGGATTAAAGGATTTAATGTTTTAACACGGCCATCTAATATTTCGGGAAATTTAGTTACTTCATCAACAGCTGTTACAGGCACATTGTTATCTTGTAGCATTTTTTTCGTACCACCAGTTGATAAAATTTCATAGCCTAATGCGACCAATTCTTTTGCAAAATCTAAAATACCATCTTTGTTCGAAACACTAATAAGTGCACGTTTAGTCATGTAATGCGACCTCCAGTAAAATGATTAATGTGAATAGAAAAGGCTAAATACAAAGTTAAAACCGTATTTACCCTTTCAGAAAGTTACTTCGTTTCAAATAATTGTTTTAACGTCTTTGTGTAAAGTTCATGTTCTACAGCATGTATACGAGTTTCCGTTTCTTCACGATTGCCATCGACCACTTCAACAGCAGCTTGAGCTAAAATTGGTCCCGTATCCATTCCTTCATCAACGAAATGTACAGTAACCCCTGTTACTTTTACACCATGCTCCATTGCTTGTCCTATTGCATCTTTTCCTGGGAATGAAGGGAGAAGAGATGGATGGATATTCACAATTCGATTAGGATATGCGGATAGAAGTGTATGTCCAATTAATCTCATGTATCCAGCTAGCACAATCCACTCCACATTTAAATCACGTAATTTCGCAACGATCTCGGCTTCATATGCTGATTTAGATTCAAAGCTTTTAGCAGAAAATGCATACACTGGAATACCAAAATTCTTAGCACGTGAAACAACAAATGCGCCAGGCTTATCTGTTACAACTAGCTCAATCTTTGCATCAAGCAATCCGCAGTGAATCGCCTCTTGAATTGCTTGAAAATTACTTCCACTACCTGAAGCAAATACCGCTATTTTTGTTGTCATTACACTAGACTCCCATCATGAGTGCCGTTGAAGATGACACCTTCACCTTTCACGACTCGACCGATCTTATATGCTTTTTCACCATGCTTTTTTGCAATCGCGGTAATTTTATCTGCCTCTGAAGCTGGTACAGAAAGCACATAGCCAATCCCCATGTTAAAGACGTTGTATAATTCCTTGTCAGCAAGATTACCTTTTTCTTTTAAAAACTCAAAGATGCGAAGGACTGGCCAAGAGCCCATTTCAATTTCCGTCGCAAGTCCTGCTGGCATCATACGTGGTAGATTTTCATAGAAACCGCCTCCTGTTATATGAGCCATACCATGAACATCTACTTCTTTTAATATTTCAAGAACAGGTTTCGCATAGATTTTTGTTGGTACAAGTAATGCTTCTCCTATTGGACCAAGATCCTCATAACCATCAACCACTTCATCTGAAGCCAAACCGTTATTTTCAAATACAATTTTTCGAACTAATGAGTAACCATTGGAATGAACACCACTTGATGCAAGGCCTACTAACACGTCACCTTCAACGATTTTTTCACCTGTCACAACAGATGATTTTTCAGCAGCACCCACTGCAAAGCCTGCTAAGTCGTATTCTTCTTCGTCATATAGTCCAGGCATTTCAGCAGTTTCACCGCCAATTAATGCGGCTCCTGCTTGCACACACCCATCTGCCACACCTTTTACGATTTGTTCAATCTTTTCAGGTACTGCTTTACCAACTGCAACGTAATCTAGGAAATATAGCGGCTCTGCGCCTTGCGCCACGATATCATTTACACACATTGCAACACAATCGACACCAATTGTATCGTGCTTATCTACCATAAATGCTAGTTTTAATTTTGTCCCAACACCGTCAGTACCTGAAATAAGAACAGGTTCTTTAAAATTTAGTGAAGACAAGTCAAACATGCCGCCAAAGCCACCAAAAGTACCCATCACACCTAATCGATTCGTACGTTCTACGTGTGATTTCATACGTTTTACCGCTTCATAGCCTGCTTCAATATTTACACCTGCTTGCTCATATGCTTTTGACATTAGCCTGTTCCTCCTATCGAACTAATTCCTTTTCATGTGGTAAGACTGTATCTGGGAAAATTTCTGTTGGATATTTTCCAGTGAAACATGCTAAACACAAGCCACGAGTTTCATCATCAAACGGACGTGCAATTGCTTCTACCATGCCTTCAGGTGATAAAAATGTTAACGAATCAGCGCAAATTGCTTCACGAATTTCATCAATTGTTTTATTTGCTGCAATTAATTCTTCATCTGAAGATATATCAATTCCATAAAAACAAGGATTTGAAATCGGCGGCGAAGAGATGACGACATGCACTTCAGTTGCACCTGCTTCTTTTAGCATTTTTACAATGCGACGTGAAGTCGTCCCACGTACTATTGAATCATCCACCATGACAACACGTTTACCTTTTACTACTTGAACAACAGGCGCCAATTTCATCTTTACACCACGTTCTCGGAGCTCTTGTGTTGGTTGGATAAATGTACGTCCTGTATAGCGATTTTTTATTAATCCAAGCTCATATGGAATTCCGCTTGCTTCCGCAAACCCAATGGCTGCTGAAATACTGGAATCTGGCACACCCGTCACAACATCGGCCTCAATATGACCTATTTCTTTCGCTAACTGTTTGCCTAAACGTTTACGTGCCATATGAATGTTAATTTGATCTATATTTGAATCAGGTCGAGCAAAATAAACGTATTCCATTGCACACATAGAACGTTTTTCCATTTGTGCAAAGCGTTCTTCCTCAATCCCTTTATCCGAAATAATTAAAAGTTCTCCAGGTTCAACATCTCGAACAAACTCGGCGCCAATTAAATCAAATGCATTTGTTTCTGAAGCAACTACCCAAGAATCCCCTAACTTTCCTAATGAAAGAGGACGTAATCCATTTCGATCACGTGCAACTAACATACGATCTTTCGTAAGAATTAAAATTGAGAAAGCACCTTTTAATAAGGAAAGTGCTTCTTTTACTTGCTCGCGAAAACGAGGCTGTTTACTTTTTTTAATTAAATGGACAACCACTTCTGTATCTGATGTTGCATGGAATAAACTTCCTGAACGTTCTAAGTGATGTTTTAGGTGATTGGCATTTACTAAATTACCGTTATGGGCAATCGCTAATGTACCTGTTGAAGAACGGAATAATAACGGTTGAACATTATCTATACCGCCACCACCAGCCGTTGTATATCGAACATGGGCAATTGCCGCATGTCCTATAGCATTTTTTAGTTTTTCTTCATTAAAAACTTCATTGACTAGCCCCTCGCCTCTAACTGCGCGAAGCTGTTCTCCGTCAGTTACAACGATGCCTGCACCTTCTTGACCGCGGTGTTGAAGAGCATGTAAGCCATAGTAGCTTAAATGAGCTGAATCATCATGACCCCATATACCAAAAACGCCACACTCTTCGTTTAAGCCTCTGATTTCACCAAGCATGGGATTGCTCCTTTCCAAGCAGAACGGAATTCCTCCACTGTACCTTCAAGAAGAAGACCCGTATCACCATTGATTGTTATCTTTGCATCATCTGTTACGATACCGATTTTCTGCGCTTCTGGAACTACTTTTTCAAATGCTGCTGCATTTTCTTCTTTTACAGTGACAATAAAACGAGATTGAGATTCGCTAAATAGTGCTGTTATAGCTGAACCTTCAAGTGTTACATATATTCCTAAACCATTTGCGCTAAATGTTTTTTCAGCTAGGGCTACTGCTACACCGCCTTCTGAAACGTCATGCGCAGATTGTACAAGGCTCGCACGAATTGCCTTTAAAACAGCCGCTTGTCGAGCTGCTTCTATGTCTAAATCGATATGTGGTGCTTTACCAAAGATTTTTCCGTATACTAATTTTTGAAGCTCAGATCCACCAAACTCTGTTTTCGTTTCACCAATTAAGTAAACAATGTCTCCAGCAGCTTTTACTTCTTGTGTTGTTACATGTGCTAAATCTTTTACTAAACCTACCATACCGATTGTTGGTGTTGGGTACACTGCTTCACCAGAGCGTTCGTTATAAAGGGAAACGTTACCTCCGATTACTGGTGCATTTAAGGCAGTACAAGCAGCAGAGATACCGTCAGCTGACTTCTCAATCTGCCAGAAAATTTCTGGTTTTTCAGGGTTACCGAAGTTTAAGCAGTCTGTTATAGCAAGTGGTTCTCCACCTGATACAACGATATTACGTGCTGCTTCAGCAACTGCTATCTTTCCGCCTGTTTCAGGGTCTAAGAAAATATAACGAGAGTTACAGTCTGTAGTCATCGCAAGACCTTTATTTGTACCACGTACGCGAAGTACTGCTGCATCAGAACCTGGTGCCACTACCGTATTTGTACGAACTTGATAATCGTATTGATCATAAACCCATTCTTTTGAAGCAATCGTTGGTGCTTGAAGTAATGATTTTAATGTTTCTTTCAAGTCCGTCACTTCTGGCTCATTATTTTCAATTGCTTGGAACTCTGCGAAATAAGCAGGCTCTTTAGAAGGTTTATGGTAAACTGGTGCATCCTCTGCAAGAGCATCTGCTGGAACTTCAGCAACCACTTCACCTTTATGAAGTAAACGAAGCATCTTGTCATCTGTTACACGACCAATTGCAACTGCATCTAAACCATATTTATCAAAGATTGCTTTAATCTCTTCCTCGCGACCTTTTTTCACTACGATTAACATACGTTCTTGAGACTCAGACAACATCATTTCATATGCGGACATTCCTGTTTCACGTTGAGGAACTAAGTCTAAATTCATTTCAACTCCAGAACCAGCCTTCGAAGCCATTTCAGCAGATGATGAAGTAAGACCTGCCGCCCCCATATCTTGAATCCCTACAAGAGCATCTGATTTTACAACTTCTAAGCAAGCCTCAAGTAAAAGCTTTTCCATAAATGGGTCGCCAACTTGAACAGCTGGGCGCTTTTCTTCAGAAGCTTCTGAAAGTTCTTCTGATGCGAATGTCGCTCCATGAATTCCATCACGACCTGTTTTAGCACCGACATACATGACTGTATTTCCAACACCAGCTGCGATACCACGTTGAATATCTTTATGGTCAATTAAGCCGACACACATTGCATTTACAAGTGGATTTCCTTCATAGCAAGGATCAAATTGAATTTCTCCCCCTACTGTTGGGATTCCGATACAATTCCCATAACCTGCTATCCCTGCAACAACTTCTTCAAATAAGTATTTACCGCGTTCAGATTGAAGTTCACCAAAGCGCAATGAGTTCAACATTGCAATTGGGCGAGCACCCATGGAGAAAACGTCACGGATAATACCGCCTACACCTGTTGCCGCACCTTGATAAGGTTCAATAGCAGAAGGGTGATTATGTGATTCCATTTTAAATACAACAGCTTGCTCATCACCGATATCCACAATTCCTGCACCTTCACCAGGCCCTTGAAGAACTTGAGGACCTTTTGTAGGGAATTTACGTAATACTGGCTTTGAATTTTTATAAGAACAGTGTTCAGACCACATAACAGAAAATAATCCTGTTTCAGTCCAGTTTGGAAGGCGGCCTAAAATTTTCTCCACCATCGCAAATTCTTCATCTGACATACCCATTCCAGCGTAAAGCTTTTGTTCTTTAATTTGCTCCTGTGTTGGCTCTAGACTAGCTGACATGTGATTCCCTCCACTGTTTTACAATTGATTTGAAAAGGTTTAGACCATCTGCGCTACCTAATAAATCACTAACTGCGCGTTCTGGATGCGGCATCATCCCAAGGACGTTTCCTCTTTCGTTGATGATTCCAGCAATATCTTCTAAACTACCATTTGGATTTTCACCTGAATATGTAAAGACAATTTGATTATTTGCTTTTAATTTTGTTAAGGTTTCTTCGTCACAGAAATAGTTTCCTTCTCCGTGAGCAATTGGAATGTTAATAATTTGACCATTTTCATATTGATTTGTAAAAATCGTGTCATTATTTTCTACTTTTAACTGAACTGTACGGCACATGAATTTAAGGTTTTTATTTCGAAGTAATGCACCTGGAAGTAAACCTGCTTCCGTTAAAATTTGGAATCCGTTACATACTCCTAAAACTGGTTTTCCCGCTTCAGCAGCTCTTTTAACTTCAGCCATTACGTTTGATTGGTTCGCCATTGCTCCACAACGTAAATAGTCACCATAAGAGAAACCACCAGGAACTAAGATGCCATCAAAGTCGCTTAAATCTGTTGCATCATGCCAAACATATTCCACTTCTTCACCAAGCTCATCTTTAATGGCATGGTACATATCGATGTCACAGTTTGACCCAGGGAAAACGAGTACTGCGAATTTCATAATTAGTTAGCCTCCTCGATTTCGTAACGATAATCTTCAATCACAGTGTTTGTAAGAAGTTTTTCACACATTTCTTTTACTAACCCATCGATATCACGATCTGTATCAGTGATTTGCACTTCTAAATATTTTCCGATACGCACGTCACTAACCTCGTTGTATCCCATTTTCACTAAAGAACCCTGTACAGCAGAACCTTGAGGATCTAACACACTTTCGCGTAATGTCACGTAAATTTTAACTTTAGTCATTTCTATTTACCTCCAAGTCTAGCAAGAATAATTTTATATACATCTGTTAAATTTCCTAAATCACGACGGAATACATCTTTATCAAGCTTTTGCTTTGTTTTTGCATCCCAAAGACGACAAGTATCTGGGGATATTTCATCCGCCAACAAAACATTTCCATCTTTATCTCGACCAAACTCTAGTTTGAAATCTACTAATATAACATCTACTTCTTCAAAAATAGGTTTTAAAACGTCATTCACTTTTAAGCCTAATTCATATAAGGCATCAGTCTCTTCTTTTGTTGCAATACCTAATATGTCGATATGTTCGTTGTTGATGAATGGGTCCCCCAATGCATCATCTTTATAGTAAAATTCAACAATTGTACGTTTAAGTGGCTGTCCTTCTTCTATGCCTAATCTTTTTGCTAGACTACCTGCTGCAATGTTGCGAACAACGACTTCAATTGGAATAATGTCAACTTTACGAACTAATTGTTCATTATCCGAAATACGTTCTACAAAATGCGATTCAATTCCATGTTCTTTTAACTTTTCAAAAATTAAAGTAGTAATTTGGTTGTTCAAAGTACCTTTACCTTCAATTTCGGCTTTCTTTTCACCATTAAAAGCTGTAGCACTATCTTTGTATTCAACATACAAAATATCTTCTTGTTCTGTAGTGTAAAGACGTTTCGCTTTACCTTCGTATAAAAGTTGACCTTTATTCATGACATATGCCTCCAGTTAAGTAGAGGGTGTGTAATTACACACCCACCTGAATATTCATTAATTTAATCCAAGTCGTTCAAAGATCATATCAACATTTTTGATGTGATAGTTGTAGTCGAAGCAATCTTCAATTTCCTCTGAAGAAAGCAATGAAGTAATTTTTTCATTTGCTTCTACTAATGTACGGAATTGAATTTGTTCATCCCAAGCACGTGCAGTAAGTGGTTGAACAGTATCATAAGCTTCTTCACGAACTAAACCTTTATCAATAAGCGCAAGTAAAATGCGTTGTGAGTATATTAATCCAAACGTGCGCTCCATGTTGCGTTTCATATTTTCAGGGAATACTGTTAAGTTTTTCACGATGTTTCCGAAACGATTTAGCATATAGTTCAGTGCAATGGTTGCATCCGGAATAATGACACGTTCTGCTGAAGAATGTGAGATATCACGTTCATGCCATAAAGAAACGTTTTCGTAAGCTGTTAGCATGAATCCACGTATTAAACGAGCCATACCAGTCATATTTTCAGAACCGATTGGATTACGTTTATGTGGCATCGCTGAAGAACCTTTTTGTCCCTTGCCGAATGCTTCCTCTACCTCACGTGTTTCTGATTTTTGAAGACCGCGGATTTCCGTTGCAAATTTCTCAATAGATGTAGCAATTAACGCTAATGTTGAGAAGTACTGTGCATGACGGTCACGCTGTAAAGTCTGTGTTGAGATTGGTGCAGCTTGTAATCCCAATTTTTCACAAACATATTGCTCAACGAATGGATCGATGTTTGCATACGTACCTACCGCACCGGAAATTTTGCCTGTTTCAATTACTTTAGCAGCATAGTCGAAACGTTCTAGGTTACGTCTCATTTCTTCAAGCCATAATGCAAGTTTTAAACCGAAAGTTGTTGGTTCAGCGTGAACACCGTGCGTTCGGCCCATCATTACTGTGTATTTATGTTCTTTCGCTTTTTCCGTTAAAATGTCGATGAAGTTCACGATATCTTTACGCAAAATTGTATTTGCTTGTTTAATTAAATAAGATAATGCAGTGTCTACTACGTCCGTTGATGTTAAACCGTAATGAACCCATTTACGTTCTTCACCTAATGTTTCCGAAACAGCACGAGTAAATGCTACGACATCGTGGCGAGTCTCTTGCTCAATTTCATAAATACGGTTAATATCAAATGATGCATTTTGGCGAAGTAATGCTACGTCTTCTTTTGGAATATCACCAAGCTCAGCCCAAGCTTCACAAGCTAAAATTTCAACCTCTAACCAAGCTTTAAATTTGTTTTCTTCTGTCCAAATTGCACCCATTTCAGGACGTGTATAACGTTCAATCATATTTCTTTTACTCCTTTTATTCCGACCAAATGCCGGATTTTTCAATTTGTTCTAATGTTTCTTTAACATTATCAGTCATTATTGTAACATGTCCCATCTTACGATTGACCTTAGCTTCAGCTTTTCCATATAAATGCACTGACCATTCAGGATATTTTGAGATTGAATTACTTAAAGGCACTACATGTTGACCTAGAACGTTGACCATAATTGAAGGCTTCATCAGTTTTGGTTTTCGTAATGGCCATCCACAGACCGCGCGTATATGCTGACCAAATTGAGAGATATTACATCCTTCAATTGAATAATGCCCTGAGTTATGAGGTCTTGGCGCAAGTTCATTTATAACAATTTGGCCATCTTCAAGGACAAACATTTCAACTGCTAACGTTCCAATCAATTGTAAGTGATCTGCAATTTTAATAGCTGCATCTTCTGCTTTTTTCAATGTTTCCACTGAAATACGTGCTGGCACAATTGTTTCATGTAAAATGTGATGTACATGAATGTTTTCACCTACTGGAAGACAATATGTTTCGCCATTTCCGTTTCGTTGAACGATACATGAAATTTCCATTTTAAATGGAACAAAGCCTTCAACTACACATTGTGAATGCTCAACTAAGCTTTTTGCTAATGGTATATCTTCATAAGATTCTAGGAGCTGTTGCCCTTTACCATCATACCCACCACGTGCAGTTTTAACGATACATGGGTACCCAATTTTATCTATCTGTTCAGTTAAATCCTCATATGTATTTACCACAACGTAAGGAGCTACTGGACAACCCGCTTTTACAATGGCATCCTTCTCAGTCACTCGATTTTGAGTTATTCGTACTAGCTCCGCTCCTTGAGGCACATAAGCAATTTTTGTTAATCGTTTTAACCCTTCATAATCTATATTTTCAAACTCATACGTAATCACATCACTAACATCAGCTAACTCTTCTAATGCCGCTTCATCGTTATATTGTCCAACGATGCGCACATCAGCTACCTGTCCGCAAGGTGAATCCATTGTTGGCTCTAATACAGCAATTTTGAAACCTGCTTCTTTTGCAGCTAGCGCCATCATTCTTCCTAACTGCCCACCACCAATTATTCCAATCGTTTGCCCAGGATATATCATTTTTGTCACAGTAGGTCACCTGTACTTTCTAATACTTTTTCTTTTAAGGCTTCACGACGAGCCTCTAGCTTATTTGCTAATTCTAAATCTGAAATCGATAAAATTTGAGCAGCTAATAAACCTGCATTAGTAGCACCAGCATTCCCAATCGCAACCGTTGCAACTGGTACGCCTCCTGGCATTTGAACGATTGATAACAAAGAATCTAAGCCATTTAATGCTTTAGATTGAACAGGTACACCGATAACTGGTAATGTAGTTTTTGCTGCAACCATACCAGGTAAATGTGCGGCACCACCTGCACCCGCTATAATGATTTGAATCCCTCTAGATCTTGCATTTTCTGCGTACTCAAACATTAAATCAGGTGTACGATGTGCAGAAACGACCTTTTTCTCGTATGGAACCTGTAATTCTTCTAAAATATCACAAGCGTGTTTCATTGTTTCCCAGTCACTTGTGCTTCCCATAATCACACCAATTTTTGGATTCATGATTTCGCTCCCTTATGTAAACTTATAAATAAAAAGTCCCCAAATAATCTACCATCTACACGAGAGAAAGCAGATCACTTGAGGACATAGTAGGTCACAAAAAAGTTTGTGGAATTAGAATCCCATACTCTTTTATAAACCTGTCTTAAAGTTCGCTTTCCCGCATAGTCCGATATTTACGGTATCGGGTAGAGACACTAGAGCCATATTCTCTAGCATATATGTGGGATTTCATTAAATTGATTTGAACCGACCAACTTAACAATTTATATATGATTATCATTGTTTTGCTTTATCATTTTAACAAGGGTTAAACAGAAAATCAATGACAAAATGCGAACGATTAATTTTCAGAAAATAGGATTGTTCGGTTTTTAGTAACAAAATCTAATTTTCTTCTTTTAATATTCCTTTAAATTGAATTTTTTGACGCAAATATGTAGGCTCACCATTCACCATATGAAAAACGGGTTCTTCTCTTCTTCCCATTGGCATATACCCTGCTGTTCTCATACGTTCTAAACATTGTTCAATTGTCTCATTTTCCTCTACTTCAAACCAAATTTGTTTTTTCACAAAAGATGTCATCCTTCCACATTTTCAACTAGTCTCTATTACTATAACATGTACAAGAATTATGATTTAATAAAACAAAATAGCATTAACGTTTTATGTTATATCGAAATCGAATAAAGAATATTATTTACTAAACCATTAATATATTTCATCTTTAATAAAACTCACACGAAAGGAAATGATTTTATTAGATATTTGGCGAAATTAATAAGCATCCTTTCAGGAATTGCTAGCATTCTATTATGGATACAATTAGTTTTTAATAATCCTTATGCCGCTCCTTCAACTGGTCCCATCGCAACAACTTTTTTCATGTTATGTTTACCTGCATGTTTAGCAATCATTTCTGCGCTTAAAACAAATCATAAGCTGATGCTCGTTGCATTTATTTGGTCATTCCCAGTTAGTCTCTATGTATATTTTACCCCCGGAATTTTCTCTTGGTTTGGAATAACTAGTGTGACTTACTTATTTAGCTTTGTATTAATTTTAGTTTCTCAAAAAATTAGTATTTTAAAGGAACAGCATAAACAGTGAAAAAGTTTCCAGTTTAGTACAACAATTTTATAGACAAGCTTTATTTGACTTCATTTTCATGGATAGCGACATCCATTTTTCTTTTTCCGTAAAACTTATAAGGATGGAAAAATTCCCTATTTTGTCATTGGAATATTTTTACTCTGTCTATTAAACTTCAATTAAATAAACTAAAAAACTTTGGAGGGGCCCAAGCTGTAGCTGATGCTATCAAAGTAGCCGGTGGAGAAGCAATTGCTAACCGCGCAAACGTTGCAGAATTGACTGATTTAGAAAACCTATTTGCTGAAACAAAAGCTGCATTTGGTAAATTGGATATTTTGGTAAACAACGCTGGTATTATGGACGGTATGGAACCTGTTGGGGAAACTTCTGATGAAAGATGGGATCGTGTTTTTGCAGTTAATACTACTGGTGTCATGCGTGCAATGCGAATTGCAGTAAATCTTTTCCTAGAGCAAGGCCATGGCGTCATTGTAAATAATATTTCTGTTGGTGGTTTACGTGGGGCTCGTGCTGGCGCTGCTTATACTGCCTCTAAACATGCTGTAACTGGTTTAACAAAAAATACTGCTTATATGTACGCAAGCTCAGGTATCCGTTGCAACGGCATTGCACCAGGTGGAGTAGAAACGAATATTGGTGCATCCATGACAAACATCTCTCAATTTGGTATGGGCCGTCAACAAACTGGTATGGCTACAATGCCTCGTGGTGGACAACCCGACGAAATAGCTCAGCTTGCACTATTCTTAGGCTCTGATGAATCAAGTTTCATTAATGGGCAAGTAATTGCTGCAGATGCAGGTTGGACAGCTTTCTAAAATTTAAAATTCTAGAGCGCCGATATGCTTAATAATAGTTGGGGGCTTTTGACATAATTCCACTGAACTTAGTGATGTTGTGCCAAATTTATCTTTGGCAGATATGCCCCCATTACCATCGGCGTTAATTTGAAAGTTTAAAAAAATCGGACCTTGAAATTAATTCATCAGCAGGAGTTTGAATAAAGATTTCTTGATTAATTGGTCCATTCTTTTTTAGAAAAGATTTTACAATAGAATATCCTATACAATAGCCAATCCACCTAGGAAAATTAGAAGTACCATCTCCATATAAAAAAGGTTGGTGCTTTATAACTCCCTTACTATTTAGATATGGAACAAACCTATCGAACCAAATTTCCTTCATTTCTTCCAATGAGTATCGATTGATCCAAGGGGAACACCACTTTGATCCATATAATTCCTCAACTGCGCATTCAGCCATCCCTTCAATAATTAAAGAATCCTTCAATGGTATATTTTCAGGTGCTTTATTTAAATAATCAAGCCTACAACAGTGATGATATTCGTGTGCAATCATTGCTTTTAACTCTGTCTCCTCCAATTCTAGGGATATGAAGAGGAAGATATTTTCCCTAAAAGATAATCCATTTTTATTTGCAATTATCCCTTCAATATTCGGACGATGTTTTGTTAATGGAAAGATGAAGATTGGCGTCTCTTTCCCATTCCATAATTTTTTAAGTCTCTCATATTCCTTTTGAACAATTCTCCAAGTATTCTTTTCTTCTAATTGTTTTAATGTAAACTCTATGTCTACTATCTCTTCTGGTGTAAATAACCCGTTTCTTATAAGAATAAAAAGCAATTCTTCTGGGGGAACATCGGAAAAATAACTTTTCAGGTGATGATAGAACAATTTTTGCTGAATAAATCTAGGCGATGATTCTACTAATAATCGTGACATCTCAACTATTTCCTCAAGTATCACCTTTGTATTTTCAACTGCCAAACCCTACTCCTCCTTTTTTTCTATTTTATGTTTTAGACTATTAACTCGTGTGTTCATCTTACTACGGCATAAATTAATAAAAGTCTAAGTAGGAAAGGAGGAAAGAATATGCATATACGTCAAGCATATGAACTTTGTTGTAAATATCATGGCAAAATTGTATGTATTACTGATAAAAAAGGAAGAAAACATGTTGGGAAAATTACAAAAGTAGATCGTGATATGGTGTGGATTCTACCGATGAAAGAACGTGGTGGGTATGGACTAGGCTTCTGGGGCTTTGGTGGTGGGTATGGATATGGACCTTTTGGCTACGGTGGTGGCGGCTTAGGTTATGGAATTGCACTAGGAGCCATCCTAGGTATTACACTAGTTTCAGCATTTGGTTGGTAACCTTTTAATTATAAGGATCTTCCGATTGACCAAGTATCTTTCATTAATGGAATGGCTAAAGCATTTGTTATGTTTATAACGGAATATATTGTTCGCTGACACATATGTTGACTTAGCTGCATTGTCTCTTAATAGCTTTGTAAAAAGGAAAAGGTGAAGAAAGGAAATTACTTTCTTTACCTTTTTGTCTTCTTCAGTCTTTATTCTGGAATATAAGGTAATTCTAAGCTTTTAGGAATATTAATCACGTGAGTCTCTGTATAGGATTTTATTCCTTCAACACCGTATTCTCGTCCAACACCTGACTGTTTCACACCACCGAATGGGAAACGAACATCTAAGCCTTGTACGGCTGCTGTATTGATCATTGTTGTCCCCGCTTCAATACGACGGGCAACTTTAATCGCATGTTCTTCTTCTCCCCAAACAGAGCTTGTTAAACCATAGATACTTTCGTTATGCAATTCAATCACTTGTTCTTCATCATCAAATGGTAAGATTGGCACAGTTGGACCAAATTGTTCTTCTACCACAATATCCGCATGAAAGTCTGCCTCTAATACAAGTGTAGGCTGAAGGAAATATCCTTCTTCC
The DNA here is from genome assembly GCF_000772965.1 of Ureibacillus massiliensis 4400831 = CIP 108448 = CCUG 49529. GTDB lineage: Bacteria > Bacillota > Bacilli > Bacillales_A > Planococcaceae > Ureibacillus > Ureibacillus massiliensis. The sequence continues at coordinate 3,919 of NZ_JPVQ01000011.1, read as the reverse complement.
ATTAGTTCTGGATTTAAAATCTGACCTAGTGGAATAACTTTTGCGCCATCCTTCTCTGCCTTTTCAACAAGACTTCGAACATATTGAACTTGATTTTTATTATTAACAGGTCCTACGGTAACATCAGGGTTAAATGGATCTCCTAAACGAATCCATTTATTTGCAGCTTCAATATACTTTTCAACGAATTTGTCATAAATGGAACGATGTACATAAACACGTTTTGCAATCATACAAATTTGACCGGCAGTTAAGAAGTTGGAAATGACCATTCGACGTAATGCTCGCTCATCATTTACATCAAAACTATCGAGTACAATGGCAGCATCATTACCACCAAGCTCAAGTGTCATTTTCTTTATCGTTTCTGATGCAGCTTTCATAATACTTTTTGCCGTTCTCGTTCCACCTGTGAATGCGATTTTCGCTACCTTTTCGTTCGACGTTAATTCAACACCAACTTCCGCCTCACCATGTACAAGATTCAACACACCCGGAGGAAATTCGTCTGCAATGATTTCACATACGCGACTAACTGCTAATGGAGCAAATGGACTCGGTTTTAAAACCATCGTATTTCCCGTTAATAACGCAGGAGCAATTTTAATTGTTGATAAAGAAATCGGATAGTTCCATGGTGTAATTGCTGAAACAACACCTATAGGATCAAAAGTTATTATTGTTCGCCCATTTTCATGTTCTTTAATTTCAGGTGTTACAGCTTCTTTCACATGGTCACATGCAAATTCCATCCACATTAGTGAGATGGCAATTTCTCCTTTTGAATCATAAAGTGCTTTACCGTGTTCACGTGACAATAACTCCGCGATTTCATCAGTAGAGTCTTTAATTTTTTCAATAGCTCGCTTCATTCTGGCAATACGATCATCCACATCGCTCCAAGCCCACTCTTTAAATGCATTATAGGCAGCGTCAATAGCTTGTATTGTCTCTTCCCTAGTATTAATTGGCGCATATCCAACAACTTCATCAGGGTGAGTAGGATTTTCACGCGGTAATGTTCGTTCTGTATCTATTTTTTTGCCATTTATAATTGAACTGACCTTAATAGGTTCTCGCACCATATTTTAGCCCTCCATATTCTTATTTAACAAAACTAGTATGAATTTGGTTTTTTATTTATATACCCATTTAATTTAGTAACTTTCCTTCATTAGTAAAAAAATGCAGAAAAAAGAAATTAAATCTTTCCCCTGCTACAAATTCACATATACTAGGTGATTCAAATTTTATTATGGTTACTCCAAAATATTAGTTAAAGTCATCCCAAACTTCTTTTGCTACATCCACAACAAATTTTAATTTTTGCCATTGTTCTTCTTCTGTTAGTTTGTTACCGTGATGGGTTGAAGCAAAGCCGCATTGAGGACTAATGCAAAGTTGTTCTAACGGTACGTATTGGGAAGCTTCTCTTATACGTGCTTTAATTGTCTCTTTATCCTCTAACTGGCCAAATTTTGACGTAACTAGTCCAAGAACAACTTTGGGACCACCTTTTGGAATATGTTTAAGAGGCTCAAAGCTACCTGCACGTTCCGTATCATATTCTAAAAAGAATCCATCGACTTTCTCATTAGCAAAGATAATCGGCGCAATATCATCATACCCTCCTGCAAAATGATAATCTGAACGGTAGTTACCTCTACATACATGAGTCGTAACTGTTAGATCTTCAGGTTTATCTTGCAGAATGCTATTCACAACGCTTACCGCTAATTCCGCTCTATATTTCTTTTCCTCTGGTGTAAAATCAGAAGTTGCAATAACCGCTAAGTAAACATCATCTAGCTGAATATATCGGATACCAATACGATAGAACTCTTTAATCGTTTCTCTATATGCTTCAATAATGTCTGGTGCAAAGTCATCAAAGCTTTCATATTGTCCATTAATAATAGCAGGATGGAAGAATTGATTAGGGCTTGGAATAGTAAATTTCACCATAGCTCTTTCTTCAACAATCTCCAACAAATCTTTCGCCTGTTGGAAAAATGGGTGACTCGGATTGTAAGCAACTTTTCCCACAAGGCGAACATCATAAGGATCTGTTTCTTGATTTTTAAAACCATATCCATGCTCCGGAATATATCCTTCAGCTCCTAATAGATGTTCCATAAAAGTCGAATGCCACCAGTCCCGACCAAATTCTCCTTCAGTTACAGCTTGCAGTCCCACTTCGATTTGCTTATCAACAATTCGTTTGATTTCTTGAACTTCAATTTCACGGAACTGTTCTTGTGAAATTTTCCCTTCTTTTAATTCATTTCTTGCTATTTTTATAGTCTCTGAACGTAGTAAGCTCCCTACCTGATCTGCACGAAATGGTGCTTTTACTATTGTTTTTGTCATGATTACACTCCTTCTTTCTATATCGTTCTATTAAGTAATGTAAGTGTAGCATGCCATTAGCAATATAGTGAAACACCTAAAATCTATTGTTTGTCATAGTTATAAACTATAGCTGTGACAGTTCTTCCTTGATTGTTTCCTTTAAATAGTCAATATATATATCTGCTAAACGACTATTTGAAATATTTTTGTGTGTAATATAGCCCACGACAATTCGTTCATCCACCTTCAACGGAATAGAAACTATGTCGCTATTTAATTCTTTACTTATAACGCCTGTAGATATGGTATATCCATTTAACCCAATTAATAGGTTGAATAAGGTTGCCCGGTCACTTACTTTTATATTTTTCGGTCTAGAAAGAGTACTTAATATTTCCTCTGAAAAATAAAAAGAATTATAATCCCCTTGTTCAAAGGATAGATATGGATACGGAATTAAATCAGATAAAGTAACATAATCTTGGTCTACAAGAGGATTTTTTGAACTAATAAAAACATGTGGTTTAGCTTCAAATAACTCATGGAATTCTAAATTTCCCTCTCTAAGAAATTTAGAAATCACCTTCTGGTTAAATTCGTTTATATAAAGGATACCAATTTCACTTCGCAAGTTTTTAACATCTTCAATTATTTCATATGTCTTAGTTTCTCTTAACGTAAATTCGTACTCTTCACGGTTATAATTTTTTAACAATCGAACAAATGCACTCACAGCAAATGCATAATGTTGAGCCGATACTGAGAAATGCTGCTGCTGGGACTGTTTAATTGAATAACGATTCTCAAGAAGCTCAGCTTGCTCTACAACCTGCCTTGCATATCCTAGAAATTCTGTCCCCTCTTGGGTAATAATAATTCCTTTATTGGTTCTTGAAAAAATCGTAATTCCTATTTCCTTCTCCAATTCTTTTAATGCATTTGAAAGACTTGGTTGACTAATAAATAGATTCTGTGCAGCTTTACTTATAGATCGACTTCTTGCAACTTCAATCACATATTTTAATTGTTGTAATGTCAATTAAATTCCCTCTCTTTAAAGTACTTGGCGACTTAAAATTCCCTATTTTATTTTAACATTATTACTAATAAAAAACTTAAGATGCTTTCTTGTCATTCCTTGGCAGAGTTTGGTCTTTGAGATATTTTCTTGTGGACATTTGTTTGTCTTAGGTGAATTACCTTGTTCTTAGAGTTGGGGGCTTTTTTAATTACAAAAAAACACCACTGAAAAATCAGTGGTGTTGTGCGAAGCGCTCGTCTACCTCTCACAGGGCATCCCCCAACTACCATCGACACTATCTCGAAGTCCGATGACTTTCGGATTTCTGCGTCACCTTCGTCCTTCCGGTGCTCATGTACCTAGTACATTCCGCTCCTCACTCCTCGGTTCCTTGAACTCCTCGGTCCTCTTACTTCTCGAATCCTTACTCATATTTCTTTTCGCTTTTTATAATAATCTGCTTCTCTAACGCGCCGATCGAACCTTCGGTTCTTGGAGTTGAGGCCTTTTTAGATATAAAAAAACCACTGAAAAATCAGTGGTGTT
>NZ_JPVQ01000101.1 GCF_000772965.1 Ureibacillus massiliensis 4400831 = CIP 108448 = CCUG 49529 | reverse complement strand
CATTAACGTTTTGTTGTTCAGTTTTCAAGGTTCATTTTGTTGCCGTTCGTAACAGCAACTTTTAAATAATATCAAACTTAAATGCGGATGTCAATAAAAAATAAATAACTTTTTAACCGCTTTTTTCGAAAACTTTATTAATATATCACTATACGTCTAAGCCGTCAATAGTTTTTAATATTTGTTAAAACTCATTATCTTTTCGACAACGTTATCTAATATACTACGCTATCTAATTCATTACAAGTGTTTTCTCAAAGTAAAAAGATTCAGTTTAATTGAATAAAATACTTACTTTGATTTAATATGTACATTTTATAATAAAAGATACTTAAACATCTTTAACAAACGGCATTACATAACACTCCGAATTTAAACACAAAAAGCTGAATCCTTACTTCTATTATATATAGAAGTAATCGATTCAGCTTTTTTGTTAACTATTTAATTATAGGAAAATAAAGTAACATAGGAACACTACAAATAAACCATACATAATCGGATGAACTTCTTTCGAGCGTCCTGATACGATCATTGTAATTGGGTAGAATAGGAAACCTACTGCAATACCTGTTGCAATCGAATACGAAAGTGGCATAAAGATTAAAACTAGAAATGCCGGAATCGCAATTTCGATTTTATCCCATTCTATCAGTCTTAATGATGACACCATTAATGCACCAACAATAATTAAAGCTGGAGCCGTAACAGCGCTTGTTACTACCGCCAATAACGGGGATATGAATAATGCCAACAAGAATAATACACCTGTTACTACTGAAGCAAAACCAGTGCGTGCACCTGCAGCTACACCAGAAGTTGATTCAACATACGAAGTTGTTGTTGAAGTACCGAATATCGCACCAGTCACCGTTGCTAAAGAATCAGCAAGCAACGCTTTTCCTGCACGAGGTAGTTTATTATCTTTAACTAAGCCAGCTTGACCAGCAACAGCCATTAACGTACCAGCAGTATCAAAGAAATCTACGAATAAGAATGTTAGCACAACAATCAAGAAATCTAAATTTAAAATCGATCCAAAGTCACCAAAAGCTTGGAATGCAGCTCCGAATGTAGGCGAAATATCCGGAATACCCGAAATAACCTTTTCCGGTAATGCTACCAAACCAAAAATCATTCCGACTACCGCAGTGACAACCATACCATAGAAAATACCACCGTTTATTTTCTTAGCCATAAAGATCGATGTTACCAACACTCCAAAAATCGCTAATAACGTTGGTCCATGCGTAAGATCACCTAGTACAGTTAATGTTGAATTATCATTAGCTATAATTCCTGCACCTTGTAAACCAACATACGTAATGAATAAACCGATACCAGCACCTACCGCATATTTTAATTGTGCCGGAATTGCATTAATAATCGTTTCACGTAATCCTGATAGTGATAATACAATGAAAATTAATCCAGAAAATAGCACCCCTGTTAACGCAGTTTCCCAAGACATCCCCATGCCAAGGACTACTGAGAAAGCGAAAAATGCATTAAGACCCATACCAGGAGCTAAAGCAATTGGGTATTTTGCAATTAGACCCATAAATAAACTACCAACCGCAGCAGCTAATGCTGTGGCTACGAATACTGCATTGTAATCCATACCAGCTTCCGATAACATCGTTGGGTTTACAGCTAGAATGTACGCCATAGATAGGAAAGTTGTTAATCCACCTAAAATTTCACGGCGATAATTTGTTCCAAGTTCTTCAAATTGGAAATACTTTTTCATGATGATCCTCCGTAATTATCGTCACGATGCCAAAAATAATAGACATACACCTTTTATTGTTGTATGTCTACGATTCCCCATTTAAATAAAAATATAAATGCACTATCTATAGTGGGTTAATCGTAGTCAAACTATTTAAGGTAGTTTGGTAGAAACTTTCGAGCCATATTCTCGACATTATACGACGAATTATTTAATTTACCTATGTAATATATCACCTACTCCAATAGATTTCAATGCTATTTACGAACGTTTTTATAAATAATTAGTTAAAAGTTCGTAAATTAATTCACTAATTTTTCAATCGAGTAGGAGGCTAGCCATTAATTGGCTAGCCGACCTCTCACACCA
>NZ_JPVQ01000100.1 GCF_000772965.1 Ureibacillus massiliensis 4400831 = CIP 108448 = CCUG 49529 | reverse complement strand
TGTACAAATTCGTTGCACTAGTCTGCACTTTTATTATGCAATACACACCCCTTCTATTTAATAGATTCACTGCTATTATAAAAGAAAGTTAAGGCTAATTTTTCGTATCTAATCATCTTCACATATATAGTCTATGATAACAGTGAAGTCTTCTAGGCGTTCTCATATTATAAGTACAGCAAAATTATTCGTATGTCATTTTTGCAATTAACTTCAGAAAGCCTACTAATAAATGCCGTATTCATTTATTTCATTGTTTTGTTTTAACATTCACTTCTTTAAACGTCCCAAATTTATTGCCTTTGTTCATTTCAGATTCAGCAATCTTTTTTTAGACTTTAACAGGCCCCAACTTTGTTTTTGATTATCAGAGCTCATAGGGTTTGTCGTCAAATATAGGTTAGTTTTTTTAAAGTTTATTCCCATCCATCCAGATTTCTCCAATATCATTTTCTTTATAAGTATCTATTTTAATTATAACAACTCAAAAATATTTTTACTTTTTTAATTACAACTAAATGCCATCAAATGAAATCCAATGACGGAAGAAAAAGGCCAAAACCCTTATATATCAAGTTTTTTGACCTTAGATTATCTCCTGTGAAATGGTATGTATGGAGACGGCGGGAGTCGAACCCCAATCTCTATAAAGTGCTGTAATTGCAGTGTTTATAAGGGTTTTAGCTAGTATTAAAAATGTTTGACTACGCTTTTGACTACGTTTTAAATAAATTACGTTGTGTAGGCAAAGTGTTTTCTTAATTAAAAATGGAGTTTGAGCATCTCAAATTATTCAAAAGACGTTATTATAAATTTACTCATTAACCAATCCTCACATCCATATGTGCGGAGTAAATGTGGCAACACAAGAATACTGATGGGTTATTAATAGGCTAGGTAAATTTTTACCTAGCCTTTATTAGTTTTTATTTCAAATTTGTTCATTTAAAAGGTTAATTATTTAAAATTATGCGTACATTCCTTTGATAGATTCAATACCAAACGGCTTTACACTATTACTGAACATAGTAGAAAACTTAAAAGCTCGTTCTTTATGCGGCGAAGCTACATAGTAATTTCCAGAACCTTCGATAGCAGTTATTGTATCCTGTAAAACTTTAATATAGTTATCTTCTTTACACGAAAAATTTTTAGGAGTAACTTTGCATTCAAAAAATTCTCCATGTTTATTTTGAGGATTCCAGTAGGCAAAGTCTATTGTCAATCTACTATTACAATCTGAATTTCTCTTAAGTTGACATTGATAATCTACTGTTTCTATGTGTCCTTTCATGATTACTTTCACTTCTGCCCCCCAACCAAAAGAAGGATCATTATTGTTTATTATCTGACTTCCACCAAAGACACCTATTAAAACACCTTCAAATAGTAACCCTCTAAGTGAACAAAAGTCATCAAATGTCTCACATTTTAAGAATGCTTCCTCAACTACATCAGCTAAATCACTTTTACTCTTACTGTATGTATGGTCCCCAATAAATTTTTCCTTCCATTTAGATAACAATTCTTTATCTAATTCTTTTTCTTCAATATACCAGTTTTTAGAACTTGATATCATTAAGCAAAAATTGTCTAAATAGTCCTCTCTATCTTTGAAAAAATCTGCAACTTTTTTTACTGCTTCCTCGATGAACTCTTTTGGTCTATCTTTTCTATTAAAATATACTGAGCTAATAGCTGTTTGATTATTCATTTGTTGCGTTCACTTCCAAAGTATCTAACACATCAATAGTAGGTAGTAAAAAAATAGGAAGCTTCATTCTCATTAATGTATTACTAATACATTCCCTCGCATATGGTAATAGGAGAGGGACTATTTGATCATATGCATACTGTTCAAACTGTGCTTTACTAATATCCGAATTCATATTTCTACATAAACCTTTATATGTAAGATCTATCTTAAAAATATCATTTGGACCAATTAGCTCTACATTTAATATTAATTCTGCTTCATTATCTTTAACATTTAAAACATCTCGACCTAAAGAGAGTGATACTCCTCTACCATCTCCTAACTCCTCAGTTCTTTTTTCACAATCTAGTTTTAGCAGTTCTACATCTATAAATTGTACTGAATTTCTAATAAGTTTATAGTACTCTAACGTTTTGTTATTCATTTTGATATCTCCTTTATTAAATCGAGTAGGAGGCTAGCCATTAATTGGCTAGCCGACCTCTCACAC
>NZ_JPVQ01000098.1 GCF_000772965.1 Ureibacillus massiliensis 4400831 = CIP 108448 = CCUG 49529 | reverse complement strand
TGTAAGCCCGAAATATAAAAAACAGCGCACCTTTCGGTACGCACGACGAATAGCCAACTATCCTTTAATTTTTTCGGATGGTTAGCTATTTTGCACATGTACCCTGGATATTTTTTGACCAAGGCATGTAGTTATGTAAAAGCTCTGGCTGCTGGTGAATCGGTAAAGTTGGCAGCTCTGTCATCAGCTTCACTAAATATTGATAAAAGTCGATGCCGTTTGCTTTTGCTGTTTCTGCCAAACTTAAACAAATTGCATTCGCATTTGCACCCGCTTCACTCACAGAGAAAAGCCAATTCTTGCGACCAATCACATTAGGACGAATTGCATTTTCAGCCGGATTATTATCGATTTCTAAATGACCATTATCAAGAAATGCTTTTAGCCCCGTTGCTCGACTCAACGTATATTCAGCTGCTTTTGCTAGGGCATTTTTACCGAAGAAAGGTGAGCTATCAATCCAAGCGAAAAATTCATCTACGATTGGTTTAGATTCTTGTTGTCTCACTTCTAAGCGTTCTTCAGGTGAAAGGGGTTTAATTTTCCGCTCGATATGAAACAGTTGATCACAGTAATCGACGCCAATTTGGCCATTTTTGCTATCGGCTTTCAGCCAATAACGTCGAACGTGAGCCCAGCAGTTAGCGAACTCAATATTAGGTAAATGACCATAAGCAGAGTAACCATCACAAATCACAGTTCCTTTAAAGCCAGATATCAAATCTTCCAATACAGCTCGGCTTCTTGATAGGGCGCTTTTGAAAAGTACAATGATAGGTCCTTGGCTTGGCACGCTACGACAGACCCAGTTATATGCGTTCGATTGACCGGATTTCCCATCAGAACGTTTGATGATTTGTGCATAGGTTTCATCTACGTGTAGAACAGATTTCTCCATTAATACATTTTTCATCTGCTTATATACTGGTAAAAGCCAGTCCTCTGCAGCACGAATTACCCAGTTCGATAAGTTCTTATCATTTGTAAGCAGGCCATATCGTTCCCACTCCTTTACCTGACGGTAAAGAGGCAAGTACTGGATAAACTTATCGTAGATGAGCTTTGCTAAAATAGTGGGTCCGGCAATGCTTCGCTGAATGGTAGCTTGAGGTGCCTTGCCACGCTTAATTTGAGCTTTTTGAGTGACATCTTTTTTGCACACCTTGCACTCATACGCATGCTCAATATGTTGTACACGCTTCATTGTAGCTGGAATGAATTTAGCTTCTTCACGTACGACGGTTGAACCGACCTCTGCCATTTCACCACTGCAACAGTCACATTGTGTATTAGAAGGATAATGATGAATTTCTTCTACTTCAATCCCATCACGAAACGAATCATTTCGCTTTTTATTTGTTTTTTTACGGATAACGGTATAGCTAACGGTCCCCGTGCTTTGTTTTTCTGTCTGCTCAGAATCGCTAAAAGACGGATCGTCTTCAAATAAAGAAACTTGACCGTCTGGTGCTTGATACTTTGACTTCTCTGATTTAGAGCCGTATAAAGCTTTCGTTAGTTGGCGTACTTGTTCAGTTAATGCTTCTATTTGTCGATTTGACTGAGCCAGTTGTTGCTCAAGTAATCTAATAATACGTTCATTTTGTTCTTCTTGCTTCTGATTAACATTCGTCAAATCGTTCACCACATTTCCGTTCAGTTTCATCTATGGATGATTATACCATTCGGAATAAGTCTTTTAAAAGACACCTTTTACAGATTTTGAAATCGCCTTTGGCTGTTGCAGAGATAACCCTTCTAATAACCAGCGAAGCTCCTGCTGCGAAAGATTTCGTACTTCATTTTCGTCTTTCGGCCATTGTAATTTACCGTTATCTAATCGTTTATAAAGCATGGCGAAGCCATCTCCATCGAAATATAAACATTTATAGCGGTCTTTACTCCAACCGGAAAAAAGAAAGATGGAATCACCATATGGATCTAGTTCGAAAGTATCTTGAATGAGTGTTGCGAGACCATCAATGCCTTTACGCATATCTGTTTTGCCGCAAATGATGTAGATGTTTTGCACGCTAGTATAATCATGTTTCATCGATTGTTCAGCTCCTTCATAATCGTTTGAATGATGCGCTCATCTACGCCATTGAAGAAGGTAATTTCAGTTGTAGCTGTTTTAATCACACAACTTGGGCTATCGAGAAACTTTGGGGAGTCATTAGATGACGTTTCATTCGGAAGAGGATCTAGTTTGACAGGAACAATCATTAATTTATTTGTTGGCATAAGACTGGCACCTCCTTTATTTGATACGTCTATCGTACCGGAGGTGCCAGGTGTTTTATATGCGTTATTTGATTACGGGCTTAC
>NZ_JPVQ01000097.1 GCF_000772965.1 Ureibacillus massiliensis 4400831 = CIP 108448 = CCUG 49529 | reverse complement strand
TGTATTTTGCAAGATAAAAATGCAGAGAATTGCAATGAAAAATACAGAGTGTTGCCACCCAATATTTTTACTGTTTTCTCGACAACGCATTGGCTAAACGGAAGCTCTGTCCCGTATAAGAAATAATATGGGCATGGTGAATCAAACGATCCACCAGAGCTGCCGTTAAACGTGAATCTGAAAAAATACGATTCCACTGACTAAATTCTAAATTTGACGTGATAATCAAACTCTTCTGTTCGTAAAATTCAGAAATGATTTGAAAAAGTAACTCCGCTCCTTCTTTACCAAATGGAAGATAACCCATTTCATCCAATATCATTAAATCAATTTTCTCTAATTTATTTCGAAATTGCTTTAATTTCCCCACATGTAAAGCCTGTTCCAATTCTTCTACTAAATGCGAAACTCGATAAAAACGTACTTCAAAACCTTGCTCACAAGCTTTTCTACCCAGTGCTGAAGCTAAATGTGTTTTACCAGTTCCAGGCGCCCCTACTAGAATTACATTCTCTTTTCTTCGAATAAAATCGAGCTGCACTAGTTCTTCTTTCGATAGATGACTAGGTAAACAAATATCTTTGTGCCATTCGTAGCCCTCTAATGTTTTCGTATCGATAAATCGGGCATTCTTTAAGTTTCTTGCGATCCTTGCTTGTTCCCGACCATCTTGTTCTTTTAATAAAAGTTGGTAAATATATTCTTCAGGTGTTGTAAATGGAACATCATGTATTGCTTCAGCGATATGAGCTAACCGCAATTGCTTACACAATTGTAAAATGGCATTATTCATGACTTGAAGCCTCCATTCCTTTAGGAGATAGCGCATCATAATCAGTCCATTTTACACCGTAAGGATGTTCTTGATCATCGCTATTTTTTCCAATAAGTTCATAAAAATTCTGGTCAATTTCTTTCATATCATGAGTCACTAAAAGAGTGAGTAATTCATTTAGACGCTGTTTCCTTAATGCCAAGGATGGAACTGTTAAATACTCCTTTATACGAGTCGGTAAATAAGGGGTATAACGTGAATGCCCAATAACACGAGGCTTTTTTAACCAATCTTTTAAAATATCTTTCCATGGAATGAAACGTCGTTTCTTCATATAAGGTCTTGCATCTGATAATAAAATTTCTCCCTCATTTGTAATCACTTTGAATGAATCCCAATACGTAATGCAATATAACTGCACATAGTTACGCGCTCTAGGCACATGAATAAAATGCTTGTCTAACTTAAACTCATTATACTTATTAAACTTAATCGGAAACTGCTTAAATACTGGATACGGATCTTCTGGTAATTTTATTAATTGCTTTTGCTCTTGCTGCCATAAATCCTCAATGAGTTCTTCTTTTTCATAATGTGGTCGGTCACGATCTTCCTTCAGTTGTTGCTTTAATTGTTCCGTTAAATCTTCAAAGTCTTTTATGACTGGTGGTAAGCTAAAGAAGTTATATCGTACATAGCCTACTTTATTTTCCACATTTCCTTTTTCATTACCTCTGGATGGATTGCACACTTGCACTTTAAAGCCATAATAGTTTTGGAAATGGCGAAATGCTTCTGTTAATTCAGCTTCTGTATCACCTTTGCGTACTTTTTTGACCGCAGGTGTTAAATTGTCAATTCGAATACTAATTGGCACTCCACCAGCTTGCTTAAACAGCTCTTGTAACCCACCTAGGAAACACTCCAAATTTTCTCCAGGCATCGGTATCGCAAAACCAGTATTACTAGCTGGGAACGTCATAACTAAAACATGAACATCGACAATCTCTCCGTCTTGAACAGCCTCCATTACGCCAAAATCTAGTTGCGCTTCACCTTCTGGATGTTGTAATCGCTCATGCCCTTTACTTACTTCATCATCTTCTGTCGCACGCCATTCTTGAATAAAGTTACAGACCGTTCGATACGATCCTTTAAACCCCATCCTTTTTAAATCCGCAACTATTTTTTTATTTGTTCGACGTAGTTTTTTCTTTAGTTTGAGATCTTCTTCAAGCCAGTCTATAACGATTTCTCCCCATTTTTCTTCGTACATCATCCCTTTTTTAATATGCTTTTTTTCTTGAGGTAACTGATCGCCATCACCATACTTTTTGGCGGTACGCCAATTCACATTCATAGTTTCTGCAATTTTAGAAATAGACAATCCTTTTTCATTTCTTAAAGTTTTGATACAATTAATTTCAGACATTGCTAGCATCCTTTCAAACCTCCACTGGTAAAATTCGACACTTTAACAGTAGAGTGACTTGGGGTGGCTTGCAAGTCTATTTTTTTGCACTAAAAAAGTGCTAGACTCTGTACAAATTCGTTGCACTAGTCTGCACTTTTATTATGCAATACACACC
>NZ_JPVQ01000096.1 GCF_000772965.1 Ureibacillus massiliensis 4400831 = CIP 108448 = CCUG 49529 | reverse complement strand
GAAAAATAATAAAACAGAAAATTCAGTCAATATTTATGCGACGTTAGTGTTGATTTTTATCAAATTAACTATAACGATCCGAAAATTTTTGCCAAACTTCACAACTCTTTTCACTTGAAACTTCATTAATTATTTGTGAATCAAATAATATCTGAAAGGTGTTTGGATCAATAATTTTTCTAATATCACTATTAAAAGGATCTTCTATTCTATGTAGTGTATTTGGCATTCCTAATTCTGTTATTATAGAGCCACTATATCTAATCTGAAAATTTTGTTTAAAACTTTCTATTTCCCTTTCGGTCATTGAACTATAAACCCCCAATACTCCTCCAGGACCGAATCTATATTCTTGAGTCACAATAAATTTCCCTGATATTGCCTGCCAAGATGACCATTTCTCTTCTTCATTAATGTATTTTTTAAAACGTATTTCAAAGATAGGAACAGATTCTTCAAGCATTCCTTTATTTGCCAGAATAAAAAATTTAGCTTGTAACGTAGAAGGCAAGTTTCCTCTCGTAAAACATCTTTTTTTGAAAAAATGATGAGTATAAATCTCATACAAAAAAAGACTATTTTTATCTATTCCAAGAATATTACTCATTGTTTCATTTTTAATATGGTTATAGTTATCTGATTCGCATTCTATTTCAATTAACTGAGCAAAGGGAGAATCACTAAATTCACCGTTTTCAAATTGAATGATTTCATTTAAAATATTTTTTCCAGAAGTCATAAGTATATTATCTGCTTCATGCGCATGCAAATTATCTTTGGTAAAATCAAACAGTAAAGCATTAATTTTATCTCGCATTATAAAATCCTCCTTCTATTATTGATGTATCACTGGCTCGCGCCAAATATTATGGTGAAAAAGGGACGTTCACTACCTTGATTTTTTAAGTGCCTTTGTTTTTCTATTCGAAATGCAGTTAAAAATTTATGCTCCAATTAGTGACTCTGCAAAAAACATCAATGCGGAAATATAACACGTACTCACTATAACACTTTAGCTTTAATAATTAACTTTGTCTCTTACATCTCTTTTGATAGCGGATCGAGAATAACTAAACTTTCGTTAATATACACATAATTAAACCCGTGATTTAATTTTTTATACATTTCGTAATTTTTCCCATTATTTATAAATAATAACAGAACTCACCATTGTTGAACCAGAATTATTCATTTAAAAAGACTATTATAAAAAGACAAGCGTCACAAATTATTATTCATTAAACTTGTCTTTTTAATATCTAGTTAGTAGCTGGATATACTACTTTCATTTTTTTAGATGATAGAAAATTTATTTTCCATCAAACGACCTCATATAAGACTAGGAATTTTAAATATCTATATTAATACGAACTAAATGGCTCTTATTTCAATTTGCGGAAAATGATTTTTCCACTCCGTTAAATCGACTACCTCAAATTGGGAAATAATTTCTCTCGCTATAAGTTCACTGTTAAGTTCGAATGGAAGTTGTTTTTCGATCTTTAATTTTAATTGCCTTCTAAGCTTTTTATCTAGAAGTGGATGCTCGATAATTAATACATAGACGATAGGTAATTCCTTTTCATTTCCCTTACATGCCCAAAATAGTAACAAACTATCATAAAACTTACGTGCTATTTTATAATAAAAACTTTCATGCTTTATTTTCTTTAACATCGCACCAGGATTTACTGCATCTTCAATGTTAGCATTCTTGTATTCAATAAATAACACTTCTTTTTCGGTTTCCGTAATAAAATCGACATCATTAAGAGTAGTATGAGAAACAATATCATGTATTTCCCATACATAATCTAGGGCAGAAAAGTCAAATTGGTACTTTCCGTTTTCTTCAATCAAGATTTTATCACTTAAATTAGTCATCAAAATTCCCCTCAATCACCTCATCTAATAACTTAGCATCTGCTTCGATGATTGGATTATCTCTTAGCTGACCAAAGTAAATATTACTATCAACTTGTACACCACTTTCTGCTTTATACAAATGATGGTACAGTACTTGATCTGACTCTTTCCGCTTTACTTCAAAATACTTTGCTAGATTATAACTATGCGTTGCAATAAATAATTGGACACCTTTTCGCTGAAGTTCTAACATTAACTCAACCAAAATTGGCATTAATTCAGGGTTAATATTCGCTTCAGGTTCATCCCAAAATAGTACTGTCCCTTTTTCAAGCAAACCATTTTTTATAAGTTTCCATAACAAGCCAAACTTTCTAAGTCCCTCAGCTTCTACCGGAAACTCAATTTTTTCACCTGATGTCTTTACTATATAAAATGTACCGTTTTCATGAATCACTTCCCCTTGAATGACACGTATTGTCAAAAATAATTTATATAAATCGCTAATAAATGTTGATTT
>NZ_JPVQ01000094.1 GCF_000772965.1 Ureibacillus massiliensis 4400831 = CIP 108448 = CCUG 49529 | reverse complement strand
GCTGCGGATTTCGGAGCACCGTGACCGGCCGTTTCGGTTGATCGTGACCGCTCATTTCGCTAACGCGTGACCGCTCATTTCGGTAGCAACGTGACCGATTCTCCGCCTGTTCCGAAACAGGTGGTCACGGCTTACCGAAATCGCCGGTCACGACTTAGCGAAAGCCTTCCCCTTCGTTGCGCATGACCTGATGCGCCGCCATCCTCGACCGATTTCGGGAGAGGAAGATGGCGGCGCCGCGAGTAGCCATGCGAAACATCAAAGAATGTCTGCGCCTCAAGTTTGAGGCCGGCTTGTCCCACGAGAAGATTGCCCGTGCCTTGCAGCTGTCCAAGGGCGTGGTTAGCAAGTACATCGCGGCGGCGCGGGTGGCCGGGCTGGACTGGCCGGCGCTGGTGGCCATGGACGAGGCCGCGCTGGCGGCCGCCTTGTTTGCACCGACGTCGACGAACAAGCCGCGCGGTGAGCGAGTGCTGCCCGATGTGCTGAGCATCCACCGCGAGTTGCGACGCAAGGGCGTGACCTTGCAGCTGCTGTGGGAGGAATATCTCGCCGCGCATGCGGGCCAGCCGACCTACCGCTACACCCAGTTCGTCGAGCACTACCGGCGCTACGCCCAGACGCTCAAACGTTCGATGCGTCAGCTGCACCGTGCGGGCGAGAAGCTATTCATCGACTATGCCGGGCCGACGCTGCCGGTGGTCGACCCGGCCACCGGCGAAGTGCGCCGGGCGCACATCTTCGTCGCCGCCCTGGGCGCCTCGAATTACACCTATGCCTGCGCGACGCCAGGCGAAACCCAGGTGGACTGGCTGACCTCGCTGGGCCAGGCTCTGACCTACTTTGGCGGCGTGCCGGAAATGGTTGTGCCGGACAATCCGCGCGCCCTGGTCGCCCAGCCGGATCGCTACGAGCCGGGCCTGAACCGGGCCACGCTGGAGTGCGCGCGTCATTACCAGACGGTGATCCTGCCGGCACGGCCACGCAAGCCTCAGGACAAGGCCAAGGCCGAGGTGGCGGTGCAGGTGGTCGAGCGCTGGATCATGGCGCGGCTGCGCCATCGGCAGTTCTTCAGCCTGCATGCGCTTAACCAGGCCATCGCCGAGCTGCTGGAGGATCTGAATCGGCGCCCGTTCAAGCGGCTCGATGGCTGCCGGCGCGACTGGTTCGAGCGTCTGGATCGCCCGGCCTTGCGAGCGCTGCCGGTGCATCCCTACGAGGTCGCCACCTTCAAGCGCTGCAAGGTCAGCATCGACTACCACATCGAGGTCAATGGCAGCTTCTACAGCGTGCCCTCCGCCCTGGCCCGGCAGAACGTGGACGTGCGACTGACGGCACACACCCTGGAAGTGCTGCATGGCAACCGGCGGGTGGCCAGCCACCTGCTGCTGGGGCGACGCGGCGCTTACAGTACCCAGCGCGAACACATGCCCGCAGCGCACCAGGCGCATCGTGAGTGGACGCCGCAACGCCTGCTCGACTGGGGCGAGCGGATCGGCCCCTACACGCGCCAACTGATCGATCACCAACTGACCCACAAGCCGCACCCGGAGATGGGCTACCGCGCCTGCCTCGGCCTGCTCTCGCTGGCCCGGCGCTATGGCAATGCACGCCTGGAAGCCGCTGCCGAACGTGCCGTACACCTGCGCGCCTTCACCGGGCGCAGCGTGCGCAACCTGCTCCAGCAAGGCCTGGATCAACAGCCGCTGCCCCAGCGTGCCGCCGAAACGACCTTACCCGGCGACCACGAGAACGTCCGTGGCGCCGACTACTACCAACCCCCGCAACAGGAGCTGTTCGATGATGCCGCAACACACCCTGAATCAACTGCACCAGCTACGCCTGGACGGCATGGCCCGCGCCCTGGAAGAGCAATGGACGCTGCCGGCCAGCCACAGCCTGAGCTTCGATGAACGCCTCGGCCTACTGCTCGACCGCGAACTGGCCTGGCGTGACAACCAGCGCCTGGTACGGCTGCGCAAGAAGGCCAAGCTCAAGTACGCCAACGCCTGCCTGGAAGATCTCGACCGCCGCTCCGGACGCGCCCTGGACGAGCGTCTGATCGCCACCCTGGCCAGTGGCGACTGGATCCGCCAGCAGCACAACCTGCTGCTGACCGGCCCGACCGGTGCCGGCAAAACCTGGCTGGCCTGCGCCCTGGGCAACCAGGCCTGCCGCCAGGGCTATAGCACCCTGTACCTGCGCACCCCGCGCCTGCTGGAACAACTGCGCATCGCTCATGGCGACGGCAGCTTCGGCCGTACCCTGCAACAGCTGGCAAAGGTCGACGTCCTGGTGCTGGACGACTGGGCGCTAGCCCCGCTGGAGGAAGGAGCCCGGCATGACCTGCTGGAGGTGATCGACGACCGCGCTGGCAGCCGCTCCACCATCCTGACGAGCCAACTGCCCATCGAGCACTGGCACGGCTGGATCAACGACCCGACCCTGGCCGATGCCATCCTCGACCGCCTGGTGCACAACGCCTACCGACTGACGATGAAAGGCGAGTCGCTGCGCCGAAAAAAAGCCGAGGAACAAGCCGCATCGTGACCGATGCGATTACAATCCAGAACCCGCGCAACCGGGGTGGAAGCACCGGTCACGTATTAGCGAAACGCTCGGTCACGTTCACCGAAATCCGCAGC
>NZ_JPVQ01000093.1 GCF_000772965.1 Ureibacillus massiliensis 4400831 = CIP 108448 = CCUG 49529 | reverse complement strand
GAAAAATAATAAAACAGAAAATTCAGTCAATATTTATGCGACGTTAGTGATTATTTCCTCAAAATCATGAAGCATAAAAACAACAATAAAAAGCCATAGGGCGTTATGTAATTCGATATGAAACATTGTAGACCTCCCCGATTGAAATATGTATATTTTTACATTACCATTAAAAATAGGAAACGGTAAACTGACTGATCTAAATTCTTTGTATAACCAAAATGTACAATACCTTTTTTCAATTAGGAGCGAGTCAATGGGATGCATGCAACTTGCATCTACGTTCATAAAAGAGTATCCTTTACTAAAAAGTTGAACTTCTTAGTTTACGTATTGACATAAATCCTATTTTAAGGTAAATTTTATTTAAATTAAAAATCGAGAGATACTTATTTAAACCTTTAGTTTTGTTAGGGCTTTAGCATACTGTTAATCATTTAATTGACTTTATGAAAAAGTAACCTAACACAATTAGTGGTGAAGAATAAGATAAATCGGTATATTCTTAACTAGGTGACCTAGGTGGGAATATACCGTTTTTTGTGTAAAGGGGAATTTGAGATGAACAAATCAAAAGGAACTATCGAATCAGAAATAAGTAAATCATTAACTCAATGGGAAAAAGATTTCCTTGGACGTGGTTCTGTTTCAGTTAAAACGGATATTTTAAGAGACATGATTATTGTCACTTTACGTGGCATTCTATCACCTGCTGAATATACACTGTGTAAAACCAAAGAGGGCTTACTATCAGTAAAAAGAAATCGAACAGCATTAATTGAATCTGGTGTAGAAGATTTAAAAGAAATAATATTAAATTTAACTGGAGTAAAAGTGAAAAGCTTTTACAGTGATATAAGCACTCATACTGGAGAACGGATAATGGTCTTTAAATTATTTGATGATTTAGAGAAAGAGTTACAAAATATGAACTAAAGAAAAAGGGAGATCTTCAAAAAACTAGTACGTTAGTTGAAGATAAACCGGCAGTCTTAAAGGAGAAATGGGTCAAAACACCATTTCTCCCTTAGATTGTCGGTTTTTTTATTAGAAAATAAGATAGAGGAGTTAAACGTAATGTCAGAAATTATTTATCAAAATTTATTTTCACCAGTTGTATTGTTTTTTGTATTGGGAATTGTTGCTGCTTTATTTAAGTCAGATTTAAAATTTCCTAATGCTTTAAGTGAAGCGTTAAGTATTTATCTTTTAATTGCTATTGGAATAAAAGGGGGAATAGAGCTTTCCCATTATTCATTTGAAACGGTAATCAATCCAATTATGGGTACATTATTTTTAGGAATTGCAATCCCAATTCTTACCCTATTAATTATGCGCTTCATGAAAATGGACTTAAAAAATTCAATTGGCGTTGCTGCTACATATGGGTCAATTAGTGTGGTAACCTATGGAGCTACAATCTCATTTTTAGAGAAAAATAGTATCAGTTATGAAGGATTTATGAATGCATTAGTTGTGTTATTAGAAAGCCCTGCTATTTTAGTCTCATTGATTTTACTTAAAATTCTAGAGAATAGAAATGCCGAACCGATAATATCCTCTCAGAATTTTGGAATAGTTCCCGCATCAGCAAGACTTATAAATAAAGAAGTACTAAAAGAAAGTATATTAGGAAAAAGTGTATTGTTGCTGCTAGGTAGTTTAATAATAGGATTGATATTAGGGGAAAATGCCTTAGCAACGGTTAAACCTTTATTTATAGATTTATATAGTAGTATATTAATTCTGTTTTTATTGAACATGGGATTGGTTGCAGGTCAACGCTTACCGGAAGTAAAAAAATACGGGCTTAAATTACTCCTTTTTGGGATGTTAGCACCTGTTTTATTTGGTAGTTTGGGTGTTTTTGTAGGACATTTTGTTGGTCTGTCTTTGGGTGGAGTTACATTAATGGGCGTACTAGCAGGAAGCGCATCTTATATTGCTGCTCCAGCTGCTCTAAAATCATCTGTACCTGAAGCAAATCCATCTATCTATTTAGGATTATCATTAGGGGTTACCTTCCCCTTTAACCTTATTCTTGGAATACCTATCTATTTTGCAATAGCAAACTGGATTCAATAGGAGGTTTCTCATGGGAAATTCAACTAGTAAAAAGGCATTAATTATAACGGGTTTAAATGAAAAACTAAATCAGCATTTTCCGATTATTACGAATAAAAATGGTGAGGATTTAATCATTATAAAAACGATTGGGAATATCATCTCTCAACCTTATGACTCCATTATGAGAAGTATCATTATTGCTGTTTACCAAGAAGAGGTTGAAGAAATATTTATTATTGGAGATAAAGAAAGTACAGAATGTTCGATTAATAAGGATGAGTTCTTTTCCAAAATTCAAAAAGCTAATATTTCAACTAAAGAAATGAAAGCAATTGAGTACATTGGCGTAGTAGGGGAAGATTTAATGAGCTGGTTAGTTGGCAGACAAGATATGAAAACGATAATAAAGGAAAATATATCCTTGATTAAACAACATCCACTAATTCCAAAAAACGTTACGGTATTTGGTTTCATTGCTAGTGCAGAACTTAGCGAATTTGAAGAGATTTCATAGTTCTGATTTAAACTTTCGGGTTGAAAAGCTCGATAAAGAATATCTAACTTATTCTAAAGTAAATTTATAGAATAACATAAAATAATTCTGCGTGAAAAAGAGTAAACAGGTAGTCTGTTTTACTCTTTTTCATTGTGTGCCAGGCATGGCAACTATCTAGGTGGTGAAAGTCCACTGTGG
>NZ_JPVQ01000091.1 GCF_000772965.1 Ureibacillus massiliensis 4400831 = CIP 108448 = CCUG 49529 | reverse complement strand
TGGCTCAAAGTTCCGCACAAGTGGCTTATTTAGGATGCAATATTCAATTTGCCAATGAACACCAAATTTATCCTTTACTTGTCCATAAGATGGACTACAAGGAGTTTCTTGTAGAGGCATTAGAACTGTTCCACCATTTTGCAAATTATTAAATACTTCTTTGGATTTTTCTACATCATTTAATAGAACTGCCACATCAACCAGTGATCCAGTTTCATATGGTTCACCTGGGAAATTATCTGATAGCATTAAATAAGTATTATTAATTTTCAACTGGGCATGTACGACTAAATCCTTTGCCTCTTCTGGTAGCGTATATTCTTCATTTTTAGGTAATTCTCCGTATGTTTGAACCCCCAGATTTTCTGCTCCTAAAGCATTTTCATAAAACTTTACAGCCTCTTTACCATTTCCATTCAGTCTTAAATATGCATGTACACCTAAAATCATTAAATCCCCTCTTTTGAATAGTTTTAATTTTTACTAATGATGTCATTTTATCCAAATTAAGTTTAATTATTCTAGATATTCTTTAAGATTACCTTCCTAAAAGTTAAAACAATATTCTTAGTATAAAATAAACATCATTTTCCCTAGAAAGGAAAATGATGTTTATTTATTTTGTCCCATCTGTCGATGAAATCAATATCGAGTTTGAGGGTAGTAAGGAAGTTGTTGATAAGGATGATATTGTGGCTGGAAGTTTGAATTAAAGTGTGGATGGTTGAAGTACTGTTGTTGATGCTGAGTCATATTTTTATCATTTTTACAGTCTTTATAGGGACCTATATATGTGCTCGGTTTTATTGGTTGAGTTACTTCTTTCCATAGATTTTCGTCTAGACAATAAGTATGTGCCATGATGTTTGTTGGAGTGAATTTTAAAATATCCGATCCTAAAATCACTTCGGGGTTAGGTGCATCAAAAATGGCTAAAAGATGCGTATTATCAACTGTAGCAATTTCGTAATGCCACCAACCATGAGGAACATTGGCTACTTGACCAGGGGTGATTGGAATGTGCAGCCAATGTTTAGTGAATGGATTAAGAATTGAAACCGTTGCAGCTCCTGAAATACAATAAACTAATTCTGCAGCATTTTGATGGTAATGCGGTTCTACAACATTATTTACACTAAGAAAAATATCAAGTAATGAAGTATTTTTAAGTGTATTTAGCTGGTTTTTACCCAATACATTAATCAGATTTTGGTTATCTTTTTTAAACAAGGGACTTTTATTTACATCGAAAAAAAATTGCGCTGCCGGAGAGGTGTAATCAATGTTCGACGACATAGGTAACAATTTCCTCCTTATAGTTATAAAGCATAATATGAGACCTATGATTGATTGGTGATAATGGAATCTATAGAAAGTAAAAATTGGAAAAATAATTTGGTTGTTGATTATGAATTTGAGGGTTTTATCATAGAGACGAATATCAATGAAACTAAGTAAAAAACTACTCTATTTATAAAACTATAAAAACGTTTTGGAAGTGAAAAATAGATAACATTAGAAATCTAAAAAATATAAACAAAAATTATAAGAATAGCAGAAAAATTATTAATACTCCCAATTTGGTATTTGAAATAAGTCGTTCTACTAAATTCTTATATTATAGTAACAATCCTAATAAGGTTTGTATGATTATTCGGTCATTTTTCAGAATATTACAACATAACGTTAAGACAAGTAGTTAAAAAGGGGGGGAAGTAGTTGCTTGCTTTATACGGTTTCTTGATAATTGTAATTTTATTGATTCTAGTTTTAACCAAGAGAGCATCCATACATTTCACACTTGTAGTTATTCCTATCGTTATGGCGTTAATCGCTGGTTTTAGTTTTATAGAGTTAGGAGAATTTATGGGTAGTGGATTAAGTAGTATCGCTCAAACCGGAATTATGCTTACCTTTGCAACACTCTTTTTTGGCATTATGTTTGATGCCGGTTTATTTGACCCGATTATAAAAGGGATTATTAAGTTTGCAAAAGGTGATCCGGTAAAGATTACTGTTGGTACAGCTATTATTACAATGATAACTCATTTAGATGGGTCGGGTTCTAGTACTTTTCTAATTACGATTTCTGCCATGTTACCAATTTACAAAGCGTTAAAAATGAGCCGTTTAACTTTAGCGGTAATCGCAGCTTTAGGTGCTGGAACTATGAATATGGTTCCTTGGGGAGGGCCTACATTACGAGCTGCAACTGCATTGGAAGTAAATGTGGTAGATCTTTATACACCAATGATTCCTGTCCAAATAGCCGGATTAATTTGCGTTTTAATTGCTAGTTATTGGCTTGGGAGGCAAGAGAGAAGACGCATTGGTATTATTACGACATTACCAACTGAATCTTTCATATCGGAGAATGCAACACCTGAGGAAAATATAAAGAGACCGAAAATGTTTCTACTCAACTTATTATTAACAATTGCAGTAATTACAGCATTAATCACTGGAATTGTTCCTTTAGCTATTCCATTTATTATCGGTGTTCCAATAGTTTTAATGATTAACTATCGAAACGTAGCGATGCAACAGAAAAGAATCGAAGCACATGCAAGAAGTACAATATATACTTCATCAGTAATTTTTTCTGTGAAAATAAATCAAACCTTCGGTCTTTGAATAATACTATTTATATTAGGTAATTCTTAAAGTGACCTAAAAAAGCCAATAAGAAAGCAGAGCTACCTGTTCAGAGGTAACTTTGTATAAAATTATTTGGTTATGGTTATATTAAATTACTTGGGGTTCTTTGTATGGCTCCTTGTTCATCAACATGGAGTAAATAGCCCGGAGCATTCGATGCGAGATCGCAACGAGTGCTTTTTTCTTTCCTCTTCGTGAGGCGAGTGACCAATATTTGTTTGCTAGCCATCGATTTCGACTTCTAGATACAGCCCAAGCTGCTTCAC
>NZ_JPVQ01000090.1 GCF_000772965.1 Ureibacillus massiliensis 4400831 = CIP 108448 = CCUG 49529 | reverse complement strand
GTGTGAGAGGTCGACTAGCCAATTAATGGCTAGTTTCCTACTCGATTTAAATTACTATTAAATTTCTAGAATAACAAAAAAAATGATTCTAATTTTTTTGAAAATTGGGTAAAATAAGAAGGAAATAAGAAAAAAATGTAGAATTATAAGTTTTTAAACAGCATCCTAGATGGGAGGAGTGAAAGAATGATAGTTACTGATGTTAGATTACGTCGTGTTCAAACGGATGGTAGAATGAGAGCTATTGCATCTATTACACTGGACGATGCTTTTGTTGTACATGATATTCGTGTAATTGACGGGAATAGCGGATTATTTGTGGCTATGCCAAGTAAAAGAACGCCAGATGGAGAATTCCGCGATATAGCACATCCCATTAATTCTGAGACTAGAAATATGATTCAAGAAGTAGTTTTAGCTGCTTATCATGCAGCTAGCGATGAAGAAGCCCTTCAATTAGAAGAAGCAAATGCTTAATATTTTCCTAGAAATGAGAGCCACTTACAAAAGAAAGGCTCTTTTTTTCATGTTAAAAAGTCTGCACAAACGAATAATTTATTTGATAAAATATAGTGATTAAAAGAAAATTGACAAAAAAAGGTGTAACCGTTTTGTCAAGTCTACATACCTTGAAAATCATTGGAATTTACTATATAGTCATAAGAGAATATTTTCAAATGGAGGACTTAAAATGACGAACATTTTTGCAGTAGTATTAGCTGCAGGTCAAGGAACGCGCATGAAGTCCAAATTATATAAAGTGCTCCATCCCGTTTGTGGGAAGCCAATGGTTGAGCATGTAATCGATAACATACAAAATTTGGATGTAAGTCGAATTGTTACAATAGTTGGACACGGGGCTGAAAAGGTCAAGGAAACCTTAGGAGAAAAAAGCGAATATGTACTTCAGGCTGAACAATTAGGAACAGCCCATGCAGTACAGCAAGCTGAATCGATTTTAGCAGATTTAGAAGGAACAACTTTAGTGGTTTGTGGAGATACACCTTTAATTCGGGACGAAACACTTAAATCTTTGGTTGAATTCCATCAAAAACAAAATGCTAAAGCAACGATATTAACTGCGGTTGCGGAAAATCCATATGGTTATGGCCGCATTATTCGAAACGAAAAAGGTCAAGTTTCACAAATTGTTGAACAAAAAGACGCCTCAGATGAACAACAACTTGTAAAAGAAATAAATACTGGCACTTATTGTTTTGATAATAAAGCATTATTTGAATCTTTAAAGCTAGTAAAAAATGAAAATGCACAAGGTGAGTATTACTTACCAGATGTTATTGAAATTTTAAAAGCACAAGGTGAAATCGTATCTGCCTTTACAACGGATGATTTTGATGAAATTTTAGGGGTTAATGATCGTGTAGCTTTATCACAGGCTGAAGAGATTATGCGCGCAAGAATTAACGAAAAACATATGCGAAATGGTGTAACAATCATTAATCCGTTAACTACACACATTAGCATGGATGCGGTAATTGGAAGTGATACGGTTATTAAACCTGGTGTTGTAATCGAAGGCAATACGATTATTGGTGAGGATTGTATAATTGGACCAAATAGTCAAATTACCAATAGCCAAATTGGAAACCGTACATCTGTTCAAAATTCAGTTGTAATAAGTAGTATTGTTGGTGAAGATACTACAATTGGGCCGTTTGCTCATTTAAGACCTGATTCACAACTTGGTAACCATGTTAAAATTGGTAATTTTGTGGAAGTGAAGAAAAGTACGCTAGGTAATGATGCAAAGGTTTCACATCTAAGTTACATTGGTGATGCCGAAGTAGGCAACGATGTAAACATAGGTTGCGGTTCAATCACCGTAAATTACGATGGGAAAAATAAACATAAAACGATTATTGAAGATCGAGTATTTGTTGGATGTAATTCAAATTTAGTTGCTCCAGTGAAGATAGGTGAGGGTTCTTTTATCGCTGCGGGATCAACTGTTACGAAGGAAGTACCTAAAGATGCCCTTGCTATTGCTCGTGCAAGGCAAGAAAACAAACTAGATTATGCGAAAAAATTGAAATAAAAATTGCAAAACTTTTAGGAGGCCATCATGCCGTATCAATATGCAAACTCATCATTAAAAATCTTTTCACTTAATTCAAACTATCCATTAGCACAAGAAATTGCCGAATTAATGGGCGTGGAACTAGGAAAATCATCGGTAAAACATTTTAGCGACGGAGAAGTCCAAATTAGCATTGAAGAAAGTATTCGTGGATGCGACGTATTTATTGTTCAATCAACTTCAGCTCCAGTAAATGAACATTTAATGGAATTATTAATTATGGTTGATGCAGTGAAACGTGCTTCTGCTCGTACAGTAAATGTTGTAATTCCTTACTATGGCTACGCACGTCAAGATCGTAAGGCAAAAGCTCGTGAGCCAATTACAGCAAAATTAGTAGCTAATTTATTAGAGACTGCTGGTGCGACACGTGTAATCGTACTTGATTTACATGCACCGCAAATTCAAGGTTTCTTCGATATTTTAATAGACCATTTAATGGCAGTTCCATTACTTTCAGATTATTTCTTATCAAAAAACTATTCTCCGGAAGAATTAGTTGTCGTATCGCCTGACCATGGTGGTGTAACACGTGCTCGTAAAATGGCAGAGAGATTAAAAGCTCCAATCGCTATTATCGATAAACGTCGTCCAAAACCAAATGTGGCAGAGGTTATGAATATCGTAGGGAATATCGAAGGGAAAGTTTGTATCCTAATTGATGATATTATTGATACTGCAGGTACAATTACGCTTGGTGCAAATGCACTAAAGGAAAATGGTGCTAAAGAAGTTTATGCATGCTGTTCACATCCAGTTTTATCAGGTCCTGCAATCGAACGTATTGAAAACTCGCCAATAAAAGAGTTAATCGTTACCAATACAATTCAATTACCTGATGAAAAACGCTCTCCAAAAGTGAAACAATTATCTGTTGCAAACTTAATGGCAGAAGCAATTTCTCGCGTTTATGAAAATAAATCAGTAAGTACATTATTTGATTAATATTTTGAAAAGTCGATTCAAGGATTCCTTGATCGGCTTTTTTGGGTTGTACAATTTATAACGTTGGTGAATGAAAATCACCTTCTCCCGAAA
>NZ_JPVQ01000089.1 GCF_000772965.1 Ureibacillus massiliensis 4400831 = CIP 108448 = CCUG 49529 | reverse complement strand
AAAATCAACATTTATTAGCGATTTATATAAATTATTTTTGACAATACGCAAAGTAACTTGGGGGACAAAATATGAAAAAATTAAAAGGGCTAATATGGGTACCAGTTTCTTGTATGTTGGTATTATTTATTACTGGTTGTAATGTTGATAAGGATTCGGTAAAGGAAGAAATAACAGGAAAAACTAAACAATCTGCAGAAGTGGTCACAATAGAAAACGAAGGTATGACAATTGAATATGAAGATGCACCAACGAAAGCAATTACAGTTAATCAACATGTTACAGAGATTATGTTAGCTTTAGGCCTAGAAGACTCTATGGTGGGAACAGCTTATTTAGATGATGTTATTTATGAACCACTACAAGAAGCGTATAATAAAGTTCCTGTATTAGCTGAAGGTTATCCATCAAAGGAGCAAGTAATCGCGGCAGAGGCAGATTTTATATACGGAGGATGGACAAGTGCCTTCAATGAAAAAAATATCGCAAGCCGTGAGGAGTTACAGGATTTAAAAATTGATACGTATTTACAATCTTCATCGGTGAAGGTAGCTCCAACAATAGATGATGTTTATACAGATATAAGGAACATTGCGAAAATATTTCGTGTAGAAGAACGTGGTGAAGAATTGATTTCCCACATAAATCGTGATATTGATGAAATTAGTGAAAAGATTCCAAAAATAGAAAAACCATTGGATGTACTAGTATTTGATAGCGGGGAAACAGAAGTATATACAGCTACTCAAAACTTTATGAATACGTTAATTACGATGGCTGGAGCAAAAAATATATTTGGTGATATTGAAGATAATTGGGCAACAGTATCAAAAGAGGACGTAGTAGAGCGTTCACCTGAAGTGATTGTTGTTATTGATTATGGTTCAACAACAGTTGAAGAAAAGATTGAGTTTTTAAAAACTGACCCCGCTTTAAGTCAAACCCCAGCAGTACAAAATGAAAGATTTGTAGTATTACCTCTTTCAGCAGCATCTGAAGGTGTACGCATAGCAGAAGCTTTAGAAATTTTAGTAAAAGGATTTTATCCCGAAGTATATTAATAGTAGAAGGAGTGCCCTCACATTAATTTAAAATGGCAAGTTTTATATTTATTTATACAGGACTGATTAAAAGGGTGTAGAAAAGCTTGGGTAGTAAAAGAGGCTTAAAGAAAGGGGATAAAAAATGACAACATGGAACTTAATGAATTTACAGCGTCATTTATTAATTTGTAATGGGGCAACTTGTATGGGGGCCGGTGCTGAAGATGTAACGCAGCAAATTCGTGATGAAATTCGTAAAAATAAATTGGATGATATAATTCATACGTCACGCACTCGTTGTAATGGTCGTTGTCGAGATAAATGTGTTGTTATTGATTATCCAAAAGGCACTTGGTATTCTGTTCAGGACGAAAAGGTTGCTAGATCAATTGTCCACGAACAAGTACCCGAGGAACAAATTATATATTCAATTGAGCAGGGAAAACGTAAGCGAAACAGCCATCGAATTAAAGGAATTGATAAATACCGAAAGTATACTGGTAAAAAAAATAAAGCCGTATTGTTCGTTGGTCATGGTAGTCGATTAGAAGCAGGAAATGTAGAAGTTCGTAATTTTGTCAGTCAAATGCTTCCGAGTATTGATTCTTCTTTAATAGTCGAAACATGTTTTTTAGAGTTCGCTTCACCAAATATTGAAGATGGGATTCAAGCTTGTATTGAGCAAGGAGCTAAAGAGGTACATGTTATCCCAATTATTTTATTACATGCGGGACATTCTAAATTACATATTCCTGCAGAAATAGAGGAAGCAAAAGAATTATTTCCGGAGATACGATTTACATATGGACAAACAATCGGCATTCACCCAGAAGTGTTTGAGATTTTAAAGACGAGACTGATAGATATAAATTTTGATATACATGCTAAGCATCCTGAGACAGCTATTTTGCTAATAGGAAGAGGAAGTAGTGATGCAGAAGCTATTTCTGACTTTTATAAGATTTCTAATATACTAAACAATCAATTGGATGTTTTAGCGGTTGAAAGTGCGTTTATAGGAATTGCAGAACCAACTGTAGAACAGGGGATTGAAAATTGTTTAAAGCATGGTGCAAAGAAAGTTGTAATGTTGCCGTACTTCCTATTTACAGGTATATTAATGGAGCGTATGGGACGTATGAAAGAATCTTTTTCTAAGAAATATCCTCAATTGGAGATTACCCTTGCACAGTATTTTGGCTACCATCCAAAACTTCAAACTGTACTATTAGAGCGATTGCAGCAAGCAATGAATGGTAAGTCAACAGGTATGAAGGACTTAGAGAATTTCCGGAAATATGTAGAAGAGTATGGATATGAGCATCATCATTAAAAAGAAAAATACTACAATAACTATGTTTTGAGTATTAAGCGGGTTTATGAAAATTTACTCATCGCTAAAAATACTAACTGATATCTACACGTTTTCTTATTAATTGAGTTTAGTTCCTAATGAAACTTTTATACTAAGGTTAATACTGAACTTATAAATATTATAGGAAAAATCTCAAATCTGATAAATAATTTAAGTAAAAAGAATTTTCTATCGAAAATTAGTATAAGAGAGTAAACAGGTATTCTGTGTTACTCTTTTTTTATTTTCGTTACAAATTCCTCGCATTTCTTTTCTTAGTAAATAGATAAAAGTAGTAAGAAAAATATTGCTTCGAAAAAAAGAAACTTCACAAATATGTAGAAAAAAGTAATGTAAAGTTCTTGATATCTAGACATCTAATTTAATATAATAAAAGTATCACGTGACGGTTAGGAGGAGTACACAATGGGATCGAGAGACTAAAAATTGGTGAGTTAGCTGATATTACAGGAATTACAAAACGTACAATCGACTATTACACGAATCTTGGCCTGTTGGAAGCTGAACGTTCTAGTTCAAACTACCGTTATTACACATCGGAAGCAATAAAGCGGCTACATGAAATTGAAGAGATGAAAACAAATGGCATGAGCCTACAAGAAATAAAAAAAACTTTTGAAAAACAACGTGCATATGAAGAAGTCGATATTCAAGAACTTCGTTTACACATGCAAAATCTTCAACATGAAGTCACTACTTTGCTCGAACAAATGAAAGAAAAAGAGCAGTCAACACAGGCACAGGTCAAAAACAAAGTATCATCTGAATGTGCTGCGCTTATGCAGTCTTTATTATCACTTATATAGAGTCTCGGAATAAATAACAATTTTTCTGGGTGAAATGAACCAA
>NZ_JPVQ01000010.1 GCF_000772965.1 Ureibacillus massiliensis 4400831 = CIP 108448 = CCUG 49529 | reverse complement strand
TTTGGTTCATTTCACCCAGAAAAATTGTTATTTATTCCGAGACTCTATTTATTTATAGTATTTACATATTTCTTTTAAATCGGCAATCACTTGGTCTACCTCTTCCCAAGAATAGGCCGTAGCTCCAGAAGCAAGTGGATGTCCGCCACCGTTATATTTTTTAGCAAGTTCATTAATTACAGGTCCTTTAGAGCGTAAACGTACACGAATTTGGTCTTCTTCTTCAATAAATATTACCCACGCACAAATGCCCTTTATATCTCCGAAAGAACCCACAAGTAAAGAAGTATCAGATGGTGTCGCACCAAACTGATTTAATATTTCTTTTGTTAGTTTTATATAAACAGCACCATTTTCGTCGATTGTAAAGTTTTGGTACATAAAACCTTGAAGCTTTAATAGTTTATGCTCCTTTTCATACATACCATCAAATAATTTAGTTCTATCAAAATTATATTTTATCAACTGACCAGCAATCTCAAAAGTTTTCTCTGTGGCACTAGGGAAAAGAAATCTACCCGTATCACCTACGATACCAGCAAATAAAAGCCTTGCAGATTCATCTGATAAAGTCCAGTTTTTATACGTTTTACCTTCAGCAAATAATTCATAAATCATTTCACTAACAGAGCTTGCATTTGTATCAACCCACAAAATATCTCCATATGGATCATCATTCGGATGATGATCTATTTTTATAATATAATCACCTTTTGTATATCGTTGATCATCTATTCGTTCTGTATTTGCTGTATCCGTAATAATAATTAACGCTCCTGCAAATAGGTCATCATCGATTTGATCTGGTTTCGCTAAAAATGATAACGACTCATCGTGATCGCCGACTGTATAAACAGTTTTATCAGGATAATTAGTTTGAATCAATTTTTTTAGCCCAATTTGTGATCCATAAGCATCCGGATCTGGACGTACATGACGGTGAATGATAATTTTGTCATACTTTTCAATTGTGTCGATGATTTGTCGTTTCAAAATAATTTCCTCCCGTTGACCTGAATGTGTCATTAAATGATAATAGCAATTTCCCGAAAAAATCGTTACAATAATGACAAGGATTTTTGGGAGGTCGCTATGTTAAATTATATTTTCATCACATTAATAGTAATCGCTTTTGTTGTTTACTTTTATTTTAAAACAAAACAATTTCGTACAAACTTACCAATTCGAAAGAAATGGTATAAAGCAAAAGCTGGTGTTGCTTTAGGTATTTTTATTATCGCATTTGGAATAAATGCTATCATTATTCATCAATCTTTAGTGAGTTACATAATCTGTGCTGTATTTGCAATCATCGGGTTTATGGAATCTTATAGTAATTATAAACGAGCTCGCCATGAAGGCAAATTTGTAATGGAAGAATATGAACTAAATAAGTAGTTTTTTAAAAAGTGACTAAACGCTTCGAAAAGAATCGTCCATGAGTCACTTTTTTATTTATTGTCTATTTTATAATCGTTTAAGATAAAAGCTTTCATATTCTAAAATCCGTTTCCGAATCGGGCCGGGAGATAGAGAGAAAAGTACAATCGATTTTTTATGTAAATTGTACTTTTGGATATAATTCACTCTTTCCCAGCCTCATTCTCTGTATGCTTAAACATCTTTAGAATATTAAACTAAAAGCCAACTTTAACGTTCTAATAATTGGAACATCATCATTGCTTTCCCTACTAAAACCTGTTCGTTAAATACATCAAAGTCCATTTTCACAAATTTACGACTCATATCTAAAATATGTGGAACTACAGTTAAAACAGATTCCATTTGAATCGGTTTAATGAAGTATATCGTTAAGTTTTCAGCTACTGCATCCCCACGTTTTCTTCTTTTCAACGCTAAAGATCCAGCTTCAGAAAGAAGGGTTGTAAAGGCCCCATAAGAAATTGCACCAAATTGATTAGTCATTTGAGGTGTAACAGTGAACTCCACCATTAAATCATCTTCACCTAGTAATTTTATTTCCTTTTTAACAATATCGTCGATTGTCTCACCGTGCTGTGGTTGGCGTTGTGCATGTTGTAATGCTTTTAAGACATCTTGACGGCTAATAACACCTTGAAGAACACCTTCATCATCTACTATCGGTAGTAAGTCAATTCCTTCCCAAATCATCCGATGTCCTGCTGATGCTACACTTGTTTTCATTGAAGTTGAAATTGGATGCTTTGTCATTACTTTATCAATTTGTTCTTTAGGATCTTTTCCGATTACATCTTTTACTGTAATCATACCAATCAATTTATTGTTAGAAGCGGTCACTACAGGAAATGCACCATGACTTGTTAGCGTATTTAACTTATGGAAGTCCTCGATAAGCTGATTATTTTTTAGCATGGCCGTTTCCTCAATGGGAACGTATATATCTTCAATTAATAAAATATCTTTTTTAATTAACTGGTCGTAAATCGCACGGTTAATCATCGTTGCAACAGTAAAGCTATCATAACTTGACGAAATGATTGGTAATTCAAGCTCATCTGCAAGTCGTTTATTTTCCTCAGTCGTATCGAAGCCACCTGTAATTAATACGGCCGCGCCTGCTTTTAATGCGTATTCATGTGCTTTAAAGCGATTCCCGACGATTAATAAGTTTCCCGCTTCTGTATATCGCATCATATCTTCAAGCTGCATCGCACCAATAACAAATTTGGTTAATGTTTTATGTAGTCCGCTCATTCCACCTAGTACTTGTCCATCAACGATATTAACAATTTCCGCAAAAGTTAAACGTTCAATATTTTCTTTTTTCTTTTTTTCAATGCGGATTGTTCCAACTCGTTCAATGGAGCTGACTAAACTGCGATTTTCAGCCTCTTTAATAGCACGATAAGCAGTCCCTTCACTCACTTGCATATCCTTAGCTATTTGTCTAACTGATATTTTATCGCCAACAGGTAATGATTCAATGTATTGTAATATTTTTTCATGTTTTGTCGACACTATATCACCTATTTTCCATCATCTATATTCAATACCAATAGTGTAACATATTTCAAGTATTTTTAGTTAAAGACAAAGTAATATACTTCCCAATAACTTAATGAGATAAAAATAAGAAAGTAGCCATTTTATAAATCTTACATAGCTACTTTCTCTTCCGAATTATAATTTTACAAATTCACCTGCAGATAACACCTGTACTTGACAATCCTTCACTAATTTAGCAAACTCATTAGGATCTTGCTGAATAGGTGGGAAGGTATTGTAATGGATAGGAATGACCGTTTTTGGTTTCAACAATGAAACAGCATATGCTGCATCTTCTGGTCCCATCGTAAAGTTATCACCTATTGGCAAAAAGGCAACGTCAATATTATTTCTTTCACCTATTAATTTCATATCACCAAATAAGGCTGTATCTCCAGCATGATAAATCGTAACATCTTCAGCAGTAAAAAGAATTCCACTTGGCATTCCAGTATAAATAATCTCATTGTTTTCTGTTATATAAGATGATCCATGGAAGGCAAGAGTAAACTTTACTTTTCCAAAGTCAAACTGACGAGCGCCTCCAATATGCATCGGGTGTGTATTGACCCCTTGCCAAGAAAGATAAACAGCCAATTCATTTGGCGCAACTACTAGAGAATTATTAGCTTTTGCCAATTCAACAGTATCTCCAACATGATCACCATGTCCATGTGTTAGAAGAATAACATCTGGCTTTTCTTCCTCAACCTTTAAATCCGTCAGTCCATTACCACGAATAAATGGATCAATTAAAATTTCTTTACCATTTGTTTTAATTTTTACAACAGAATGCCCATGATAAGAGATTTCCATAAAACTATTCCTCCTTCACAATTTTAAAGCCCATCATCTAAGAAAATATTCTCTCTCAAGACAACATTTCCTTCTTTTTGATATAATATATTAGGTTTGTTAAACAATAAATTATTAATTTTAGGGAGAACTTTATATGAATAAAATAAAACAGGTTCAAAAATATTTAACTGATGAGAACATTGATTTTGCCTTTATTACTACCCCAGACAATGTTTTTTACTTTTCGAATTTCAAAAGTGACCCTCACGAAAGACTACTTGGTCTAATCATTTTCCCAAATTCAGAACCAATTTTAGTCTGTCCAAAAATGGAAGTACCAGATGCGAAAAATTCAGGATGGAATCAGGATATTATCGGCCATCTTGATACTGACAACCCATGGGAATTAATATTCCACGAAATAGAATCTAGACAGATTTCCGTAAAAAATATTGCAATTGAAAAGTCCCATTTTACTGTGGAAAGATTTGAGTCATTACAACAACTTTATCCACATGCCAATTTTTACCGAATTGATGATAAAATAAACCAGTTACGTGTTATAAAAGAACAACTAGAATTGGATAAAATGCGAAAAGCTGCCCAACTTGCTGATTACGCAATAGAAGTAGGCTGCAAAGCAATAAGAGAAGGAATAACAGAAGTAGAAATTCGAACAGCCATTGAAAATGCTATTACGGAAAAAGGGTATTCTATGTCCTTCGAAACAATAGTACTATCTGGCCCTAATACTTCTTCTCCTCATGGAGTCCCTGGATCAAGGAAAGTGCAACATGGCGACTTAATACTCTTTGACTTAGGTGTTATATATGAAGGGTATTGCTCAGATATTACCCGTACAGTAGCCTTTGGGGACATTAGTGATGAAAAAAAGGAAATTTACGATACTGTTCGTAAAGCAAATGAATCAGCTATAAGCTCTGTTAAGCCAGGTGTTCGAGCAATGGATATCGACATTGTAGCTCGTGACATCATTTCAAATGCTGGCTACGGTGACTACTTCCCCCACCGTTTAGGACATGGATTAGGTGTATCGATTCATGAGTATCCTTCCATCATGAATACAAACGATTTAGTATTAGCACCTGGTATGGTATTTACAATTGAACCAGGAATTTATCATGAAATCGCTGGAGTTCGTATCGAGGATGATATTGTAGTAACTGAGAATGGTGTGGAAGTACTTACGAAATATACAAAAGACTTGGTTATACTTTAATAAAGAAATGGGTGACGAGAAAAACAACTATCTCTTCACCCATTTTAAATATATTCAAATTACGCTTCAACAGACGTAGATTTTCTTCCAAGGTATGCTTCTACGACACGAGGATCCTCTAATAGACTTTTAGCCTCGCCCTCAATAATAACTTTTCCAGTTTCCATTACATAACCATAATCTGCAATTTTAAGTGCTTGCTTCGCATTTTGCTCAACGAGAAGTACCGTTGTACCTGCTTCATTAATTTCTTTAATAATTTGAAAAATATCGGCTACAATTAATGGAGCTAATCCCATCGATGGCTCATCTAGTAATAGTAATCTAGGCTTTGAAAGTAGAGCACGTGCTATTGCTAGCATTTGTTGTTGACCACCAGATAAAGTACCTGCCATCTGTGTTTGTCTTTCCTCTAAGATAGGAAAGCGTTTCATCACTTCATCAATTTCTTCTTTTATCGTTTTATCTTTTCTATGATATGCGCCCATTTCTAGATTTTCTAAGACTGTCATAGATGATAAAATCGCTCTTCCTTCTGGAACAAGCGCAATACCTTTTCTTAATAACTGATCCGCACGTAAGCCCGTAATATTTTCTCCTAAAAACTCTACTTGCCCTTTTTTAGGCTTTAATAATCCTGCAAGAGTTTTCATCGTTGTCGTTTTACCAGCACCATTGGCTCCTAGAAGTGTAATAATTTTACCCTCTTGAACCTCTAAATTGATACCTTTTAACGCTTGGATTTGACCATAGAAGGTTTCAACATTTGATACTTTAAGCATTTACTTCATCCTCCTCTTTTCCGAGGTAGGCTTCAATGACTGCTTCGTTATTTTGTATTTCTTCAGGTGTACCTTCAGCTAACTTTTCTCCAAAGTTTAAAACTGCAATACGATCACAAAGTTTCATAACGAGTGGCATGTCATGTTCAATAATGAGAACAGTAATACCTCTTGATTGGACCATTTTTATTAAATCATATAAACTGTCAGTCTCTTTTTCATTCATACCTGCAGCTGGCTCATCTAATAATAAAAGCTTTGGATTACTTGCTAATGCTCTAGCAATCTCTAAACGTCTTTGCTGACCATAGGCTAAATTTTCAGCAATAGTATCCTTGTGCTCTAAAAGTCCAACTAAATCAAGTAATTCTTCTGCTTTTTCTTGTAACATTTTTTCTTCATTTCGTTGCGTTTTTGTGCGAAACACACTACTAAAAACCCCTGAGCGTGTTTGACTATGTCCGCCTACCATAACATTGTTTAGTGCAGACATTTGTGAAAAGAGTCGAATATTTTGGTATGTTCGACAAATTCCTTTTTCGGTAATTTTAAACGGCTTTAATCCAGTAATATTTTCACCTTTAAAAATAATTTCACCCGATGTTGGCTCAAAGATATTCGTAATCATATTGAACATAGTAGTTTTACCAGCACCATTTGGCCCGATTAAACCGAAAATATCACCTTCATTAATGGAAAATGAAACATCAGTCAATGCGGAGATTCCGCCAAAGTTTTTCGTCATATTTTTTACTTCAAGAACCATTAACGTACTCCTCCTTTTGACCGATTTCGCTTAAATTTACTAAGTACAGTTGCATCTAGAATTCCCTGTGGACGAACTGCCATTAAAATAATTAAAAGAATTCCATAAATGATATAACGATATTCACTAATAAAACGTAGTACTTCAGGCATTAATGTTAAGAAGAATGCTCCAAAGACAGATCCGATAATTACTTCACTTCCACCGAAGACTGTAAATATTAATACCTCTACAGCACGATGATACGCAAAATCAGCTGGAGAGATAAAGCCTACAACATGGGCAAATAAAGCTCCTGCTAAACCTGCAAAAAATGCTCCTTGTGTGAAGGATACCACTTTGAAATAAGTAATGTTAATCCCCATTGATTCTGCTGCTTTATCGTCCATTTGAATAGAGGACAATGCCCTACCTACACGTGAATTTTGCTGTCTAAATACAAACCAAAGAATTAAAATTACTAAAACTAGTAATACAATAAAAATTGATAAGCTGACGAACTGGTTATTTTTCAAGCCAATTGATGCAGGATCAAAGCCAAATCCACGAACAAAGTCTAAAATTTCTCTCCCCATTTGTGGAATTCCTGTTAAACCAATAGAACCCTTTGTTAAAGACTCCCAGTTAATGAAAATAACTCGTATTACTTCCCCTAAACCTAATGTAGCAATGGCAAGATATACACCAGATAATCTTAATGAAGGAATACCTACGATTACACCTAACAGACCTGCTAGGATTGCACCTACAATAACTCCCACATAAATTGGAGCACCTAAATGAATTGTTAATAAAGCTGAAGTATATGCTCCAACTCCCATGAATCCCGCACTACCTAACGATAATTGTCCAGATGATAATGGAACATATACACTAATTGCTAACATAATGTTGATTAATATAAAAGACGCTACTTGTAAATAATACGTATTTAAAAGTTCTGCTAACATGTAATCACCTTCTTTCTTGGGATACCTTTGAACCAAAGATACCTTGAGGTCTTAATAATAAAATGACAATGATCATAATAAATGCAATAGCATCACGATATCCTGAGTTACCATAGGCAACCACTAATGTTTCAGATAAACCAAGAATTAATCCACCAACCATAGCACCCTTCACATTACCCATACCACCTAAAATAATGATTGCTAGCCCCTTTAATCCCATTGATAATCCCATTTGTGGACTTACAGAGTTAAATGCCATACCAACTAATATTCCAGCAATACCGCCAATTGCAGAAGCAATAATGACTGTTAATGTAATAATTCTCTTTGTATCTACACCTAGAATACTTGCTGTTTCTAGATTTTCAGCAGTCGCACGTAACGCTTTCCCTGCTTTTGTTTTTGATAACCACATCGTTAAACCAATCATTAAAATGATGGAGATAACAAAAATAACGATTTGTACGAGATAAATCGTAATAGAGCCTAATTTAATGCTCACTTCAGCAAATGGTGTACTGAATGGTTTATTACCAGCACCAAATACATGGTGCGAAAGGTTTTCAAGTAAAATTGAAGCACCAATAGTACTAATTAATGGAGCTAAATGTGAAACTCCCTTTTTACCACGTAATGGTCTTAATGAAAATCTCTCTAATAAATATCCTAAAATACTTGTTACAACGATAGCAGCAACAAAAGCTAACCATAATGGCCATCCAAGAACACTTGTTGTCATTACCCCTACAAAGGCGCCAACCATGAATATTTCACCGTGCGCCATATTGATGATGCCTAAAACACCAAAAACAAGGGTAAAACCAAGCGCGACTATGGCATAAATGCTACCTAACGTAATCCCGTTAATTAATTGTTCTAATAGCAAATTTAATCATCCTTTAAATATTTTTGATTACCCTAAGTTCTGTATTGTTCAGACTAAATACAATCATGTGTTACACCTTAAACGGCGTCTTTCCAACGGATTTGAATAGAGAATCATTTTTTCGTTATTTAGTAGATTGGTTCTCGTAATAAATTACGAGAACCATTGCTTGTTTTTATTCAAATTCAACAAATTTACCGTCTTTAATTTCTAAAACTGTAACGTCCATTACAACGTCACCAATTTCATTAAATGAGAAGTTACCTAAAATACCTTGGAAGTCTTTCGTAGCTGCTAAAGCTTCTCTGAAGTCTTCACGATCTGTAGATCCTGCTCTTTTTAATGCATCAGCATAAATGTAAAGCGCATCATATGCTTGGGCAGCGAATTGGTCAGGTTTTTTGCCATATTCTGCTTCGAATTTTTCATTAAATTCGATAATTTTAGGATCTGTTGAATCACCGAAGTATGGTGTTGCAACGATTAAACCGTTTGCAGCATCTCCTGCAATTTCAATCGCTTGTGGTGAGTTAAATCCATTACCTCCAACAAACGGAACATCGATACCCATTTTACGCGCTTGGTCCATAATTACAGCACCTTCGTTATATAAAGCAGATGCTAATACTAAATCTGGATTTGTATTTTTAATATTTGTTAATTGCGCATTATAGTCACTTTGACCTTTTTGGTAAGTTTGAATTGTTGTAATTTCTAGACCCATTTCTTCAGCAGTTTTTTGCATTACTTCGAAACCGCCTTTTGTTAATGCATCATCATTACCGTAAATCATTGCAACTTTTGTTGCTCCTGTTCTTTCAACTGCTTTTTCAATAGCTGCAGGAATTGCTGCTGATTCTGGAATCGCATTACGGAATACATAGTCACCAATTTCTGGAATACCATCAACAGTTGTTGAAGTTCCAAGAATTGGAATACCATTCAAATCTGCTTCTGGTGCTACAGCAAAGAATTCAGTACTTAAAGTTGGTCCAATAATCGCCGTAATTGAATCATCACTCATAATTTTTTGTGCAGCAGTAAGCGCTTGATCCGCTTCCCCCGCTGAGTCTTCAATAACTAATTCAATATTTATTTCACCTTGCTCATTAATTTCCTTTTGAGCAAGTTTAAGACCCGATGTAATCGCTTCGCCATATGCAGCACCTGCACCAGTTAAATACGAAACAACACCAAATTTTACATTTAATGTACCTGTTGAGTCAGTACCTTCACTTCCATTATTTTCTTCACTTGATTGGTTACTAGTG
The DNA here is from genome assembly GCF_000772965.1 of Ureibacillus massiliensis 4400831 = CIP 108448 = CCUG 49529. GTDB lineage: Bacteria > Bacillota > Bacilli > Bacillales_A > Planococcaceae > Ureibacillus > Ureibacillus massiliensis. The sequence goes on along the minus strand of NZ_JPVQ01000010.1, from coordinate 94,828 downwards.
CTACCGCCCCCACAAGCAGCTAGCAATAATAACATTACAATTGACATTATAGAGAATAATTTCTTGCTAGTTCCCTTCATGTTAAATGTCCCCCTAAACAATATTTTGTTTTCATTTTTTTATGAAACAATTCTATTTAATTACATTTACGGCAAAAAGTAAATGATATTTTTATAATTTTTCATATTTTCTGATAATATCAACCCTATATTATTTTAAAAAACAAAATAAAAAGCTAGTTAAAAGGATTTTTCAACTCCCCCTAACTAGCTACTCGAGAAACTTAATATTTTTATTTTTATTGCAATAATGTATCTACAGGAACATAATCTCGTCCTTGATCTATTGCAACTGCATGGTAAACGACATGCCCTTCTAAAGTGTTAATTCCTTTTTTCAATGCTTCATTTTCAATACATGCATTTTTAAATCCTTTATTTGCTATTTGTAAAGCATATGGCACTGTATTGTTTGTTAAAGCAATCGTTGATGTTCTTGGGACTGCCCCTGGCATATTCGCTACTGCATAATGAACAACATCATGTTTAATATAAGTTGGGTCATCATGTGTTGTAACTTTATCTGTTGTTTCAAAGCTACCCCCTTGGTCAATTGCAATGTCTACTATAACCGAACCAGGCTTCATGGATTTGACCATTTCTTCAGTAACAAGTTTTGGCGCTCTTGCCCCAGGAATCAGAACAGAACCAATTACTAAATCAGAATCTTTCACAGATTCAGCAATATTAAATGGATTTGACATTAGAGTTTGAATGGAATGACCGAAGATGTCTTCTAATTGACGTAAACGATCAGGATTTACATCTAAAATTGTAACATCAGCACCTAAACCGACTGCAACACGTGCCGCATTTGTTCCTGCAACACCGCCACCAACAACTGTTACTTTTCCTTTTTGGACACCTGCTACTCCACCTAATAAAATTCCTTTACCACCATTAATTTTTTCTAGATATTGTGCTCCAATTTGTACCGACATTTTGCCAGCAACTTCACTCATTGGTGTAAGAAGTGGTAATGATCGATTTGGTAATTGAACTGTTTCATAAGCAATACCAACTACTTTTTTGTCTAATAACGCCTGTGTTAGTTCATATTCAGGGGCTAAATGTAAATATGTGAATAAAATTAGTCCCTCATAAAAATACTGATATTCACTAGCAATTGGCTCTTTAACCTTCATAACCATTTCTTGAGCCCAGGCTTCTACTGCAGAATCGACAATTACTGCACCAGCTGCACGATAGTCTTCATCAGTAAATGAAGATCCTAATCCAGCACCAGTTTCAATAAATACTTCATGACCAGCATTGGTTAAAGTTACAACTCCTGCAGGTGTCATAGCTACACGATTTTCATTGTTTTTAATCTCTTTTGGGATTCCAATTTTCATAGCTGATTCCTCTTTCTCTGTAATGTTTCGTATAATTTAAACCTATCATAACAAATTATTCCTAAAATGGTAACTTGAAATAGGGATGTAATCTTACTTCTTACATTGAAAAATAGAAAAATTGTAAATAAACAGATTATTTTATTTATAATGTAGTTTTTTTCATCCAAAAAATCATTTTCATACAACTTCATAGTTAACAATAGCTAACAATATTATAAACGCAAGATACAAAAATTTGTATTATTTTAGAATAAATTGTGAACAATTTACATATTTTTGTTAATTCTAATTATTTTTTCATATTGCTTTGATATAATAGTGATAACTAATAAAGGAGGAATTTTTATGACTCACTATAAAAGTATTGTTGTAGCAGTTGATGGATCAAAAGAAGCTGAATATGCATTCAAAAAAGCAATCGATGTAGCAAAACGTAATGTGGATTCAAAATTAAATTTAATAAATGTAATTGATACACGTTCATTTGCTGCGATTGAAGCATATGACCGTACAATCGCTGAACGTGCACAAACCTTCTCAGAAGAATTGCTAGATGGCTATAAAAAGCAAGCTGAAGAAGCTGGTTTAAAAGATGTTAATGTCATTATTGAATATGGTTCTCCTAAAACAATCATTACAAAGGAACTTTCAAATGTAGTTGAAGCTGATTTAATCGTCTGCGGCGCGACTGGTTTAAATGCTGTAGAGCGCTTCCTAATCGGCTCTGTATCTGAAGCGATCGTTCGCTCAGCAAAATGTGATGTGTTAGTTGTACGTACTCCAGAATAATCATTTGAATTGAATAATTTTATTTCACCCCTTACGGAAAATATTTTCCGATAAGGGGTTTTTTAGTCATCATATTCATATTTTTCACGCAGAGCTTATATAATCGTCTATACATAATAATATGATTTTTTAAATACCATTTTGATATGAATAGCTTTGAAGGGGATCGAGTTCACCTTTAACTTAAATTTTATAAAGAAAGCTTTTATAGTCGTTTTACAAAAAGTACTATTTGAAGAACATTGTCTTTGATTTTTTGTTTGGTCATTTTTTTGTTATATTAGTAGAATAATATTTTCATATATGATAAAACAATTATGTAAATCATTATGGGGCAGTTTTAGAAAGAGACTATTTGATTGGCCTCTTATTTTTTTACAGCTCCTAAAATATATTTTATAAGGAAAGTGAAATGTTGAATCGAATTGCATACTTTGATAACGCAAAAGCAATATTAATTTTTTTAGTAGTTGCTGGACATATGCTGTCTAAGTTTTTACACAATGATCATGTCATCGACAGTATATATCTATTTATTTACTTGTTTCATATGCCAGCTTTTATACTAATCTCAGGGTATTTTTCAAAAAAAGTCTACCAGCCTGGATATATATCAAAGCTCGTGAAAAAACTAATCATTCCCTATGCGCTTTTACAAGTATTGTATAGCTTATACTATTATTTCATTTTCAATGATTCTATAAGTTTTAGCTTTTTTATACCGCGCTGGGCCTTATGGTTTTTACTTAGTTTAATTTTTTGGAATCTCCTTTTATATGGTTTTGGGAAAATTAAATACGGGATTCCTATAGCAATCGGTATTTCTTTAATCATTGGATACGATAGTTATGTTGGAGGATTTTTAAGCCTTTCAAGAACATTTTTCTTTTTCCCATTTTTCTTAGTGGGCTATTATTTACAAAAACATCATTTTGAGACGCTGAAATCCCGTTTGAATGTCATCATAGGTGCTATTGTTGGGATCATACTTGTGGTAGTCATCTATTTTTATGTACCAATTGAATTCAGTCAATGGCTACATGGAAAGAAATCCTACGAAGATATGTCATCTTCCTTTCTGCAATTTGGTTGGGCAATACGTCTCGTTGCGTATTTAGGAATGGCTGCTGCCACGTATATGTTTTTAACACTCGTTCCTAGAAAGCAATTATTTTTCACATCTATCGGACAAAACACTATGGCCATTTATTTACTGCATATGGCTTTAATTCGAATTTTTGAAGCTTCCCCATTAAAAGTGTTCATTGAGGAAGAGAATCAATATTGGATTATTTTCATTATAGATGTGGTCATTGTTTATATCCTATCGAGACCACCTGTTGTGAATTTTGTCTTTAAGATTTTTAAGGTGAAGTAAAAAAGTAGTCAAACTCGAATAAAAATCTGAGTTTGACTACTTTTTTTATATTGTAATTGAATGATTGTTTGATTCGGTGCTTTGAAACTTGAAAGTGACTATACTCTTGTATAAATACTTGCATTTCGGAAACATTGAAAAAATGCAAATTGCACCCTCATATTTCTAGGTAGTCCCTATTTATTTTCCTTCCACATTTGTACCTTTTCGAAGAACATCGATAACGCATCTTTATTTGACATGTTTGGCACTTTAGCTAACAATACTTCACGTGGTGCGCGTAATGTTTTACTTTGTTTTTGTAAAATAAGTATGCTCTTTTCATGTGCCTTCGAAGCAAATAAGTTTTCTGGTAGCTGGATAATAGCTTGAATCCATGCATGTTTTTTCAAAAACTTATGTAAGTCATTTGCTTGCTCACTTTCAAATAAATTGGCAGGTATTAGGAAAAATAAATAGCCGCCTTCTTTTGTATGATTCAACGATTGCTCAATAAATAAGTGATGCGCAAAGCTCATTCCTTCACGAGCACATAACTCATAATTTAGCGCTACTTCTTCATTAGGATAGTATCCAACCGGTAAATCACAGACAACAGCATCTACAGGATCTACCAGCATTTTTTGTAGTGCATCTTGGTGATATAGCATCACTGGCTGTTCTGTTAACTCAGCAGAATCAGCAGCTAGTCGGATTAATAATTCATCAACCTCAATCCCTGTCGCTGATACTTTTCCTTCAAGTAAATTCATGACCGTAAGTAATAAGTTTCCTGTTCCTAAAGCTGGATCTAGTACAGATATAGATTTATTTTTTAATTGTTCTTCAAAAAACTGCTCTACAAAATACCCAACAAGTAAACCTAATGTATCAGGTGTCATTTGGTGATTTGGCTGTGAACTTTTACGCATGCCTTTTAATATTGCAATTTGAATCGCTTTGCGAATTTCTTCTTTTTTAGCATCATTGCCTACCCAAGAATCCTTTTCATCAAGTATTTCCTCTAATGCTTGTAAGACGCCATCTAAAAAAGTTATATTTTCATTTTGCTCATATTTTTCTGCTTTTTCATTAATAATCGAAAATATTTGTTCAAATTTTTCCATAGTAAACTCCTTTTCAAATGAACAACCCACTCAAAGCTTGAGTGGGTTATAATTCACTTACGATATATAGGCAAACCATACGATAGCCTAAACTATTCATATTTTATACTACAAGAAAACTTGTACTTAAACAAATTATTTCGCTAATTCTGCCTTAACAGCCTCAATTGCCGCCTCATAATTAGGATGACTTGTACCCTCTGGAACATATTCCACATATGTTACAGTACCTTCACGGTCAATGACAAATACTGCACGTGCAAGTAGTCGTAATTCTTTCATATAAACACCATAAGCTTCTCCAAATGAAAGATCACGGTGATCTGAAACAGTATGAACACCTTCAATTCCAGCTGCAGCACACCAACGTTTCTGAGCAAATGGTAAGTCTACAGATACAGTATAAAATGCTACGTCTCCACCAATTGCTGCTACCTCTTCATTAAAACGTCTTGCTTCAGCATCACATACACCTGTATCTAATGACGGAACTGCTGCAATTAATCGAACTTTACCTTCAGAATCTTTTAAAGTTACTTCTGATAAATCATTTGCTAGTACTTTAAAGTCAGGAGCTTTGTCACCAACTTTTACTTCATTTCCAATTAATGTTACTGGATTGTTTTTAAATGTTACTTGAACCATTATTTGAACGCCTCCCTTTCAGATTGAATTTTACTAAAAGTTTTTTCATCTTTGCAAATAAGACAGCTTAACTTTAAGAAAATTTTATAATAAGAGCTAAACTTTTACATATTTGGCGTTTGTGAAAATTGTGGATTAACAATTGGTTGTTGGATAGATGGAATCTTTTTCTTCTTCACAAAGGCATTTTCGTAAACAACTAATGTATCAGAAAAATAATCAGCTAAACTTAAATTTTTTGGCATGAAAATTACAAAGAAATATAAAATTGGTACTTTATTATTAATGTATCTTCCAATTATTTCTCTAAATAAGACGGTACTCCAATTTAATTTTTCTCCATGCTTCGATTGAACTTTTAGACCGAAAATCATCTTACCCAGCGTTTGTTGGAAAAATTTCGTCATCAACACAAAATATCCAAAGTAAACAATAGCTGAAATAATGGTTATTGGTGCAAATAAGGCAGAGTCAGATAAATCCCAATTCATTAATGTAAAAATTGGATAAATAGCAATACCCATTACTGCTGTAAAAATTAGCTGGTCGAATATAAAAGCCCAAAAGCGCATCCAAAAGCCAGCTGTTTTTGCTTCAAATTCATCCATTTGTTCTTTTATAGAATCGTTTTGAAAAGTAGAGTTGACTATTTCACGATCTTCTTGGGTTGAGTCATTGTATTCGTTATTTTCCTCATAAGCCATTTATATCCCTCCTAAAACTCGCCATATAAATACATCAGTCTTGGAGAATTCGATGAACTCATTAACTTCGTGATCATTTGTGTTTCCGCAGAAGGCCCAAAAATTGAGCTAATATTCATGCCTAGCAATGAACCAAAGCCGCCTAAATCTGATTTATATTCAAATAATTGTGCATCTTCTAACCCATAATCAGTACGCAAGCTTGCAATAGCATCCTCTAGACCACCTAGTTCATCTACTAATCCTGCTTCAATCGCTTGTGAACCTCCGACAATTCGTCCGTCTGCTACAGCTTTTACTTCCGCTTCTGACATGCCTCTTCCTTGTTCAACAACGTCTACGAATACTTCATATGAATCATTAATCATTTCCTGTAACATTGCTTTTTCTTCTTCAGTCGTTGCACGAGTACCGCCAAACATATCTTTATGCTCACCAGATTTGATCGTTTCAAACTCAATACCTAAATTTTCAGCTAGTTGTGAAAAATTATAGCTAGACATGATGACACCAATTGAACCAGTGATTGTTTCACGGTGTGCAAAAATTTTATCTGCTGGTGCAGAAATATAATATCCTCCTGACGCAGCCATTGAGCCCATGGAAACATAAATAGGAATATTTCGTTCCTCTTTTAATTCAACTATTTTCTCGTGAATCTCTGCTGATTCAATTGCTCCGCCACCCGGCGAATTGACTGATAATACAACGGCACCAACAGTAGGATCATTTTTTATGCTTTCAAGCTGCGATAAAAACATTTGATGATCATATTCTAATGTTGCCCAAGGAGTGCTTGGCCCAACATCTTGAATGACACCATCAACTGTAAGCAATGCAATACGCTTAGTGAAATTTCCACCTTCTATAATGTTCTCTTGTAAATTTACGTCCGTTCCTTTTGTTACGTTTGACACGATATCTGATTTTAAAAAACCTATAACAGCATTTATTCCGATAGAAAAAATAAATAGCGCCACAGCTATCGATAAAGCAATCCATCTTTTTGTATTCATATTCCTATTCCTCCTCTACTCAAATACGATTATAACAGGAAAATGTTTCATAATTTTTCAACCGATATTATGATAAAAATTTTAATAAATCCACTTTTAATTTTTCAGTTAAAAGAAAAGGAAGGTGAAAAATCACCTTCCGAATAATTATTCCCACCAAAATATTAATTTGAAACAGTTTTATTTAGTTCTTTTTGGCGTAATTCAATTCTACGAATTTTTCCTGAAGAAGTTTTTGGTAACTCATCGATAAATTCAATTGCTCTTGGATATTTATATGGGGCAGTAATGGATTTCACATGATCTTGAAGCTCTTTTACAATCGTTGGGCTTGTCTTCAATTCAGGATCACGTAATACCACAAATGCCTTTACGATGTTGCCTCTGATCTCATCAGGACTAGCTACAACCGCGCATTCTTTTACAGCTGAGTGTTTCACTAGTGCATCTTCTACCTCAAATGGCCCGATTGTATAACCAGATGACACGATAATATCATCCCCACGGCCTTCAAACCAGAAATAGCCATCTTCATCTTTATAGGCACGGTCACCTGTTAAGAACCATTCTCCACGGTATTGTTTTTGTGTTCTTTCTGGATCTTTTAAATATCCTTTAAATAATGCAGGAGTAGAAGAATGGACAGCGATATCACCAACTTCACCTGGTTCTGTTGGTTCACCATTATCATTAATCACTTCTACAATGTTACCTGGAGTAGGTTTCCCCATTGAACCTGCTTTCGGTTGCATTCCTAGTAACGTTCCTACTAATAGTGTATTTTCAGTTTGTCCATAACCATCACGAACTTGAAGATTAAATACATTTACAAACTTATTTATAACCTCACTATTTAATGGCTCTCCAGCTGAAACAGCACTTCGAAGATTGGATAAATCATATTTTTCTAATCCATCAACCTTCGCCATCAAACGATATTCAGTTGGTGTACAGCATAAAACATTAATTTTGTTATCTTGTAGCATTTTTAAATAATCTTCCGGATCAAAGCGTCCAATATGGACAAATGCAGTGGCTCCACTACCTAGTACCGCTAAGAAAGGACTCCAAATCCATTTTTGCCAGCCTGGTGCTGCAGTAGCCCAAACGATATCATCTTCCTGTACACCTAACCATTGTGCTGCAGTAGTACGTAAATGTGCATAGCCCCATCCATGTGAATGAACAACACCTTTTGGATTACCTGTAGTTCCACTTGTATAAGATAAGAAAGCGATATCAGAATCCTTTGTAATGTTTTCATTAAATTCTTCTGAAGCTACTGCGATTTCATCTTGAATAGAAACCCAATTACTTTGAGATTTACCGAAAACAAATTGCTTAAGCCCATCTAACTGCTTAACATCATCAAATTGAGCCAATTCATTTTCAAAGGCAACGATTGCTTTTGCTTTAGAATGTTCAATTCGATAATCAATATCCTTTGCTCTTAGCATTTCTGAGCTTGGAATGATCGTAAGCCCAGCTTTTAATGCCCCGATGTATGTAATATATGCTTCTGCTGAACGAGGTACCATTACAAGGATAACATCACCTTTTGTAAGACCGTACTTTTTAAATGTATTCGCTACTTTATTAGCTTTTTTAATTAAATGGGAATACGTAATCTTTTTCGTTTCTCCATTTTCATGGTGAACTAATAATGCAACCTTTTCTTCATTTGCTGCGAATCGTTCAATCTCATCAACTATATTGTAATTCTCAGGAGCTAATAAATCTTCTCTTTTCATTTACATTTCCCCCTTAGTTTTTACCATTTCTTTTTACTATTATTTATTTATGCAAATGGTCATATGAATATTTTGGATATATTAATTTATATAACCTCATTATATATCAAGGTTTTAGTAGTAGGTACTATTTTTTATAAAAAGTTACATTTGTCATACCTTCTAAAGGGGTTGAAATGAAAACATCGTAAATTCTCCATTGGTTTAATATCCAACTTTCACCACGATACATTTTTAGATAATGAGAATGATAAGGAATTTAATTTTGCAAAATAAAAGAGCTAGCGGCATAAGCCACTAGCCCTTCATGTTTTTAAGTTTTTAAATTATTGACCTTGAGTACCACGTAATTGTGATTCAGCCATTTGCACTAAACGTTTAGTGATTTCTCCTCCAACTGATCCGTTAGCACGAGAAGACGCATCTGGTCCGAGTTGAACACCAAACTCTTGTGCGATTTCATACTTCATTTGATCTAATGCTTGGTTTGCACCAGGCACTACAAGTTTGTTTCTGCTACCGCTGTTGTTTGAAGCCATGTCTCTCACCTCCTTGTGCATTTAGAATGTGCCGGATTCAAAATTTGATACACAAAAAATGAGAGGAAAAATGTTCATCTATTTCTAAATCAAAGGTATGCTTAAAGTAAACCTTCAAACTTGTCTGCTTTTTGTTTCTTCATAGGGAATATATATAGTTCTCTATTTCGAACAGCTCTTTCGATTAAATCGTCAAACTCAGTGAAGCTTTCGTAATAATTTACTTTTTCAACTTTTGGTTTCGTTTTAGGATTTGCTGGTGTAAAGATAGTACAGCAATCCTCATATGGTTGAATAGACGTTTCATACGTACCGATTCTTTCTGCAATATCGATAATATCAAGCTTGTCATATCCAATTAGAGGACGAATAATAGGGGTTGTAGTAACATCATTAATAGCAGTTAAACTTTCTAATGTTTGACTCGCCACCTGACCTAAGCTTTCGCCTGTTACAATTCCTAAAGCACCAACTTCTTCACGAACTTTATCCGCAATACGCATCATCATTCTTCTTGTAGTTGTCATCGTCGTATTTGCAGGAACTCGTTCTTTAATTAATACTTGAATTTCTGTAAATGGTATAACATGCAATCGAATTTTATAGCCAAACTTTGATAATTCATAAGCAAGATCTTTTACTTTTTCTAATGAGTTTTGGCTTGTATATGGTGGACTGAAAAAATGAATCGCTTCTAATCGTACTCCTCTTTTCATCATCATATAACCAGCAACAGGACTATCAATTCCTCCAGAAAGCATTAATAATGACTTACCATTTGAACCGATAGGCATTCCACCTGCACCTGGTATAACTTGGGCCATCATATAAATAGCATCATTCCGCACTTCAATTCTTAGTTCTACTTCTGGTTTCTTTACTTGTACAGTTAAATTCTTGTAATGGCTTAAAACCGTTCCACCAATTTCACGTTGGATTTCATGTGATTCTAAAGGGAATGATTTATCGGAACGACGTACTTCCACTTTAAAGGTTACTTGTTGTTCCTTAAAATCATCCATTATTTCAATCGCCAGTTTTTTCATAGCATCTAATGTTTTCTCACATACTGCTACTGGGCTAAAGGATTGAATACCAAATACTTTTGGTAATCTTTCCATTAATACTTTCATTTGTTCATCATTTTCAATTTCAATGTGCATACGATCTCGTTCAGTTCGCATTTTTAGTGGAGATATTTCAGTAAACGTATAGCGAATGTTATCACGAAGACGATTGATAAATTCTTTTTTATTTCTGCCTTTTGTAGATAGTTCGCCATATCTAATTAATATTTCTTTCCATTCCATTATAAGTTAACTCCTTTTAATTCCTTCATTACTTTCATAAATTCAATTTTAAATTGATTTATTTCAACTTCTGTATTGAAAGCTCCAAAGCTTAATCGAATAACGCCATCTTTATAATGTTTTTCAACATTCATGGCTGTTACAACATGACTTGTTTTCTTTTGTTTTGAAGAACAGGCACTGGATGTTGAAACGATAATTCCACGTTGCTGTAAAGCGTTTATTAATATTTCACCCTTTAAATCCTTTACACTAAAAGATAAAATATGACCCGCACCAAATTCGGTTGATAAAATTTTGACTTCTTCACCGAATTTAGATAAAAATTGAATTAAATCCTGATGCCATTTTTTATATTTTGCTTGAGTTTCTTCTATTTTTTCTGCTGCAATACGAGCTGCTTTGGATAACGCAACTGCTTGAGGTACAGCAACGGTACCACTTCGTAGACCAAATTCCTGTCCGCCACCAAGTAAGTATGGTAGGATATTTATTTTTTGACGAAAAGCAATAATCCCAGATCCTTTTAAACCATGAATTTTATGTCCAGAAATGGAAATAATATCCGGCCCAGCTTCACCATTAAAAAAGATTGGTAATTTCCCAAAGCTTTGTACTGCATCTACATGAAATGTTGCACGGCTATTTTCATGTATAATTTTTCCTGCCTCTTGAATCGGTTGAATACTACCGATTTCATTATTTACATGCATGATACTAACAAAAACCGTGTCTTTCCTAATTTTCTTCTTTAGTTCCTCCAGTGAAATGACACCATTTTCATCCACTTGTAAATAATCTACTTCAAATCCTTCTTTTTCTAGTGACTTAACTGACTCTAATATGGATGCATGTTCTATTTCCGTTGTAATAATATGCTTTCCTTTATGAGTATTCGCTTTCGTAACACCAAATATCGCAAAATTATTCGATTCAGTTCCACCGCCAGTAAACAGAACACTATAATCGTCGGTTTTAAGAATTTGTGCTACTTGGCTTCTTGCACGATCTAATAATTCATTTGCTTCGACCCCTGCTTCGTGAATGGATGCAGGATTTGCATAGAAATGTTCATTTACTTGAATAAATGTATCTAAAACCTCTTTATATGGTTTTGTTGTCGCACTGTTGTCAAAATATATCATGAAAATCTACCTCTTTTTTATCTTAAATAAATATGACGACTCAAAAACACTTTGAGTCGTCATTTTTAAAATGACTAGCTTTTAAAAAGGAATTGCCTTAATTCCACATTTTTCAATCTGCCAGTAATTGAGTTAAATATAAAGAAATGAATTAAACTATATTATGATTTTGAATACAATTCATCTTGAACAAGTTCTTCAATTCGTTTAATCGCTCCAGGTTCTGCTAGTTCGACAGCGTTTACGGCGTCTTCCAACGCTTTTATGTAACGGAATTGATGGAATGCTTCTTCTGCTTCAAGTAGTTGTTGATTTACTGTAGGATTTGAAGCACGATAACGATTACCATATTGAATAATACGTTCAATTAATAATACATTTTCAATCATTTCTTTTGCACGTTCATGAACTTCTTGAATACTTTTTTGCGCATTTTGTAAGTTTACGTGTACTAAGTTCATGTTGAGAGGAACTTCTTGAAGACATTGTATTACGATGAAAATTTGTTCCTCAGCTTCTTCAATCCTTGCTTCCATTTCAGCAGGAACACCAGGAATATTTGCCTTTTGTAAAAGTCGATCTGTATTTTGCAAAAGTTTTTTCAACGAATTCAATTGCTCTCGTGCTTTTATTTCATTGATTCTTAAGTTCTTAAGTCGATCTGAAAACTCTTCTTGCTGTGCTTTTATTTTATCAATTTCTTCACTAATCTCAATTAACTCTTGCTGTAAACTCGAATAAGCAGATTGTTCCTCTTTTACCCTTGTTGCTAGTAATTCATATCGTTTTTGAATCATTTCAAGCTGTTTTAAACCAATTTTTGGAATTTCAGCTTCTTCTTCTGAAATTTGATATGAATTTTGAACATAGGCTGCTTCATCACTTACTTCTTTTGTTACACGGAGTACTTCATTAATCGTTGTATACATATTTTCACAATTTTTATCAACAAAGTTCTTCGCTATTACTTCAAGTTCAAGCATATCGTAATATTGATCAATTTCATCATTAATTTCCTGAACTCGATTCGTCACATTCGAAATATTTAAGTTGATAACTTCTGCATTTAATTGTTCTAATTCTTTTTCAAGGTTTTCAAGTGCTTCTGTTAATTCAAGATGGCGTAAATAGTATGATTGATCTTCCATCTCTTTTTGACCATTTTTTAAATCTTGGATAGCATTTGGAATTTTTGTATGTATTTCCGTAATAAGACTAGGTATTTCATTAATATAATAGTCAAGTTGTTGCGCTTGTGTATTTAAAGAAAGAACAATCTCTCTCGCTTGAAGGTAATTTCCTTCTTTTGTTAAATTATCATAGCGTTCAAAGCTTTCTGGTACTTCTTCAAGTATTTTTTCAAGCATTGGTAATGCCTGTCCAAATGAATGTTGGTGAGCTAACAATGTTTTGCGTGCAGAGCGATAATATTCTTTTAGCTGTTCCATTTCTATTCTACTTTTTTCTTCACTACCGATTAAATCTTCTAACTCAGTAATGATTTGACTTTTAATTTTGTCGCATTTAACATTATATTCTTCAATATCTTTCTCAATCTGTGAAGCTTTTTTAAAATTGAAGCGATCGATATAATCTTCTGCATCAAATAACATCGAATCAATTTTCAACACATGAACATCAATAACTTCTGTCCATTGATCTCGCCAAGCTTCAAACAATTTTTCAGTCTCACCATTCATGTTTAACGTCTTTATCTTTGTGAGCTCTTCAAAGATTGGATAATGTTGAATTTGTAGTTTTTCTTGTTCTAATCGCTGTATAATCACATTATGTTTACGTCTCATAAGAATTCCTGCAACCAATAATGCTATTAGTACGATGACAATAGTGATGATATACTTCATCGTAAGCCCCCTATTCGAAAAATCGCGCAACTCGTCAAGTTTGTAACTATAATATATCATGTTTTTTAGTATTTGTTTAATAAAATAAAGTGAAACTTATTCCCAATCTATGTACCTTAATTTTTATGTCAAAATAGATTGGAGACAAATTACATATTACGAGGCATTACGTTTTATTTTTGTTTAGGTTTCAAATTGAAATGGAGGAGTTTTTTTATGAAAAGAGATGGACATATTCATTCACCATTTTGCCCGCATGGTACAGAGGATACTTTCGAGCAGTATATTGAAAAAGCGATTGAATCAGGATTTACACAAATCACATTTACAGAGCACGCCCCACTCCCAACAAATTTTAAAGACCCAACACCTGATAAAGACAGTGGAATGAATCCTAAGCATTTAAAACCATATATTGAAAAACTAACAGAATTGAAAGAAGTCTATTCGAAGGATATTAGCATTCATATTGGATTAGAAATTGATTATATTGTTGGTTACGAAACTGAAACAAGAGCCTTTTTAGATATCGTCGGTCCATTATTAGACGATGCTATACTTTCTGTACATTTCTTAAAATGGAATGATGAATATTGCTGTATCGATTTCTCTAAAGATGTTTTCTTAGAGTTTGCATCGAAGGTTGGTAGTGTAGAAGAGGTTTATAATCTTTATTACGAAACAATAAAAAAATCAATCGATGCTAACCTAGGACGATATAAACCGAGAAGAATCGGACACCCAACACTTGTTCATAAATTCCAACTCGCTCACGGGGAAAAAATACAGGATGAACAACAAATTAAGGACATTTTAACTTATATGAAAGAAAAAGGTTATGAATTAGATGTAAATAGCGCTGGTATAAGTAAAGAATTCTGTAAGGAACCATATCCGTCTTTTGAAATGATACAGTTTGCTCAAAGTATCGATTTAAGCATGGTATTTGGTTCAGATGCTCATTCAGTAAAAGATCTACATCAGCATTATGATAAAATATATTCTAAATAGTTGGAGGTAAAACATGTTTACAAAAATGGAATATCAAGGTACTACAAATGAACAATATGATTTACTCATTAAACAATTAAACGCATTATTAGATGGTGAAAAAGATTTAATTGCTAACTTAAGTAATGCTTCAAGCTTACTAAATCAATTTTTAGTAAATATCAACTGGGTAGGGTTTTATTTATTCAAAGAAGGTGGATTGGTACTAGGGCCATTTCAAGGACTTCCAGCCTGCATAAGAATTCCAATGGGAAAAGGAGTTTGTGGTACAAGTGCATTAAATAGAAAAACGATCGTAGTAGAAGATGTACATCTTTTCCCAGGTCACATTGCCTGTGATGCAGCATCTAATTCTGAAATTGTCATACCGCTTATTAAAAATGATGAATTAATAGGCGTATTAGACATTGATAGCCCAATCAAAAATCGATTTACCAATGAAGATAAAGAAGGCTTAGAAAAATTTGTGCAAGCACTTCAATATCATATCTAGATGTAAAAAAAAGAGGACTAGAAAATAGTCCTCTTTTTTCGTATTAAGTAAATTGTTTTATTGTAACGGTTGCATCGTTTCTTCATAAACCATATACTGATTTTTACCACCATTTTTCGCATTATAAAGGGCGGTATCAGCTCGTAAGAATATTGATTGAAACTCCGGTCTTTCTGATTTATGCCAGTTAACTAATCCAGCAGAGATTGTAACAGTTGGGTTTGTTATTTTGGGAATATATTCGACAATTTCCTCCGCTAATCTAACCGCTTCATCCTCTAATATATTAGGGACATAGATTGCCATTTCTTCTCCGCCCCACCGTGCACAAATTCCTCTTGTTCCAACTACTTTATGTAGTAATTGACCAATTTGAACTAATACTTCATCACCAATATGATGTCCGTACGTATCATTTATTTTCTTGAAGTTATCAATATCAATTAATAAAAACATTCCAGAGTCATCATTCATAATTGATTTTTCAACAAAATTATCTAAATAGCTTCTAGCATACAATTTTGTTAAATGATCATGGTCAACCATTTCTTGTAATTGTGAACGGAGTATAGAATTTGAAATCGCCAAGGATGAATGATGAATTAAAGATTGCATTAATTTAAAACTATCAAATGAGAAAAAATAAGAATCTCGATGTAATACAATACTAAAGCCAGTAATGTGTTGCTCGACGATCATAGGTATTGCCATTATTGATTTATATCGTACCTCTTCTGCAATCAGTCGACTAAAATCGGCTATAAATAAAGGATCGAGTGATTTTTCAAAATGCCTCGAAACATGTTCGATATATATTTGGCTTTCCTCTGTTTTAAACAAATTAGTACAAGCATCAGTAATTTTACATTCTTGATTTTCAATAAATACAAAGCATAGTTCCATCGGTTGGAAAGATTTCATCAGTTGCTTTTGTAAAAAGGTAAGCATTTCACTAATATCCAAATTCATATTTAATCGATGGGATGTTTCATTTATCAATTGTAAATCACTAATTAAACGATGGGATTGGTGATATAGCTTAGCATTTTCAAGGGCATTACCAGATGCATGGGCAAGCATACGAATAAAGTCCTTTTGTGCTTGTGAAAAAACAAATGAAATCGGCGCACTCACCTGTAAAATACCATAAATTGCTTGTCGTCCTTTAATTGGCGCATTTAATAATGTGCAATTTAAATCAGTTGCTTGCTCTGTCGTAATGTTTCCAGATACAAACGCTTCAATAGCAGATGGTCTTTCTGATAAATAATCGAACTGCTTTATATTAATGGTTGTATGACGATCTTGGTCATTAGACAAAATCAACTCAACATTAAAATTTGGAAAGTTACTTTGAATTGTATTTAATACATTTTCCAATATTAAATCGATATCCATAGTGGAATGAAATAAATCGGTCATGTTGTACAATTTTCGATATTGATTTTCGTTAAAATGAACTTCAACCGTTTTGCTTAGTAAATATGCCGTTTTGGAAAGATAAGAAATGACCTGATCGAAATATTCAGATTTCGCTAACTCTTCCCATGCCTCACTTGTTTTAAGGAATAATACACCGTACGGATTTGAATCTTTAGCATTTAACAAAACCATATGAGTCATTTCTTTAAATTCTTCTTTTTCTTTCACAAAATATGGAATGGATATATTATTTTGTTGAAAGAAATAGGTTTCAAACAATAAAAATGGAAATCCACTATATTTCATCTCTAATGTCGTATCTATATTAAACGGAATCAATTTATTATCAACATTTAATAAAAAGCAACTTTTTTCAATATGAAAGTGTTGTTTCAAACAATCTTGAAGTAGTCCGAAATACCTATCTTCTGATGAAAGTTCATCGACAGATTGCACACATATATTTAGCAAGTCTGATTTGAAATCTATGATTGTTTGCTGATGCACTTTCATAAAATCACCTTTTCTAAATCTAAATAACCATAACTTTTCGTTTATTTCATATATATCAATATTATTCAAGTATACACTTTTTATGCCTAAATGACTATAAAATTATGGTTTGTTAGATATATATTTATAAAGAAAGGTTACTTATATATATACTCCATAACTATAAAATTATAGGACGATATTTCTTGACGTTAAACCTTAAAAATTATACAATGTTCTTTGTGTAAAATGAATGCAGCAGTTGTATAAACTTTTAAGTATTTTATTCCTCTTAATTATAAGAAGGTGTATTGCGTAACCCTTTCGGCTGCAGGGGCGAAGATACATGAAAATAAAATCCTTATGAGTATCGGATACAACTGGTTTTCTTTGTACACCAAAAAACCAAATTTAAAGGAGGAGACTCTATATGTCTCGTTATACAGGTCCATCTTGGAAAGTGTCACGTCGCCTTGGTATTTCTTTAAGCGGCACAGGTAAAGAATTAGAAAAACGCCCTTATGCACCAGGTCAACACGGTCCAAACCAACGTAAAAAATTATCTGAATACGGTTTACAATTACAAGAAAAACAAAAACTTCGTCATATGTTCGGTATGACTGAACGTCAATTCAAAAACGTATTCAATAAAGCAAGTAAATTAAAAGGTTTACACGGTGAAAACTTCATGATCCTTCTTGAAACTCGCCTTGACAACCTAGTTTACCGTTTAGGTTTAGCTCGCACTCGTCGTGGAGCACGTCAATTAGTTAACCATGGTCACATTTTAGTAGATGGTAAACGCGTTGACATTCCATCTTACAGTGTAAAACCAGGTCAAACGATTTCTCTTCGTGAAAAATCACAAAACCTTGCTGTTGTAGCTGAAGCTATCGAAGTAAACAACTTCGTTCCTGATTATTTATCATTCGACGCTGACAAAAAAGAAGGTACTTTCGTACGTCTTCCAGAGCGTTCTGAATTATCAGCTGATATCCAAGAACAATTAATCGTTGAGTTCTACTCTCGTTAATCGTTTTAATAAAACCATCAAATCCTTTCTTTGGATTTGATGGTTTTTCAGTTTTTCACGACTTAAATTTAGAGTAAATTCCTTTTTATCTTCACATAATTAATCTGTCGATTCTCTTTTTCATGAATAGAAAAAGTATATCCACTATAATTGATTGTCTGATTTTCTTTTAACTCCACATCCTGTGTAAAATACCACCCACCAATCGTATCGACATCCGAAACATCAAACTCAATATTTAGCAATTCTTCCACGTCTTCTAATAAAACACTCGCATCAATAATGTATGCACCCTCTCCAACTTTCCTTACTTCTGCCACTTCATCATCATCAAATTCATCCCGAATCTCACCAACGATTTCCTCTAAAATATCTTCAACGGTTACAAGACCTGATGTGCCACCATACTCGTCTAGTAAAATGGCGATATGGCTACGCTCCTTCTGCATTTTTAGCAGTAAATCATTGATTGGTGTAGTTTCTAAAATGTTGATAATTGGATTAATAAAATCTTCTATATTAAATGTTTCTGGTTTAATTCGATTATTCATACCTAACGTTAAGAAATCTTTAATATTGATAAATCCCAAAATATTATCTCGGTCTCCTTCGTAAACAGGGTAACGAGTATAACGCTCCACCGAAACAATATTTAAAATCTCTTCAAAAGTAGCAGCTTTTTCAAATGCGACTATTCTAGTTCTTGGGACCATTATTTCTCGGGCAATTCTTTCATCAAATTCAAAAACATTATTCACATACTTTAATTCATTTTGATTGATTTCCCCACTTTTAAAGCTTTCTGTAAGTAATAAACGAAGTTCCTCTTCTGTATGAGAAAGCTCGTGTTCACTTGCTGGCTTCATCCCAAAAATTCCGATTAACACACGAGCTGAACCATTTAAGAACCAAATGAAAGGAAATAGAATTTTATAAAAAATCATAATAGGTTTTGCAAATAGTAATGTGATTTGTTCAGATTTTTGTATAGCCACCGATTTTGGCGCCAATTCCCCAACTACAACGTGAAAGAAAGTCGCCAACGCAAAAGCCCCTGCGATTGTAAAATAATGAACGTACTCAGGCCCTATTCCAATGGCCGCAAACATGGGATGTAAAATAAATTCAAATGTTGATTCACCTACCATACCAATTCCTAGTGCAGTTACGGTAATGCCCAATTGACAGGCAGATAAATATTCATCAAGGTGACTTACTACATGCTTTGCTGCTTTTGCACCCTTATGCCCTTCCTCTAACAGCTGTTCTATACGCGAGGATCGAATCTTTACAATGGCAAACTCAGTTGCAACAAAAAGGCAGTTAAAATAATTAATAAAACAAAAATACTTAAATTGATCGCCGTCAACTCGTCGTCTTACTAAATAGTAAGACTCCACCTCCTCACAGTTTAAAACATAGCGTTTTTCAGTCATCTATAACTCCAATTAAAATAAGCGAATTTTTTTATTTGTTAATTGGATTATCATCAAATTTAAAAAGAACTACATCTAAATGATGTACTGTTGCATTACTTGTGTTTTAATTTAAATCACATTAGTACTATTAGGTTTGACGCTATAGTGTAAAATTAACCGACTTTTGTAATAAAAAAACCCAGCGAACTCTTTTCCGAATTGCCGGGAACATCTTTTACATCAATATGTATTTAAGTTGCGAACTCAGTTGTTTAAAATATCACTATTTTTTCCAGATTAACAAATAATCAACTCATCATAAGTCATACAATGCCTTCAACAACTTGTTTACCATTTAAAGGATGTGGAGTGATATGAATTGCATATATAAAATATTCATCTCAAGTCATACAATATAAATTATTGAAATTATGCAAAATTAAATTAAAAAACTCCTTAATCTAAAAATATTAGAATTAAGGAGTTTCTATTAATCAATTATAAAGTATAGTACCTCATTAAAGTATTTAATTCTTTATTCATTTCCGTTAGTTTTTCTGCAGCGATTGTAACGTTAGCAATCGCATTAATTTGCTCATCAATAGAAGATGAGATTTCTTGTACGGAAGCAGCTGTTTGTTCTGAAACGCTGGATGCATTTTCGACGCCTTCACTCATCAGCTTATTATAAGACTTCATAGTATCCATTTCTTGATTAACTGATTGTAACGATTGTGCTATTTTTTTAATTGATTCAGACATTTGATTAAATTTGCTTCGTGTTAGGGTTACATCATCATTTAACTTTTTAGCAGTTTTCATTGTACCTTCAACAGTTTCCACTGTTTTAGTCGTTTCAGAAACAATAGTAGACACTACTTCTTGTACTTGATGAGTAGCATTTTTTGATTGTTCTGCTAATTTCCTAATCTCATCAGCAACAACAGAGAAGCCTTTACCATACTCTCCAGCTCTTGCTGCTTCAATACTTGCATTTAAAGCTAGTAAATTTGTCGCTTCAGCAATGCTTTCAATCGTTTCCATTACTTCAGTAATTTGTGCTGTTTTACTATTTAATTTTCTAATTTCATCACTAACTTCTTGAGATGCTGTTAAAGAATCATTGTTTGATTGCTGTAATTGATGGACGATCTCAATTCCTTCTGTTGCTATTTCTTCAGCAGACTTAGTTATGTTTTGCATTTCATTGCTTTGATTTTCCATTGTTTCTACTGATGTAGATAATAGCTCTACTCTTCTGTTGATTTCTTCTAAATCGCTAGCTTGTGCTTGTGTACCCGTTGCAATTTCTGTAATGGCTTTACCAACTTCTTCACTACTAGCCGATGTTTCTTCCGAAATTGCAGATAAGCTAGTTGCTGAATCTAGCAATTGTTCACTAGTGTTTTTCGTTTTTTCGATTAATGTACGTAATTGCCCTGACATTTTATTGAAGGCTACTGCAAGTTGTCCTATTTCGTCACTTGATTCAGATAGGTTTGTAATTTTTATGTGCCCATCCGCAATTTGTGTAGACGCTACAGCTATTTCTTTTAGTGTATTGACTTTCTTTCGGATTGCAAAGTAAAAAACAATAGAACTTAAAAGTATCAATACAACTGTTGAACCGAAAATCATATATTGTAAAATATTTAATCCCGCATAAAATTCTTCTGTAAACACAGTAATGCCGACAGTCCAGCCCCAAGGTTCAAAATATTGCTCATAGGCAATTTTTTCTTTATAGGAACCATCATCCTCTTGGTTTAAAAATGTCACAAATCGATCTGCTTTATTTTGTGCTTTACCAGTATTGAAAATGAGTTCACGATTACTTCTATTTTGTTCATCTGATGGAGCACCACCAGTTTCAGATGGATGGATTTGCAATATTAAATCTTCATCATAGCCGTGGATAAACCCTTTTTCTTTGTATGTAAAATTAGATTGTTTAAAATTATAGACCCCATTGTCATCTTTTGGTCCATTTAAAATTACTCTCGCTCTCTCTTGCCCTTCCTCTAAAGTTAGTTCACCATTTTCTACGTTTTCATTTATTAACTCTAATACTGCATGAGCCCCTTCGGCAATGTTTTGTAACTCTCTTTTACCTGATTCTAAAAGCTGATCTTTAGCAATAATGTAACTCGTTGTACCAATAATCCCCACTGTCACAATAATGATAATTGAGATGAGTAACATTAACTTACTTGAAATACTTTTCAATTTTAGATTTTTCTTCATTTTTTTCCTCCTATCTAGTAATATTTTCGACATTTTTATAGATATTTCCATATGAAATAGATAAATTTTTTCATTTTTCGACAAATAATTTGTTTTTATGATGTTTTTAAGATGCTATTTATTTTTTTGAAGTAATCGTTTCATCATCATTATTATTAACACTAAAATATTCACATAATTTTTAAATTTACTTAACAGTTATCATAAAAAAGAAATTTGTCGTTTTTATATGACTTATAATTTATTTTTCTTATATTTATATTCATTCAATAAGTAAAATTACCTATTAAAGTGCTTATTTCCATATAAAAAAACAATATTTAGGTTCAATTATCACAATATAATTGAAAACCAACTCATTCACATAAGCGAAAATTCCCAATACAAAATAGTCCCTTTACGCTATGATTAACTATTATTATGTGAAAATACTATTATGGAGGAAAATTACATCGTGGAAAAAAGAAAGAAAAAGATTAAATTTAAGGTAACTTTGAAAACGAAATTATGGACAGCATTTTTATTAATCTTAATTGCTCCGGCCGTAATTGTAGGTGCATTTGCATTTAAGTTTTCAAAAGACGTAGTACGAGATGACATTTGGCAGGCAGCTACTTTTTCAGTTGACACGCTAAATGAAACGATTAATAAAATTATTGAGCCTAAAATGAAAGATATTGAATTACTTTCAGAATCAATAGACTCTTCGAATATTACTACACAAGCAAATTCTAATATTGGTGTTAGTGCTGATGTTTCCAATCAGTTGAATACATACAAAGATATACATGAAGAATTAGAATTAGCCTTTATCGGTACAGAAAATGGAGTTTATATTAATTCTCCTGCTTCTACAGCTAATCCCCCAGACTATGACCCAAGAACAAGAGACTGGTATAAAAAGGCAATGGAAAATAAAGGTCAAGCTGTTGTTTCAAGTCCTTATGTCTCAGCTGCTACAGGAAATTTGGTAGTGACTGTATCTAAAACTACAAAAGACGGACAAGGCGTAGTTGGTGTTAACGTTAGTTTAGAAGAAGTAAAAAAAATAACAGAAGATATTAAAATTGGTGATGAAGGTTACATTTACATACTAGATGCTGATCGTAAATTCGTTTACCATCCTGAAAAAGAACTTGGATCACTAGCACCAGATAATATACAAAATAACAACTTATACAATAGCGATTCTGGAACATTTAGTTATATACATGAGGGTAAAGACTCTAAAGATATGTTCTTTGCTACTAACGAGCTAACTGGATGGAAGTTAGCGGGTACAATGTATACAAATGAAATAGATAAGGCAGCGATGCCAGTATTAATAAATACTATAATTGTTATTGTCGCAAGTATTTTAGTCGGCAGTATTTTAATTACATTTGTTATTAGATCAATTACAAAACCTATCAATTCATTAATTCGTTCTTCGAATAAAATAGCTGATGGTGACTTTACTGAGAAAATTATCGTTAAAAGTGATGATGAAATTGGTCAATTAGGTAATAGTTTTAACGGTATGGTAAATACATTAAGTGGTATTATTAAAACTTTAAAACAAACTATTGATCACTTAGCATCATCTTCTGAGGAATTAACAGCAAGCTCTTCTCAAACTTCACATGCAACTGAACAAGTTTCAACAGCTATTCAAGATATTGCTAGTGGAGTAGAAAAGTCTACAGAGCATCTTGAAGAAAATGAGAAATCTTTAGAAAAAGTACTTGGTGGTATTTCCGGTATTTCAGTAAAATCAAAAGAAGTAACAGATCTAGCCCGAGAATCATCGAAAGAAGCAGAAGTTGGACGAGAGTCAGTTGAAGACAATCTTAACCAAATGAAATATATCCATGAGTCAGTTGGCAAATCAAATGAAGTAATCCAATCTTTATCAACACGTTCAAAAGAAATTGGCGAAATTCTAAATGTGATTAGTGGCATTGCTGACCAAACAAATTTACTTGCGTTAAATGCTGCTATTGAAGCTGCAAGAGCTGGCGAACATGGTAAAGGATTTGCAGTTGTAGCTGACGAAGTTAGAAAATTAGCTGAACAGTCACAATCATCTACTCAACTTATTGGAGAAATTATCGCTAGTATTCAAAAGGATACTGAAGTCTCTGTTAAAATGATGGGTGAAGTACTTGAAAATGCTAATACTGGTGTAACAGTAACTGAGGCGACATCTGAGAGATTTATTAAAATTATTGAAAACTCACGTAATATTACACCTCAAATTGAAGAAATGACAAATACATTGGAAACGATCTATGAGTATGTTGAGGAAGTTGTTTCAAAAGCGAAAAACATTACAGAAATATCGCAAGAAAACGCGGCAACTTCAGAGGAAGTAGCAGCATCTACGGAAGAACAGTTAGCGTCAATGGAAGAAATTAATTCTTCTGCAAAATCACTAGCTAATTTAGCCGAAGATCTTAAAAATCATGTTAATCAATTTAAAATATAATTTATAAATTCTACTCGAAACTGTCTTAACTAAAGATAGTTTCTGGGATAGATGACAAAAGGCATTCAGAACTCTAAATTCTGAATGCCTTTTTATTAATGTTTATTGGAATTTTACCATATGGTATTTTTTCTTACCGCGGCGGATGATGGCGAACTCGTCTTCAAGTCTATCTTTTCCATCTACTACGTAATCTAAATCCGTAACTTTTTCTCCATTAATAGAGATTGCTCCGTTTGTAACATCCTCACGTGCTTGACGTTTTGAAGATGAAATATTCGCTTCCACTAGGACATCCACAATATTTTTATCTTCCTTAGGTAATTCTGTGGATGGAACGTCTTTAAAGGCATTTTTCATCTCATTTGCAGATAATGCTTTTAAATCACCAGAGAAAAGTGCATCAGTAATACGCTTTGCCGTTTCAAGTGCATCTTCACCATGAATCAAACGTGTCATTTCCTCTGCTAGCGTCTTTTGTGCTTTACGTAAATGTGGTTCTTCCTGTACAGACACTTCTAACGCTTCAATCTCCTCTCGGCTTAAAAACGTAAAGATTTTTAAGTATTTAATTACATCAGCATCTGCTGAATTAATCCAAAATTGATAAAATTCATATGGAGTCGTTTTTTCAGCATCTAACCAAACTGCCCCACCAGCAGTTTTACCGAATTTCGTACCATCCGCTTTTGTAACAAGTGGAATGGTAATTCCGAAAGCTTTTGTTTCTTCTTCATGGGTTTTACGGATAACTTCTAAGCCAGTCGTAATATTCCCCCATTGGTCAGATCCACCTACTTGGATTCGTACATTATAGTGATCATATAGGTGATTAAAATCAATTCCTTGAATAATTGTATAAGTAAACTCAGTAAAGGAAATACCTGTATCTAGGCGAGAAGAAATGGTATCTTTTGCCAACATGTAATTTACATTTATTAATTTCCCGTAATCACGAAGAAATTCTATCGTACTCATTTTTCCAATCCAATCGTAATTGTTTACGAGTAACGCACTATTGTCTCCTGCATTGAATTCAAAGATTCTTTCTAATTGCGCTTTAATCCCTTGAACATTTTTATCAATTTGCTCAACTGTTTGAAGCTGTCTTTCTTCTGATCGGCCGGATGGATCTCCAATCATCCCTGTAGCACCACCAACTAAAAGGATTGGTCGGTGGCCTGCTTGTTGAAAACGACGCAATGTTAATAGCGGAACAATATGTCCAATATGCATCGAATCAGCCGTTGGATCGACACCTACATATAATGATACTTTCTCATCATTTAATAGTTTTTCCATTCCTTCAGCATCTGTTTGTTGATATAACAAACCTCGCCACTTTAGATCTTCGATTAATTGGTTCGTCATTATAAATTCCTCCTACTACCTTATGTTTTATTAATAAAAGATTAATTATACAAAAGTACCCAAAGTAAACCTGTGAATTTGTAAAAAACACTATTTCTCATTATTACAAGGAAGGTCTTCTCTATAATTGGTAAGTATCTTGTAGCCTGAAGATTGTGCATTGCCTAAGACAAAATAAAAAGCCCCTGCATACAAAATTCTCTTTTGCATGCAGGGACGTTAATATCAGTATAACGCGGTACCACCCGGCTTGAAGAAGATATCCTTCTTCCACTCATTCTTTGTCATATCGCGACAATGACGTTCAAGCTCCAAGAACGTAATTCGTGCATTTCACTTTGACTAGCTTGCACCAACCGCTAGCTCTCTTAACAGGGAATGAAAACACTACTTCAAACTTATCAATGCTTGAAAACTATACTGATAATTCTACTGAATTTCATTACAATGTCAATAAATATATAACGAAATTTTCGAAATATGCTATAATAGACAAGATTTTAGGGGGCGATTAAGTGGATCAATTTAAAAAACGTATCAAACAATTAAATGACAAAATAGAACTATTGACTACTTCTGAACGCACACGTCCTTATCGTATCACGTTAAGCGTTGTTTGGAATCTATCTTTAGTTTTCTTATTTATAATAATAACAGGTTTTGTGTTTATTTCTGCATTAGGCGCAGGATATTTTGCTTCCCTTGTAAAAGACGAACATCTTCAATCAAAGGATGAAATGTTAAGCCAAATCTATAATTATGAAGAGACTAGTGAAATCTATTTTGCGAATAATATTTACATAGGTAAACTTCGAACTGACTTGGAGCGAAGAGAAACAAAATTAGAAGATGTTTCACCACTTGTCTTAAACGCTGTTCTTGCAACAGAAGATGAGTATTTCCGCGAGCATAACGGAATTGTACCAAAAGCCGTTATTCGTGGACTTTTACAAGACTTCTTAAATTCAAGTACACAAACTGGTGGTTCTACATTAACACAACAGCTCATTAAAAATCAGATTTTAACAAATGAAGTTTCTTACGAACGAAAAGCAAGAGAAATACTACTTGCATTAAGACTTGAGAAATTTATGAATAAGGATGAAATCTTAGAAGCCTATCTTAATATTATTCCTTATGGTAGAAATGCGTCAGGGCGTAATATAGCAGGTATTGAAACCGCAGCCCAAGGGATATTTGGGATTCGAGCTTCGGAACTAAATCTTCCACAAGCTGCCTATATTGCTGGTATCCCTCAGGCACCATTTGCTTATACTCCATTTACGCAATATGGTCAATTAAAGGACGCACAAGGTCTTGAACCTGGTATTGAACGTATGAAGATTGTGTTATCTCGAATGTTAGAAGTTGGTTATATCAATGAAGCTGAGTACAATGAGGCGATCCATTATGACATTACAAAGGATTTCCGTGAACCAGAGGACCAGGCTCAAGATAACTATCCTTGGTTAACTTATGAGTTAGAAAATCGTGCGAAAAGAATTATTGCAGGTGTTCTTGCTGAGAAGGATGGCATTGACCCAGCTCGTTTAGATGAAGAAGAGAATTTACTTGAGAAATATTTAATACTTGCTGATCGAGATATTCGCTCAAGCGGCTATCGCATCTATTCAACAATAGATAAAGAGATGTACGATACTATGCAAGAAGTTGCGAAAAACTTCGAGTATTACGGACATACCTTTACAACAACAACATTAGATCCTGAAACAAACGAAGAGATTGAAGTGCAAATGCCCGTTCAAGTCGGAAGTATGTTAATTGAAAATAAAACAGGAAGAATTCTAAGCTTTGTTGGTGGTAGAGATTACGAAATTGAAGCTTTAAACCATGCAACACAGGCTTATCGTTCAAATGGATCGACGATGAAACCTCTATTGTCATATGGACCTGCAATCGAATACGGTGTAATAGGTGCTGGAAGCCCGGTTGTCGATGTGAAATTCGTACGTAGTTATGACGGCTATGCGCCATCAAACTATAGTGCAAACGAAGAACGAGGACTAATGCCTGCACGTGAAGCATTAGCACATTCACAAAACTTAACGGCTTTACGTTTATATGATTCGATTATCGATCGACGTCCAGCAACATATTTAGAGAAACTTGGATTTTCTAAATTAACTGATGGAGACTATGTAAACTTAGCTACTGCTATTGGAGCATTGGAAATTGGAGCTACTGTTGAAGAAAATACAAATGCATATACTGCATTTGCTAACGGCGGTAAATTTATCGATGCATATATGATTGAAAAAATTGTGGATTTAGATGGAAATGTTGTATTCGAGCATGAATCCGAAGCAGTTGATGTATATATGCCTGAAACAGCTTATATGATCACTGATATGTTACGAGATGTTTTAGATTATGGAACAGGCGCTAGAGCTAATAGTATGCTTAAATTCTCATCGGATTTCGCAGCAAAAACAGGTACTTCCCAAGAGTATCGTGATGTATGGTTCGTAGGTTATAACCCAAATGTTTCCCTTGGTTTATGGATGGGTTACGACGAGCAACGTTCACTATATCAATTTAATAATACGTACTATCAACCAAGTACACGAGTTAATATGTTATGGGCAAATATGATGAATGCCATGTATGATGTGAATCCAGAGCTTGTTGGTACAAGTGAACAATTTTCACCACCAGACGGCGTCGTTAATGCTTCCTTCTGTGGTATATCCGGTCTCGCCCCTTCAGAAGCTTGTTCAGATGCTGGGCTTGTCAGATCAGATTTATTTAATCGAAATGTATTTTTACCAACAAAATCAGATGACAGTTTCACTCAATCTGCAACGGTGATGATTGAAGGAAAAGCTTATGTTGCACTTGACTCTACACCTAGTGAATTCGTTATTGAAAGTGGCATTGGTTTAAATCCTGAATTCGTTGAAAGAATGCTTGGACGTTTAGGTGGCGATCCAGCCAAACTATTACCGAATAATTCTTCATTAAGCGAAAGTGTGATTTCAACATCAAAATTAGAACCTGACAGTGGAAATCCACCACCAGTAACGGTGACGTTAAATGGAAATAATATTGTTTGGACAAAATCAAAAGCAAATGATGTCATTGGCTATCGAATATATGATGTAACAGGTGGCGATCGTCATCTAGTGGCAACATTAAAAGATGGTGATGGAAGACAGTTTGTTATTGAATCAGGTAAGACTTATATCGTTGTAGCAGTTGATATTACTGGATTAGAATCTAATAATTCAGGACCTGTTACAACTGGTTCATCAAATCCCCAAAATCCAAATGACGGGAATGTTGATGAAGGAAATCATAACGGAAATGGCAATGGTCAAAATAACAATCCCGGAAATGGTAATGGGAAACCACCAGGAAACAATAACGGAAATAAACCAGACGTTATTGATGATATAATTGCTCCTGACAATGATTACGATTGGGATTAATTAAAATAAATAAAGCTGAACAGTTAAGTAATATTACTTAACGTTCAGCTTTTTTATTTTGACTATTTTTTATTGCCATTTTTAGAAAATTACCTTCTTAAGAATTGAAATCGCTTGATCAATTTCGTCAAATGTTACTGTTAAAGGAGGGAGTAAGCGTATTACATTCGGTCCTGCTCCACAAACTAGAAGTCCCTCCTCTTCTAATTTTGTAATATAAGGTGCAACTTCATTAGAACTAAATTCAATTCCTATTAATAAACCCATCCCACGAATTGTGAATTCCTCTTCCGGAAGTAAGTCATTTAATTTATTCGTTATATAAGCTGCTTTTTCTTTTACCTCATCTAAAAAATCATCTTGGAAAACAATATCAATCACTGTTTGTGAAACAGCAACAGCTAATGGATTTCCACCATATGTTGTTCCGTGTGAACCAGGACTAAAGGTGTCATATATTTCTGATGTTCCTAATACTCCGGCAATTGGGAATCCTCCACCTAATCCTTTTGCCATTGTTACTAAATTTGGTTTTAATGGTGTTTGTTCAAAGGCAAAACGTGTACCTGTTCTTCCGATACCTGTTTGCACTTCATCAATAATTAATAAAACATCTGAATTTGAGCAAATATCTTGAATCGTATTAGCGAACTCTTCTGTTATTGGATTTACACCACCCTCACCTTGAACAACTTCGAGCATAATGGCTGCTACAGAATCGTCAACAGCATCTTTCAATGCTCTTGCATCGTTGAAAGGAAGATACGTAAATTTTTCTACTAATGGTCCAAACCCTTTATGAATTTTCTCCTGTGCAGTAGCACTCATCGCGCCGAATGTACGACCATGAAATGAATTTTCAAATGTAATGATATTCGATTTACCAGTATGTTTGCGTGCCATTTTAATAGCTGTCTCATTTGCTTCTGCCCCACTATTACAAAAGAATGCGTGGGATAAATGATTATCCTTTACTAATGATTCTGCTAGCTTCACTTGCTCCGGACTATCAAATAAGTTACTAGTATGCCAAATTTTTTCGCTTTGTTCTTGCAATGCCTTAACAAGTGATGGGTGTGCGTGACCTAAACATAAAACAGCGATACCACTTGTAAAATCTAAATAACTTTTCCCATTACTATCCTTTACTACAGTACCTTTTCCATCGACTAAGCTTATTGGTCTTCTTGAATAATTATTAAATAATGCATTCATCTCATTTGCTCCTCACGAATGATAGTTGTGCCTATTAAATGTTCGTTAACAATTTGTACTGATGGCACTCCTTGATTCAGCACATTCAGTGCACCTCTCACCTTCGGAATCATACCACCGTAAATTTGTTCCTCATCTATCCACCGTTCAATTTGAGACGGTGTTGCTAACTGTTGAAATTCATCATCTATACGAATTCCAGCGACATCTGTTACAAGCAATAAACTGTTTGCTTGAACTGCTAGTGCTACCGAACAAGCTACAGTGTCTCCATTGATGTTTAGTACTTGCCCTTCATGATTAATCCCGACACATGCAATAACTGGCACAATTCCATTTCGAATCAGTGTAAAGAGTAAATCCGTATTCACTTTTGTTACTTCACCGACAAGTCCATATATACCTTCATCTAAAAATTCCGCTTTAAGTAAAAAATTATCAAAGCCATTTAAGCCGATGGACGGGATTCCTGCGTTATTTAATTCGTAAACAAGCTTTGGGTTAACTTTACCAATGAGGGTAGATTGTACGATTTCCATGGCATCTTTATTTGTGACACGAATCCCATTTAGTGTATGTGAATCAACTTGTTGTTTTTCTAACTCTCTATTAATCGCAGGGCCTCCACCGTGTGTAATAATCATATCGTAACCTTGTTCCTGTAATTTCTTAAAATTGGAAAAGAAGGCCTCATTTAAGCCTTCTAATGTACTTCCCCCAAGTTTTACGACAATCGTTTTACGAGCGGTATGATGCGTTGATTTGAACGTAGTCATATGTTAAATCACACCCCCATGCTAATCCATGTCCAGCTCCTTGTTCTAATGACACATAAATTTTCACTTCATTTGCCTTCAGAATTTGGATTAATTCGTCCTCTGAAAACGGGACAGGTTCACCGTTTTCAACCAGTAATGCATTGCCAATTTTAATCGTGATTTTTTCTGGATCAACAGTTGCTCCACTATATCCAACAGCTGCGATAATACGACCCCAATTTGCATCGCAACCAAATACAGCTGTTTTCACTAAAGGTGATCCAACCACTGTTTTTGCAATTTTACGAGCCTCTTCATCTGAAATCGCACCATCAACTTCAACTTCTATTAATTTCGTTGCCCCTTCACCATCTCTTGCGATAGATTTTGCTAAATCCTCACATGTAGCTTTTAAAGCTTCATAGAAATTAGTCCAATCAGGATGTAGTGGTGATAATGGATCGTTTCCTGCTAAACCATTTGCCATAACAAGCACTGTATCATTAGTTGATGTATCACCATCAACAGTAATTGCATTAAATGTTAAATCCGTTATTTTAGACAATGCATACTGTAAATTTTCCGAATCAATATTTGCGTCTGTCGTGATAAATCCTAGCATGGTTGCCATATTTGGTTCGATCATTCCCGAGCCTTTAGCACTACCTGAAATAATGACTTCATAGCCATCAATTGTTGTACTGTAAGTTGTATTTTTCATCACTGTATCCGTTGTCATAATGGCTTGAGAAAAATCAATCGCATTCTCTAAAGAATCACCGAGCTCTATTTTATTAATTCCACTACGTACAGGTTCCATTTTCATAATTTCGCCTATTACGCCAGTTGAAGCAACCCCAACTAAGATTGGATCGATTCCTAATTTATTTGCAGCTAACTGTTGCATTTCAATTGCATCTGCAAGTCCTTGCTTTCCAGTACATGCATTGGCATTCCCTGAGTTTACAATAAGTGCTTGCATCTTCCCATTTTTATAAACAACTTCCTTTGTCACCGTTAAAGGTGCTGCTTGCACAGCATTGGTTGTAAAGACACCTGCAACACTTGCAGGAACATCGCTAACCAACATTGCTAAATCTTTCTTCTTATGTTTAATCCCACAATGAATACCGGCTGCTTTAAAACCTTTTGGTGAAACAATGTTTTTGCTTGAAAGTCTTTTTAACTCATAGCTAACCTTTGACACATTATTTTCCTCCTCTAAATTCCCCTAGTTTTGTTAAATAAATAGTGGTACTACATCCAATCCATCCGTTTGAGGTAATCCAAATTGTACGTTCATATTTTGAATTGCTTGCCCTGCAGCACCTTTCACTAAATTATCTATTACACCAATGATTGTTACACGGTTCGTTCGCTTATCTAATTTCACTAAAATATCACAGAAATTAGATCCTTTTACTCGGTTCGTTCCTATTGAATTTACATCTGTCACGATTCTAACAAATGGATTATTTTTATACGTATCTAGTAAACAGTCAATTAGTTGTTCTTCCGTAACCCCTTCAAATATTGGAGCATAGGTAGTAGCCAAAATTCCTCTTGTCATGGGAACAAGATGCGTATTAAATGAAATCGTTGTTTTTACTCCTGCAAACAAGTCTATTGCTTGCTCAATTTCTGGAATATGCTGATGTTCATTTATTTTGTATATAGAAAAATTTTCATTCGCTTCACTAAAATGTGTTGCTTGGGATGGTTTATTTCCCGCACCAGAAATTCCGCTTTTTGCATCAATAATTAGATAACTCGGATCAATCAGTTTTTCTTTTATAAAAGGTAAAATGGATAATAATACAGCAGTCGGGTAACATCCTGGATTTGCTATTAAACTAGCTTTTTTTACTTCTTCTTCGTTCCATTCAGTTAATCCATAAACACTATCTTTAAGCAATTCAGTTGGAGCTGAATCTTTTTTGTACCACTTCTCATAGTCGTGTGGATTTTTCAAACGATAGTCACCTGATAAATCAATTAATTTTGGTCCGACACCAACAAGTGGAGGTAATAGCTTACTTGTTACCCCCGAAGGTGTACTTGTAAAAATAACATCAAAATTTGATAGTGTATTTACGCCTATTTTTTTCAATGGTTCGTCATGGATTGTTAGTAAATGACCAAATCGTGATGAAAATACAGTCCCTTCATCTGAAGAAGTGAATAAATCAATTTTCTCCACCTCCGGATGATTGTGTAAAAAACGAATTAATTCTAATCCTCCATAACCCGTTGCCCCTATAATTCCAACTTTCATTCGATTCACCTCTAAAACAAGATACAGTAAGTATAAGACTGTATATTTATTAAGTCAACTGTATTTTTATATATTTATATTTTTATTTTTACAAAATCTCCCTTTCAAATAATCCCTAGTCCTTTTTATATTCACATCATATTCCGTTGATATATAAGTTTTTTTGATATAATTTTAATACAAAATAAAAAGAACCCAAAAGTGTTGATACACAACAACTTAAGAGTTCTCATATTTACATTTGTATAATTATTAATCCCAACGGAATCAGCATGTTATTTTTTTCACAATCAAAATAAAAAAAACTATTAGTCTTCCATTGTAGATAAATCACCAGTTGGTAAGTTCAATTCCCATGCTTTTAATACGCGACGCATGATTTTACCACTACGGGTTTTTGGTAATTTGTCTTTAAATTCAATTTCACGTGGTGCAGAATGTGCTGCTAAACCTGTTTTTACAAAATTACGAATTTCTTCTGCAAGTTCGTCTGATGGTTCGACACCTTCTCGTAATGCAATAAATGCTTTAATAATTTCACCACGTACTGGGTCAGGTTTACCAATAACACCTGCTTCTACAACATCAGGATGTTCTAATAATTTACTTTCTACTTCAAATGGGCCTACGCGCTCTCCAGAAGTCATAATGACATCATCAATACGACCTTGGAACCAAAAATAACCATCCTCATCCGTATAGGCTGAGTCTCCTGAAACATACCATTCACCTTTTAAGAAGTACGATTCATATCTGCTTGGATTCCCCCAAATTGCACGCATCATCGAAGGCCAACCTTTACGAAGAGCTAAATTCCCCATTGTAAATGGTGGTAACTCATTACCTTCATCATCAACGATTGCCGCCTGTACTCCTGGAATCGGTTTACCCATTGAACCTGGCTTAATGTCCATTGTAGGGTAGTTACATATCATATGTGCACCTGTTTCAGTCATCCACCATGTATCATGTATTCGATGTCCAAGTTCATCCATTCCCCAACGAATGACTTCTGGATTCAACGGTTCCCCAACCGATAACACATGACGAAGTGAAGACAGATTATATCCTTCTAGAACACTAGTACCAGCACCCATTAGCATACGAAAAGCAGTTGGTGCACTATACCAAACTGTTACACCATATTTTTCTATTGCACCATACCAAGCTTGTGGTGTAAATCTACCACCTACAATAAGGTTGGTTACTCCATTTAACCAAGGGCCAAAAATACCATAAGCAGTACCCGTTACCCATCCAGGGTCAGCAGTACACCAATAGATATCCTCATCTTTTAAATCTAATACCCATTGTGCTGTTTGGTATTGTTGAATCATTGCATTGTGAACATGAAGCACTCCTTTAGGGGCCCCAGTAGATCCTGACGTATAATGAAGTAACATTCCATCTTCTCGATCTACCCATACAATTTCAAAATTTGGTGAAGCTTGATCTAGCTTCTCTTTAAAGCTGACTATTTTGTCAGTTTCCTCTACCTCATCCCCAACAACAAAAATCTTTTCTAAATTTGGAAGTTTGTCAATTGGTATACGACTTAGTAATGACTTCGTTGTTACAACAACTTTTGCCTGACTATCTGAAAGTCGATCATAAACTGCACCTTCCATAAATGCTTCAAACAATGGGCCAACAATAACACCCATTTTAATAGCACCAAGTAGTGCAAAATATAGCTCAGGTGTTCTTGGTAAAAATACAAATAAACGATCACCTTTTTGCAAGCTCGAAAACTCTTTAAAAACATTTGCAGCTTTATTCGTCATCATCTTCATTTCGTTAAAGGAATAGCTTTCCTTTCGATTACCGTCATCAAAATAAAGTGCAATTTTATCTTTCCTAAAACCTTCTGTATGACGATCAATTGCTTCATATGCAGCATTTAGCTTCCCCGTTGTATACCAACTAAATGCCTTTTCAACTGTTCCCCAATTGAAAGTCGCTACAGTCTCATCATAATTTTTCAAATGATGATCACCGACATCTGCAACTAATCTGTCTGTAATTTTCATCCCCATAAAAATTACCCCTTTCTATATAATTTTGCTATAAAATAAAGTTTTAACTTTAAAACGTACATCCCTGCGTTCAAAGTTAAAACATACATACATTTTACAATAAATGTAATACTATAGGCAAAATAATTTTATTTTTTAAATTTTTCACATTTTTCTGCAAAAGCGAGCTTTTTCGCGCATTAATTAATATATAATGGTAGTATCATGTCCAGGTGGTGTTTGGGTAAAATGGAACATATTAAAAATTTTTATAGCGTTGAAATGGAGACACAAAATGGACTTATTGTTATCGAAGGACCCGTAACTCCAGAACAACTTTCTAAATATACATTTCATGAGGGATTAACTTCTTTTAGACCTCCAGAACAGCAAAAAAAAGCTTTAGTAGAAATAGCAGAACTTGAAGAAGGCCGAATTTTTATAAGCCGAAAAGAAAGTTTAGTTGTAGGTTATGTCACATACTTGTATCCCGACCCACTTGAAAGATGGTCTGAAGATAAAATCGAAAATATGATTGAACTTGGTGCCATTGAAATTATTCCTTCTTATAGGGGATGTGGAGTAGGTAAAAGACTTTTAGAAGTCTCTTTTATTGATGATCATATGGAAGATTATTTAGTTATTACAACTGAATATTATTGGCATTGGGATTTAAAGGGTTCTGGCTTAAATGTTTGGGAATATCGTAAAATGATGGAACGTCTTATGAGTTCTGTTGGTTTTGAACCTTATGCAACAGACGACCCAGAAATTACTTCTCACCCTGCTAATTGTCTTATGGCCCGCATTGGGAAACGAGTTAATGAGGATACACTTGAAAGATTCGATAGATTACGATTTAAAAATAGATTTATGTATTAAAAAGGGGGTAAGAATATGATTATCGAAGAAATTATGAAGACGGATGTTTTAACCCTTTCACCTAAAAATACAGTTCGAGATGCTTTACGATTGATGAAGGAGAAAAGTATCCGACATATACCAATTATTGAT
Source organism: Ureibacillus massiliensis 4400831 = CIP 108448 = CCUG 49529 (assembly GCF_000772965.1). GTDB lineage: Bacteria > Bacillota > Bacilli > Bacillales_A > Planococcaceae > Ureibacillus > Ureibacillus massiliensis. Next base: position 58,486 of record NZ_JPVQ01000010.1, on the reverse strand, counting down.
AATGATAAAAAATTAGTCGGTCTTGTCACTTCAAATACAATAAAAAACGCACTTCCCTCTAATTTACAAGCTGATCCAACTATTTCTATTTATGAAGAAAATATCGAAAATATGATGATTAAAGAGGTGATCGTCGGTCATCCACTAGACTTTGTTGAAGAAATTGCACTTACTTTTTATGATATGCAAATCAGCTGTATTCCAATTGTATCTGGTGGTCAGCTTGTTGGCATCGTTACATCATCTGATTTGCTTTATACATATATTGAGCTAACAGGAGCGAATAAACCATCTTCTAAGATTGATATAAGGGTGAAGGATCGATCAGGAATTTTGTCAGATATACTGCACATATTTAAAAACCATAAAGCAAATGTATTAAGTGTGCTAGTGTTCCCTGATTCTAAAAAAAGAGATTATAAAATTATTACAATCCGAGTTCAAATTTTAAATCCCCTTATGATTATTGAAGATTTAAAGAAAGCAGGATTTGACGTGCTTTGGCCAAATCTTCCAGGTATTACACAATGAAAAACGCTGTCTTCGTATACTCACCTGAACAACTCGGATATAAATTTTCTGATTCTCATCCCTTCAATCATCAAAGATTACTATTAACGATGGATTTACTGAAAAGTATAGGTGCCTTAAAGGATGATGATATTATCCCCGCAAGAATGGCTACCGATGAGGAAATTGCCCTGGCGCATGATGAAAAGTATATTGACATAGTAAAAAAAGCTGGGAAAGGCTTAATTGATCCGCAAATTGCAGAGAACTATGGAATTGGTACGGAAGATACACCCATTTTTGAAAATATGCATGAAGCAAGTGCACTGCTCGTCGGTGGTACTTTACAGGCGGTTGATTCTGTAATGCAAGCAAAAAGCAAACATGCCCTTAATCTCGGTGGAGGCTTACATCATGGTTTTCATGGACGCGCCTCTGGATTTTGCATCTATAATGATAGCAGTATAGCAATCCATTATATGCAAAAAAAATATAATGTCCGAGTTTTATATATTGATACGGATGCACATCACGGTGACGGAGTTCAATGGGCATTTTATGATGACCCCAATGTTTGCACCCTTTCGATTCATGAAACAGGAAGATACTTATTTCCCGGAACAGGTAATGTTACTGAACGCGGAAACGGGCAAGGATATGGCACATCCTTTAACTTTCCTATCGATGCCTTTACTGAAGATGATAGCTTTTTAAACATATACGAGGAAGCCATGAACGAGGTTTTTGAATTTTTTAAGCCTGATGTTGTGTTTACTCAAAACGGTGCAGATGCCCATTATTTTGATCCACTTACACATTTATACGGTACTATGAATATTTATCGTGAAATACCGAAAATCGCACATAGATTAGCACACAAGTATTGTGATGGACGATGGATTGCAGTCGGAGGTGGAGGCTATGATATTTGGCGGGTAGTACCTAGAGCATGGTCTTATATTTGGACAGAAATGAATGATTTGGCTACACCTACCGGACCTCTACCAAAGGAATGGCTAAATAAGTGGCAAGGTAAGTCACCGGTACCTTTCATTCCAACATGGGAGGACCCAAACCCATTATACGAACCAATTCCAAGAAAAACGGAAATTGAAGAAAAAAATGAACAAATGTTAAAAAAAGCTTTACATATCATTCGTAATGAAAAAAACAAAGCAAGATGAAAAAAGGTAAGCTAGTTAGAAAGAATCTTTCTAACTAGCTTACCTTTTAAATTTACAGCTTAACAGATTGACGTGTCTCTATACGATGAGGTATGATGACATTTTTGTCTTTCACATTGTCCTCTTTGTTCATGATTTTTGTTAATAAACGCATTGCAACAGCGCCGATGTCATATAGAGGAAAGACAACGCTTGTTAAACGTGGTCGAACCATTCTTGCCAGCTTTGAGTTTTCAAAACTAATTACTTCTACATCGTCAGGAACTTTTTTTCCATCATCCTGAACACCATGAATAATTCCGATAGCTAGTTCATCACTACCAGCAAAAAAGGCAGTTGGTGGTGCTTCTAGCTCTCTCAATGTTTCCCACGCTTCTAACCCACTATCATAGGAACCATCCTCAGATATAATTAAGCGTTCATCAAGTTCAATATTCGCATCTTGTAGTGCCTTTTTATAGGCCTCTAATTTGAATTTTGAATTAATCGTATAGTTCAGTGGACCGGATAAGAATGCAATCCTTGTATGTCCGTTATTGATTAGAAGTTGCATTGCCTCATAGGAAGCTTGGAAGTAATCAATATTTACAGAAGGAAACTGATTTGTATCATCAACAGATCCTGCTAATACGATGGGTACAGGAGAATGTTCCATTGACTTATGTAATTTCTCTGTTACAGCATCACTCATCATTACGATACCATCTACTTGTTTTCCATACATTGTATCAAGTAATGATAATTCCTTTTCTTCATTTTGGTCCGAATTCGCCAAAATAATATTATAGCGGTACATTGTTGCAATATCTTCGATTCCACGTGCTGCCTCTGCATAAATATTATTTGAAATATCAGGTATAATTACCCCTACAGTAGTGGTTTTTTTACTTGCTAACCCTCTTGCAACGGCGTTTGGTCTATATTCTAATCTTTCAATAACTTCTAATACTTTTTTCCTTGTGGATGGCTTCACATTTTGATTTCCATTAACTACACGTGATACAGTTGCCATTGAAACATTTGCTTCACGTGCTACATCATATATTGTTACAGTCAAAGGATACGCCTCCTTTTTATATATTGTTGCTTTCATCATACGACATATACATTTACTTTTTCAATAAAAAGTACACTTTTTGTAATTAACTGGTACTAAATGTACAAGAAAGCCGACCATTAACTGATCGGCTTTATTTTTAATATTATGCTTTAAATTCATATTGCTTCATGAATTTTTGAATTTCTTCATAGAAACTATTGAATTGAGGAATATCCATTTGCTGTTGAGAATCAGATAATGCAACAGACGGATCAGGATGTACTTCTGCCATAATACCATCTGCACCGATTGCTATTGCTGCTTTTGCACAAGGTAACAATAAGTCACGACGACCTGTTGAATGTGTCACATCAACAAATACAGGCAAATGAGTTTCTTGTTTTAAAATCGGTACTGCAGAGATGTCTAACGTATTACGAGTAGCTTTCTCATAAGTACGAATTCCACGTTCACATAATATAATGTTTTCATTACCTTTTGACATGATATATTCTGCTGCATGGATGAATTCATCAATCGTTGCGGCTAAACCACGTTTTAATAGTACTGGTTTATTTGTCGCACCAACTGCTTTTAACAATTCAAAGTTTTGCATGTTACGTGCTCCAACTTGAATAACATCAATATAATCTAATGCTTCTTCAATATGCGCTGGTGTCACAATTTCAGTAACAACCGCTAAACCGTACTCTTCAGAAACACGTTTTAAAATTTTCAATCCTTCTAAACCAAGTCCTTGGAAGTCATATGGAGATGTACGTGGTTTGTAAGCACCACCACGAATCATTTTCATGCCTTTTTCTTTAAGCGTTTCAGCTACTTTAGCAGTTTGTTCATAAGATTCAACTGAACATGGACCGAACACAAATGATGGGATACCTGAACCAATTTTTTCACCATTAATTTCAATGACAGTATCTTCTGACTTTTTCTTACGTGATACTAGCAATTCTTTCTTTTTATCTGCCTCTAGTTGTTTAAGAGCCGTTTTAAAGATTTGCTTAAATATATAATCAACCGTCATTTGATTTAACGGGCCTTTATTGTGTTCTTTTAATAGATTTAACATGTGACGTTCGCGAAGAGGATCATATCGGTTTACCCCTTGTTTTTCTTTGATTTTACCGATTTCATTGACAATCTCAGCGCGTTCGTTAATAAGACGTAAAATCTCTAAATTTAAGTCGTCTATTTGCTTTCGAAGTGCTTCTAAATTTTGCTCACTCATTCCCTTTTCTCCTCTCCTTCGTACCGCAACTCTTTCAGAAGTCTGAAATGTATGATACATTTTAAGATAATAACCTTATTATAATCAAATATATTCAGAATGTCACGTCTTTTAATTTAGCGCTTCAACTCGTTAAAGTATATTTAAAGTTTTCTTGAAAGGAAGCGGTTGCAATGTGTTCAAAATTATTCGCGTTAGATATTGGTACGCGATCTGTCGTAGGAATTATATTAGAAGAACAAAACAACAACTACCATGTAGCAGATATCATCATGAAAGAACATAAGGAACGTGCTATGGTGGATGGACAAATACATAATGTACTCTATGTTGCTGATTTAATAAATGAAATCAAAAACGAATTAGAAATAAAACATGGCCCTCTTACTAAAGTTAGTGTTGCCGCTGCTGGACGTGCATTAAAAACAGAGCAAGCAAGCATTACGATTAATATTAAAAATCGACCTATTTTCACCGAGGAAGATATTAGTCGATTAGAGCTTCAAGCAGTTCAACAAGCTCAAGGAAAGCTCATCGGTCATCAAGATGATTCATCTAATCATTATTATTGTGTTGGTTATTCCGTTTTATATTACAAACTTGATGGCGAAGAAATTGGCAGCCTTGTCGATCAACAAGGAGATGAAGCTTCCATTGAAGTTATTGCAACTTTCTTACCGAGAGTTGTTGTAGAGTCCCTTTTAGCAGCATTAAAGCGCGCCAACTTAGAAATGGAAGCTATGACATTAGAACCAATCGCGGCCATTAATGTGCTTATTCCTTCAAGTATGCGCCGATTGAATGTGGCGTTAGTTGATATTGGTGCAGGGACATCAGATATCGCTATTACTGATAAAGGAACAATTGTTGCTTATGGCATGGTACCAGTTGCAGGCGATGAAATTACTGAAGCATTAAGTGATCATTATCTATTAGATTTCCCTGTTGCAGAAAAAGTAAAACGTCAAATGCATACAGAATCTACAATCCTCATAAAAGATATTTTAGGCTTTGATCAAGAATTCACAAAAGAAGAAGTCATTTCAGCTATTAAGCCTGCAATTAAAAATTTAGCAGAGGCTATTGGAACAGAAATATTACGTTTAAACAATCAAACGCCTCCAAAGGCTGTCATGCTAGTTGGTGGAGGTAGTTTGACACCAACGATTACAGAAGAATTGTGTAATGTTCTACAGCTGCCAAACAACAGAGTAGCTGTACGTGGTATAGATGCTATTCAAAATTTAACAAAAGATGACTCAATAGCCGATACTCCAGAATTAGTAACACCAATTGGAATAGCGATTGCTGCAAAAAAAGCTCCTATTCAATATATGAGTGTTACGGTAAATGAACAAATTGTTCGCCTATTTGAAATGAAAGAAATGACAGTCGCTGATGCATTACTTGCAGCAAATATTCAAGCAAAGCAGCTTTATGGGAAACCTGGACAAGGATTATCGCTCACTGTAAACGGTCAAGATATTTTTGTACCTGGGGAGCATGGGAGTCCAGCTACTATTTATGTGAATGGTGAAATTGCTTCAACTAAATCCTTCATAAAAAATGGGGATACGCTTGAAATGGTAGAAGGAAAAAATGGACAAGATGCCTCAGTAAAAGTGTCAGATATTGTGGATCAAGCATTAGTGAAAAAGATTAAATTCCAAAATAACATGTATACAATAGAGCCAAAAGTTTTCGTTAATAATCAAAAAGTTGTTTTTGATACAATATTACATGATCGAGATAAAATACGTATCGAAACAGTTGATACCGTTGAAGAATTTTTAAAGGTTACAAATAACAATGACTTATTGGATTATTTAAAACCGTTCTTTGTTCAAATCGATAATAAGCCCGTTTATATACCTGAATTTTCAGCCAAGCTTTACATAAATGGTAAGCCAGGGAAGCTACAATACCCTATACAAAATGAAGATGAAATTTCAATAGAAGAGGCAGTACAACCTACAATTCAGTCCTTAGCGGATCAGTTGGACATTGTTCTTGAAGAAAAAATTAAAGTAATCTTTCAGAATGAAGAAATCGAATTGCATAAAGTAATGAAGGAAGTATTAGTGAATGGTAGTATCTATCAACCTAGTGCTAAAATTTTTAACGGTGCAACTATCCAATTGATTGAGAAAGAAACGCAAAAATGGATTTTCCAGGATGTTTTTAAATTCTCAAATTGGCAATTGCCAACCCATTTTAAAGGCCAGTTCCATATTTTAAAAAATGGGGAGGCTGCAGCATTTGATACAGAAATATTTGGTGGGGACCATTTAGAAATTGTATTAATTGAACAACACATATAAAAAAAAGACTCCAAAAGCCCATTGCTTTTGGAGTCTTTTTTCTATATTGAAGAAGGGCGAGCAGCTTCTGATATCTCGTTTCCTTCTGTTAGTTCGTTTTCGATTAATTCTAAAGGCTCCTCACCTTCAGCTGAAACCGTACCATCATCATATAAAGTTGGGACCTTTGATGTTTTCGATTTTACTTTATCAACTAATTGAACAGACTGCTCTTTTAGTTGATTTGAAATTTGAACAGTTTTTTCTTTTGCAGTAGTGGAAAATTCCACACCTTTATCACGTATCGAAATTGCTTGAGTTGCAACGTCACTTCTAAGCTCTTTCCCCGTTTTCGGTGCAAGTAATAATCCAGTTGCAGCTCCAATAATACCTCCAACTAAAGCTCCGATTACGAAATCTTTCACATTAATCATCTCCTCTTTGTATATTGGATCCTTTGTCACATGATAAACCTGTGATAGGTTTGACTGTTCTTTTACTTCATTGTAATTTGGCTTTTCAGTTGTCATTTATACTCCCCTTTATTTGAATATTAAAAAACCGTTAAAATGTATGCAAATTACTTTGATGTTTTACGGTGTTTCCATTTTTCGGCCAATTCAATTGCAACGTTACCCCATTGAACAACTTGAGCTATTTTTTCCTCATTTTTGTTCACTTCATTCGCAATTGAAGTGGAAATATGATTAATTGAATTATTAAGACCATTCACCGATGTACCTATATTTTGCACTGCATCTACAACAGTATTTAGCTTTTCAGATTTTTGTGCAAAATCATCTGCTAATAAATTTGTTTTTTCAAGTAAAGATGTTGTTTCCCGTGTGATACCTTCCATTTGCTTTTCAATTCCTGCTGCAGTACCTGCAATGCTATTTAGAATATTTTTGAGTGAGAAAAGTGTCATCCCAATACTAATACATAATACTAGAAAAGCAATTGCGGCAATTAAAGCTGCGATGTATAAAATGACTTCCATGTAAAACCCTCCAATAGGTTGTTATTAAATATATTTCGACAAAATTTGTGTAAATCCTTTTACTTTTTGAAAAAACAGCCTATCTAAAAAGATAAGCTGTTATATAGTGAAAAAATTAAAGAAATAAAAATTACTATCACTACTTATTTTTTAGAACAGATTCAAATGCATCTTGGAACTTATGAACGTCTCCAGCTCCCATAAATAAATATACCGCAGGAATGTTTTGTTCCACCATTTGAACATTTTCAATTTTAAGTATGTTACTTCCGTCTATCAAGTTTGCTAAATCTCCAATCGAAAGATTCCCACTCTTTTCCCTTGCTGAACTAAAAATATCACATAAGTACACAGCATCCGCCTGAGATAAGCTTTCAGCAAACTCATTTAAGAATGCTTCTGTACGGCTAAATGTATGAGGCTGGAAAATAGCTACAAGCTTTCGATCAGGGTATTTTTGACGTGCAGATTGGATTGTCGCTCTTATCTCTGTAGGATGGTGGGCATAATCATCTACAAGTACATTATGACCAATTTTCGTTTCGGTAAAACGTCTTTTCACACCCTCATACGTACTAAGTCTTTCTTGTACTAATTGAGCTGGTACTCCTTCGTAATGAGAAAGTGCAATAACAGATAATGAATTTAACACATTATGATCTCCATACAATGGAATCGTGAACGTATTGTAATATTCGTTTCGAACATGAACCTCAAAAGTAGTTCCTTCTGTTGTTTTAACCACATTTCGGGCAGCAAAATCATTTTCTAACCCAAATCCATAATAGACAACCGGAACATTTGCTTGAATTTGCTGTAAATGATCATCGTCACCACATGCAATGATTGCCTTTTTCACTTGTAAAGCAAGTTCCTGGAAAGCTTTTTGTACATCTTGAATGTTTGAAAAATAATCTGGATGATCAAAATCAATATTTGTCATGACTGCATAATCAGGATGATAAGCTAGGAAATGTCTGCGATATTCACAGGCTTCCATCACGAAAAATGATGCATCTTTTTTTCCTGAACCTGTTCCATCTCCAATTAAAAAAGATGTTGGCATATAACCACCAATAACATGACTCATTAAACCAGTTGTAGAAGTTTTTCCATGCGCACCTGTTATAGCGATGGATGTATATTTTTTAATATAATCCCCTAAAAACTTATGATACCTTATTACTTCAACTCCGATTTCCTTTGCACGGACAATTTCAGGATGATCATCACTAAATGCATTACCAGCTATAACCGTCATACCTGGTTTTATATTGTCTGGATCAAATTTTAAGATGGTAATATTACGATCTCTTAATGGTTTTTCTGTAAAATAATAAGTCTCTACATCAGAACCTTGTACTTGTTCACCAGAGTCGAATAAAATTTGTGCTAATGAACTCATACCAGAACCTTTAATTCCTGTAAAATGATAAAATGTCATACTGTAAACCTCCTGGGATACATAATTTGACCCCCATGATGAACTATTGTAATTATAAGGAATTTTGAGTGAAATAATTACAATAAATTGAAATTTCAATCAGTGAAGGAAATCTTCACTGATTTGCTGAATAAAAATCTATACCATTATAGCACTATTTTGGCAAAACATTAACTTAACATTTACTTTAGTTTGTCTGCATTTGAACCATTTATAACAAAATTTACCCTCATAGAAAAAATGTGAGGAACCCCTCACATTATTCAAACAGAGAATTTAAATCTGTTTCTGTTATAAATACCTCTCTTGGCTTACTACCTCTTTGTTCTGAAATAAAGCCGTTCTTTTCTAGCATATCCATTAACCGCGCTGCGCGATTATATCCAATATGGTAATTTCGCTGTATGGATGAAGTGGAAGCTGTACCTTGTTCATATACAAAACGACATACCTCTTCAAATAATTCATCGTTCTCTTCCACACTTTCAGACTTCTTTAATAGTTCTTCATGCTCAAACAAATAATTTGGTTCCCCTTGACTTCGAACATGATCGATGATTTCTTCAATTTCATCATCGGTTACAAAGGTTCCTTGAATCCTTAGCGGCGAACTCATGCCATTTCCTAAATACAGCATATCACCGCGTCCTAACAAACGTTCCGCTCCTTGACCATCTAATATCGTTCTCGAATCGATTTGAGAAGAAACGGCAAAGGCAATACGCGTTGGGATATTGGATTTGATTAAACCTGTTATGACATCAACGGAAGGTCTTTGTGTGGCAACAATCAAGTGAATTCCACAAGCTCTTGCTTTTTGTGCAATTCGAGCAATGGATTCTTCAACATCACTAGGCGCCATCATCATTAAGTCTGCTAACTCATCAATGACAATTAATATATATGGCAACTTATTTTTATTACCGTTCTTATCTGCTTGCTTATTATATCTCGATAAGTCACGAACTCCCACATGAGCAAATAGCTGATAGCGTCTCTCCATTTCTTCTACAGCCCATTTTAAAGCAGCAGTTGCTGTTTTCACATCAGTTATTACAGGGCTTACTAAATGTGGAATGTTGTTAAATGGTGCAAGCTCAACCACCTTTGGATCTATCAACATTAGTTTCAACTCATGTGGATCTGCTTTATACAATAAACTTACTAAAATAGAATTTATACAAACAGATTTCCCAGAGCCTGTTGCACCCGCAATTAGTCCATGGGGCATTTTGCGTAAATCAATGGTCATTGGCTTTCCAGTTAAATCAAGTCCTAATGCTGCTTCAAGTGGTGAAGTTGAATTTATAAATGCCTCACTACTTACTACTTCGGATATGCGTACAGCCCTTGAAATACGATTCGGAATTTCAATCCCTATTGAACTTTTACCCGGAATCGGCGCTTGAATTCGAATATCTTTGGCTGCAAGTGCTAATTTCAAATCATCCGCTAAATTTTTAATTTTACTAACCTTCGTTCCATGACCAACTGTAATTTCAAATTGTGTTACAGCAGGCCCCTGCATAATCGATTCAACTTGAGCAGTTACTTGGAAATAAGACAATGATTCAACTAACACTTCTGCCTGTGATTCCATCCATTCAAGATCCTCAGATTTCTCCTCAGGAGGCACTAAATATGAAAAAGACGGTTTTTCATATGTGTATGTTGTCTTAGTTGACTCATGACTAATGTCATCATTTATAGATGACTGTTCAGCTTTACTTGTATCATCAGTATTTAATATCTTTTGTTGAAATTCATTATTTACCGTTAACGTTTCTAACTGAGAAACATTTGGAATTGGTAACCCCTCAGTACTTTCCCGCTTACTAATCATTTTTTCTTTATCTGATTTAAGCATAAGTACATTAAAAGGCAATTTACTTCCTGAAGACATTTTATTATCTTCATTGTTTGTACTATGAATATTTAATTCATTTTCGTTAATGATGCTATCTTGTTCAAATTCTTCTTCTACTTCATCGAATTCAAAATCTTTATCACTATAATTCTCTGGACCATCTACTTCGTAATAGTCTTCATCTTCTACATATTCGTCTGTATCATCTTCATCTTCTTCTGCATCGAATTCGTTATATAAATCTTCTTCGTGAGTTTCTAATTCGTCATATAAGTCTTCTTCGTGAGTTTCTAAATCATCATATTCATCATACTCATCTTCGAAATAAAGGTTATCATCAGCCTCTAAGTATTTCTCTTCTTCAATAGTCTCAATTGGAGCAACCGTTTTATTTATTTCTAAATCCTCTTGAACTACTGTTATTTTTTCATTAGAGTTGCTTTCAATTTCCTGACGATCTATTAAAATATTATCCATTAAAGAATCTTCATGTGTAGAAGCTTCTTCTAAAACGATTACATTTTTATTATCCTCAACAACATTCATCTTTGAAGAAGTTGTTGGTTCAACATCTGGTTGAATTGCAGGAAATTGTGTTGCAAAAGTACTTATATCCTTTACTACAGCTGATGTGCTTGCAGATTCACGAACTCCTTGAAGTACTTCTGTAAGTGGTGTTTCCTCTTTTGAAATGCTATCTAGTGAATGCTTCTCTTGTTTTTGTTCTTCCAATTGGTTGTTTTGGTCAACCTTCTTTTGCAATAGTTCATTAATATTACTAGGCTTTCTAAAACCATGTATTGGTGATGGTACATTAGTAGGAACAAATCTTTTACGTTCTACTAAATTATCTTCTGTAGCTTCCTTTTCCTTCTGTTCTTGTTTAAACTGATTTAATCGATTTTTTGTATTTTGACTTTCAAATTTAGGTTTACGTAGATCGTTATTAGATTTACTAATTAACGTAGATCGTTGTTCGACAGTATGTTTCCTAACAGTATAGCCTTTTTGTTGTCTTCGCTGTTCTAATAAATTACGGAGACCAGATACTTCCACATCGTATACTTCATTACTACTTACATGATGGGAAAATTCTTGATAATGATTACTTATATTTAATTGACTATGATCCATTCTCGTATGATCTTTTTTTAGGTAATCTATTTCTTCATCTTCTATGATTGGAAAACGGAATGACCGATTCTGCTTCTCATCTTCAATATTATCGGTAGCCTGTCCCAACTCTTCCCTAGTTATTTCATCATCATAAATATCATCGTTATCATCATAAAAAAATCTACTAAACTTCTTTTTAAACCAATTCATTTTTATATCACTCTCTTCTTTTACCTTGCAATTTCATTATATGATAATTATATGAATAGAAGTGTTTATAATTTACTTTTATGTATTATTTCATATGCACAAATATGACTAATTTCATTCATCTTGACCAAATTTATGCAACATTAGGTTATCATATACAGTTAAATCTTAAGGATATTCCTTTTCATTTACTTCAAAGTTACGAAACAAAAGAACACTTATACTCCCCTTCTATACTAGCAAAAGAATACTAAAACTAACATTTCAAAATGATAACAATCAAAAGACAATTTGAAATTGTTTTCTATATATGGTCATTTGCTCATACTACTAGTTGAAATCCCTTATTAAACGTAAAAAGTACAATTCAAGTTTCTTCAACTAAAATTGTACTTTTTACACTTTGGATAAACTATAAATTTGATGGAGCTACAAAAGCTGATCCAACTTCTGCATTTTCATCCAGTACTAATATTCCTTTTGCACTTGGAGCGTTTGGAATTGCTAATTCTTTTGCTGAACAAAGCATTCCTTCAGAAGCTACACCTCGTAGTTCTGAATGTTTAATCACTAATCCAGAAGGCATAACTGCACCAATTTTTGCAACAACGACTTTTTGTCCTGCCTCCACATTAGGCGCACCGCAAACGATTTGGAGTGTTTCTTCTCCAACATTCACTTTACAAACACTTAATTTATCAGCATTAGGATGTTTTTCTTTTTCTTCAACGTAACCTACAACAAATTTCGGTGTGAAGTCCACATCTAACGAGATATCTACTCCGTTTTCTATCATAGCTTTTTCAATTTTCTCAATGATTTCAGGAGTGACTTCTACAGGTCCTTGCACATCTAATTCAATATATTTACTTGCGTTAAATAAATTAAATGCTTTCACCTCATTCGTTGCTTCTTCTTTTAAAATGGCAAAATCTCCAATGCGTTCTACCTCTGTTTTTACAATTGATTCTGTAGCTAATTGGACTAATAATATATCCCCAACATATGGTTTATTGTAAGCGATTATCATTCTTTATCTTGCTCCTTCTCTAGTTTATTCTTTGCTAATATAAATATCGGCTCTAAATCCCCATTTTCATAGACAAACGATAAAGAAGTAATTGGGACCATTCCTACTGTAAAGAAATGCATTGTCATTTGAGCTAACACATCATACCCTACTTCATTTCGTATGTCACCTATAATTAATACATCTTGATGAGGAACGGAAATCGTCATGTCGCCTTCAATTTTACCGCGCATTTCTTTTAAAAAGTTCTCATTTAAAATGCGACTCGCATCATACCCATCATTTTCATTTAGAAAATAAAAAATATTTCCAGCAACTTCATCTTTTTTCGTATTCGTAGGTAATTTTTTAACTGCAAAACGTGCAGCTTCACGAATTTGATTGGCAGAAACAGTAAGCTTCTCAAGCATATTTTCATCTATTAAACGATAGGTATTTCCTAAATCCAATGCATAAAAGATTCTTGTTTCAGCTGTATGATCTGTTGTGATGAAAGAAGCTCCTTCTTTTGATTGAAGAGGAAAAGATGTCGAACGGATAATTGGATATACGTTTGAAAGATCATAAATCCCTTCGTTTTTTTCCAATTCCATTGCCTCAAAAGTTTGCTCAATCGTATATACTACTTCTTCGATTGCCTTCTCTTTTCTCACTTCATACTTGGCTAAAATATCAGCAACATTAATTGTCATACCTAATTTTAAAGTTTGATGTTCAAGACGCAATTCATTTTTTTCACGATTATATTTATATTCAAATCGCTCTTCACCTAATCGTTCCTTCAAACGATTTATCAGCTCATTTGCCTTCAATTTTAACACCTCTAGTTCAAAAATTAAGAGTTGTCCCAAAAAACAAAGAGACAACTCTATAACGTCAAAGGTTAGACGTTTTACTGTATATTCATATTAGCATAAATGTATTATAAATTAACAGAACGAGCAATTTGCATCATTTCTTCGAGCTTTGAATCGATATTATGCCCATCAGAAAGTGTGGAAACTTTTACTCCTCCGCTGTTGACAATTAATTCGTAACTATTCTCATCATTTTTTAAAACGGCAGTAAATCCGAATTCTTCTTCATTTTCTATTGTCTCTTCTTTTATAATTTCTTTTCCTGTATTTTCTTTAAATAGGTCATAAAGAAGTTTACTATCTTTCCCCTCATTTTCATTCACAAATAAAATAAACTCTTTACCATCTTTTTTCAACAAGTAGTTCGATTCATCTTCACTTTCTTCAATTGTATATCCAGAAGGCAAAAATACATTTATTTTACCTACAGTCGTATTTGGCTCCTGTATTTCCCCTTCAAATGTAGCCTTTGCACTTTCAATTCCGGTATCTATTTGCTCTTCTAACGATTTCCCACAAGCTGCTAATATGAAAATTGATAATAAAGCAGTCAAAATAAGCATCCAGTTTTTCATTATCATTTCTCACTTTCTAATCAGAGTTTTTTAATCGAAATCAACTAACAAAAATCCATGTTTTTAGTTATTGTTGGCCAATTTTAAAAAAATATTGGCCGATTAATAATTTCACGATATGCTCAAACATTTCAGTACGGTTTACAAGATTTGCTGTAAATACGCCTACCGCTCCTTTGTTATGTCGGATTCCTTTTTCATTTGTATAAACGTCCATAACCGGTCCAAGTTCCTTCCCGGCACGAATTTCTTTTGCAACCTCTTCTGGCAGTAAAAATAATGCTCCTGCTGCAGTTAGTACTGTTCCGTCCTTTAATTTAAGTGCACCCCAATTACAGCAATACATATTTCCATCAATCATCCTAACGCCACCTTCCAACCCAAAATTAAGATCGGCAGAAGTTTTTTCGAATGCATTTTCGGCACGATTAATAGCACCTTGTCTTGTTTCTTCATCTGAAAAGGGTTGTTCAGAAACGTTTGAAGGAACATCGAGCTGTATGTATTCAATGCTTTCTAAATAGTTTCCAACTATATTTGTAATGGCTTCTGTTTTTGCTTTATTTTTTGTCCCAATTGAAACTAGCATTCTGTTCATCTCCAAAAATATGAATTCAACTTTATAGTTAAAAATAGACGACTTAGTTTATAACGATTACGAAAAGAAAAAGATGCATTTTTGCACCTTTCACTTAAACATTTGAACGTATTGAATCAACTGTTGTACGATCAACAGATTTCACAAGCTTAATAAGAAGTTCCTTAGCAGCTGCGTAGTCATCTATGTGAATGATTGAAGCTGCTGTATGAATATATCTTGAGCAAATTCCAATTACAGCACTTGGTATCCCATTATTAGATGTATGGACGCGCCCAGCATCAGTTCCACCAGCAGATACGAAATATTGATATGGAATATGATTTGATTCTGCAGTATCCAATATAAATTCACGAATTCCCCTATGAGTAACCATTGTCCGGTCATAAATACGCAAAAGGGTACCTTTTCCTAATTGGCCAAATTGTGTTTTATCCCCTGTTGTATCATTTGCTGGGGAAGCATCAAGGGCGAAAAATAAGTCAGGCTGTATCATATTTGCTGATACTTGAGCACCTCTCAAACCTACTTCTTCCATGACGTTAGCCCCTGAATACAAATGATTTTGTATTTTTTCATCCTTTAATTCTTTTAATAATTCAATAGCTAACCCGCATCCGTAACGGTTATCCCATGCTTTAGCCATAATCTTTTTAGGATTTTCCATAGGAGTAAAAGGACATATCGGAAGAATGGATTGACCTGGTTGTATCCCCATTTCTATTGCTTCTTCCTTACTATCTGCTCCTATATCAATTAACATGTCTTTAATTTCTGGTGTTTTTGTACGATCCTGTACGGACAGTAAATGAGGTGGAATACTTGCGATTACTCCTGGTATTTCTTTATCTTTTGTGTAGACAGTTACTCTTTGAGCAAGTAAAACATGATTCGACCAACCTCCTAATGGCTGAAAACGAATCATTCCATTGTCCGTAATATTGGTAACCATAAATGCGACTTCATCCATATGACCGGCTACTAGTAATTTAGGGGCGTTATCATCATCTGATTTTTTCAAGCCAAAAATGCCACCAAGGTGATCTTGAATAATTTCATCAGAATATTTTTCAAGTTGTTCTCTCATAAATTTTCTTACTTCATGTTCATTACCAGGAGCACCAGGTAACTCTGTTAATGTTTTAAATAATTTCAACGTGTCCTCATTCAAATTCCGTACACTCCCCTTGAGTTTATTTAACTTGTTTTATTTTAACATAAAAAACTCCTGATTATTCCCATCGATGTATCTGATATCATTTGAAACTTGATACAAATAAAAAAGAAGGGTTTCCCCTTCGTCATTTATACATTTCTATCTATTCGAATTTAAATTTATAACCAAACCTCGAACTGTTTCAATGTATATTTGATTCACACGTCTTGTTCAAGTTTCTTTCTAAATTTATGTACAGAGACCGTTTTAACGAAATTGCATCATATCCCCAAACAGCATCATATAATGTTTCGACACCTAACTCTTAAATTATGTTTAGCTATTAGCTCTTTTAGCTTAAAGGGTTTTGTTACTAATTCATCGTAGCCCATATTAAAACCTTGCATAATTTGAAGCTAGATTGGAATTTCTCATTATTTAAAGGGTGAATGGTTATGAAAATAGAACATATTGAAGCTGGATAAGATTTATCTAGTTCTAAAGAAATGATCAAGCGATACAACGGGCGAATTGAAGTGGAGAGTAAATGGAACGAAGGTGCATGTTTTAGCATCACATTGCCTATCATGAAAGAGTAAAGGTTTATATACAGACAGAGACGAATGGAAAAAATAATGTTAAAATTAGGGATATTAAAAAGGAGGATGGCAATTGAAAATACGAGACTTTTTAATAGGAGTTGCCACAGGGGTTGCAGCTACTATCATCATTAAAGAAACTGCTAATAGGGTATCACCATATGTACCAGCTAACCATGTGTTAAATAATGTAAAAGCGGCATTTAAAAAAGAAGCACCGATTGACGGCTCCTGGATTTATATGAAAACAGAGGATTTTTATAATGGCGTTACAACAGTACCCGTATATAAAGGTGGCATTTCAAGAATCATGAACGGTGAAATGGAATCCTTTGAATTTGCAGCAGATGCACGTTCGGGAATTATAGTGGATTTAAAAAGACTGTAAGTTTATTTGGAAATTTTACCGAATTTTTTTGACTCATAAAATAAGACTCTCGAGGAAGTTTACCTTCAAGAGAGTCTTTTTGGTAGATTAATTTGGAATCGAATATATACTTCTTTACTTCTTTTCCACTCTATTATTCAAGGCATTACCTACCTAGCCAACCTCCATCAACAGGAATAGTTATACCGTTTACATAATCTGAGGCAGAAGCAGATAAAAATATCGCTGCCCCTATCAAGTCTTCAGCCTTTCCCCATCTTTTTGCAGGTAATCGATCTAATATTTGTTGGTTTCTTGTTTCATCTGCAATTAATGCACTATTCATTTCTGTAGCAATATATCCTGGCGCAATACAATTCACATTAACCCCTCTACCTGCCCATTCGTTAGATAATGTTTTCGTAAAGTTCATAACGCCTGCTTTACTAGCTGCGTAGGCTGGTATAAAAAGACCACCTTGATAAGAAATGACCGACGCTAGATTAACGATCTTTCCATAACCTCGTTCAAGCATTTTTGAACCAAATAACTTACATAAATGAAATACAGCTGTCATGTTCACTTCTAACACTTCATCCCACACTTCTAAAGGAAATTCTTCAGATGGGTAACGCTTTTGTATACCGGCATTATTAATCAAAATATCAACCGTATCAATTTCTTCCAAAATTTGTTGAGCGAGTAATTCACGTTGTTCTCTCGAACCTAAATCACATAAGTAATGGCTTGCCTTTCCACCCATTAGAGAAATCTCTTCAATTGTTTCCTCAGCTGAAGAACGAGAAATAATAATAACTTCAGCTCCTGCTTCGGCAAGCCCTAAAGAAATGGCTCTCCCTATCCCACGATTTCCCCCTGTTACAATTGCTTTTTTTCCGGATAAATCAAATAACCTCATTACTACTCCCCCCTATATTAAACTAAGACTTCCTCGTTCTCCTACCTTTTTACATCCAGATAAAAGATAAGAGACTGCATAGTGTTTAATCTATGCAGTCACCTTATTAAACAACTACATACGTTGGCTGCTGTCCTGCTAGAACATCTACCACATTTTTTGTTGCCTTAGTTCTTAATTCTTCAATTGCCTCTTCTGAATAAAATGCACTATGGGGTGTAAGATACACATTATCGAACGTTAATAGCTCGTGACCAGCTTCGATTGGCTCGTGTTCAATAACATCTAAAGCTGCTCCTGCTATTTTTTTTGATTTTAACCCTTGAATTAAAGCTTCCGTTTCAATAATCGGTCCCCGTGCAGTATTTATAATAAACACACCGTCTTTTAATTGTGTTAATCGCTCTTTATTTAATAAATGCATCGTTTGCTCAACTAAAGGTACGTGGAAGGAAAGAATATCTCCTAATTTGATAGCTTCATCTAGTTCCACTTTTCTCACACCATATTTAGCCATTTCTTCAGCGCTAACAAACGGATCATAACCTATTAGAGTTAGGCCTAATGGTTGAATTTTTTCAATAACTCGTCGTGGTATTCGGCCAAATCCAAAAATTGCAAATGTTCTATTTTCAAAACGATAAATTGGTTTTCCAACATTAAAGTTCCATATACCATTTTTCACTGCATTATTAAGCTCAATAACTTTTCGTGTCCATGCCATTAATAATGCCAAAGTGTGATTTGAAACTTCTTCAATCCCATAGTCTGGAACATTACAAACTTTAATGCCCAATTCCTTAGCAATGTTAAGATCTATCGTATCTACACCTACACCATATCGAGAAATAACTTTACATTTCGTTAAGCTTCTCAGTACACGTTCCGATAAAGGTGCATATTGATTAATAATTGCATCAGCATCTTTTGCAACTTCAATCACTTCATCTTCTGATTTACATTGTGCCGATACAAAATTAATTTTTAAGCCACTTTCATCTAATACACGTTGTTCAAATTCCAATGTCTCAAATTCATAATCTGTTAAAACTACTTTAAACATTTCTATGCCCTACTTCCACTTTAGGAACACCTAATCCAGTTGCTCCTAATTTTGATGTCTTAGCATCAGGGCAATAGCGCTTAATCATATCTACACCAATTGCAGCACGTCGTACACGCTCTTGAACTAAAGAAAGGTTTGTAGATTCCCACTGTTTTCCAGAAGGATAAACATCGGGATGATTACGTAAACCAAATTTGATATAAACCGGAGATAATACACGAATAATCTCTGGAATTTCATAATAACGTAAGAAACCGCCAAAGTTATCTGGCACTTCAATATAGATATCAATTGGAATATCAATGGACTGACGAATTGCTGCAAGTTTAGCTAACGTTAAAGATGATGGTACATTGTACGTATCAGCACCTAAATCTTGCATGATTTTTACTGAAACAGGGTTGCATGCCCCCATTTGCACCGATACTTTTACAACAAAGTCAGCTGGAAGTAGACCTTCCTCTTTCATTTTTTTAGTAATATATAATAATCCTTCGTCAGCTACGAGAGCTCCACGTAAACCAAGAGCTGCTCCACGTCTTAAATCCTCAATTGCATAAACTAATTGATTTGCACCCTCGTGACGTAATGCCTGTGATTTACCAGCAGTAGTTAAGGGGCCAGCACTAATATCCCAGGTACCACGTGGACCAACAAAAAGACTTAATTCCATTCCACGCTCCGCCGTTAGTTCACACATTTCCTTGATTTCCTCATCCGTTTGAAGCATAATGCCACTGCCTTGTGAAATACGATGAATTGTCAATCCATATTCATCTATGGCTTTTAATGTTTCTTTTAGTGCTTTTGGTCCTTCAACACTAGGTAGTTCGATGCGATATTGTGCTCCGTCTGGAAAACGCTTCGTTGATGTTGGAAGATCTTGATAGTCTTTACCTGGATAACCTAGCTTTTCTAAAAAGTCAATTGTACTTTTCATCATAAACCCCCGAACATAAGCTTTCTTCAATCATTGCTTTAGCTAAACTTCTTAAGTCTTGTTCATTATTAATGAACGGCGTTCTCAAATTAACCGATTCCTCTGGGAACCATCTTGCGTAAACAGCTTCCTTCATGGAAATATAAAAAGATGGATGCCAGCTATATAATTCCATTTTGTTACTTATTTCAATATGAAGTTTTTTTACTTGGCTAAAATCAGAATTATGAATTGCTTCATATAAACGAACTGATAATTCTGGTAGGAAAACTGAAGTACCATTAATGCTACCTGCAGCGCCCAGTATTTGTGCATCTAATAAATGTTCATCAAATGCACTATATACATAGAAATCTTCTCTTACGCTATTAAGCTCATTGATTACAGTACGAATACGAGAAATACTACTTACTGTTTCCTTAATACCTCGAATATTATCAAAGTCTTTAGCAAGCTTTTCAATAACACAAACTGGGATTTCCTGGCCAGTTAATTGTGGAATATTATATAAATAGATATCAATATTCACTGCTTTTGCAAGTTCTGCATAATATACGTATATTTGCTCATCACTTAGGTTCCAATAAAACGGGTTTACGACCAAAACTCCGTCAGCACCTAATCTTTCTACAAAAAGGGTTAATTCAATTGTTTCTTCAAGTATCACACCACCTGTTCCAACTAAAACTGGTAGTTTACCTCTTAGATAAGGAATAATCTCATTTAAATAATCTTTTTTCTCCTGCATAGTAAAATGAGGAAATTCACCGGAGCTACCTAGTAAGACTAATCCGTGTACCCCAGCTTCAATAATTTTGTCTACCATTTGCTTATTTTTTGCTAAATCAGGCTTCCCATTTTCATCTACTAACGTCACAACTGGAGGTATGATTCCTCTCATATTATTCCTCCTTATTGAGCCTTGATATAGACTGTCTTTGAAACAGTAAAGAACTCTTTTGCAGCTTGACCTTGCTCACGGCTACCAGAACTTGAATCTTTTAAACCACCAAATGGGGCTTGATATTCTACACCCGCACTTTCAGCATTCACTCGAACTAATCCAGCTTCTATATCATCAATAAATGCTAACGCATTACCAATATTTGTAGTAAAAATTGATGCGCTTAAACCATATTCAGCATCATTTGCAAATGAAATTGCATCTTCAATACTCTCTGCTTTAATTAATGCAATGACAGGGCCAAATACTTCCTCCTGTGCAATTCGCATATCAGTAGTTACATTATCGAAAATGGTTGGTTCAACATAGAATCCTGGTGTTAGCTCAGAATCAATTGCATGACCACCTGTAATTAGTGTTGCACCTTCATTTTTAGCAATTTCAATATACTCTAAAACGGTTTTGTATTGACCTTCACTTGCACATGGCCCCATCCAAGTAGTTGAATCTAAACCAGAACCAACTGATATTCCCTTTGTCACTTCAACTAATCGATCTCTAAATTGCTCGTATATACCTGATTGTATAATGACACGACTAGTTGCGGTACATTTTTGTCCTGTTGACTTAAATGCTCCACTGACTACTGCTTGCACAGCATTTTCAAGATTTGCATCATCTAGCACGATTACAGGGTTTTTCCCACCCATTTCAAGCTGATATTTCACTTGGTTTTTTGATGCTATTTCAGCGATCATCTTTCCTGTCTTGGATGAACCCGTAAATGTTATAGCCTTTAAATATTTGCTATTAATAATTGCATCGCCTACTGTTGATCCACTTCCTGTAATGAAGTTAAATACTCCTGAAGGTAGTCCCGCATCCGCGAAGCACTTTGCAACTTTAGCAGCAGTTACAGCAGCCTCGGAAGCTGGTTTAAATACTACTGTATTTCCGTATACTAATGCTGGAGCAATTTTCCAAATGGGAATAGCTACCGGGAAGTTCCAAGGGGTAATTACACCTACTACTCCTAGTGGAATACGCTTTGTAAACATTAATGCATCTTTCTCTGAAGCTGGAATTACGTCACCATTGCTGCGGCTACCTTCAGCAGCATAATATTTTAAAATTGCAATACCGCGCTGTGTTTCACCTAAAGCTTCTGGATACGTTTTACCCATTTCCTCCGTTAACGTTTTCGCAATCTCTTCAAGATTTTCCTCTAATAGCGCTGCTACTTTATATAAATATTGGCCACGTTGGAATTCACCAACCTTTGCCCATTCTTTTGAAGCATTATGTGCTGCTTCAATTGCTTCATTGGCTTCTTCAATAGTTGATGATTGTACTTGCCCCATCACTTGACGATTAGCAGGATTAATACTGTCTATTAATTTTCCGCTAGTTGATTGTTTCCACTCACCATTGATAAAATTCGAATGTACTTCCTCTGTTATGCTAAATACTTCGTTCATAAAAATCCTCCTAATTTCTTGTAATATTATTTACTAAGACACCTATTTTTGTACTAGATATTTCAATACGATCACCTTTTTCAAGTGTGAACTCATTGGGAGGAACGATACATGTACCTGTCATTAATGCAGTACCTGGAACAATATCGTTTTCATAGACTAAATATTTTACTAACTCATCTAATCTTCTTTTTAATTGATTGATGAATGCAGATCCTTCAAATTGCAGTTCATTATTCCTAAAAATCCGGCAAGTAATATCTAATTCATAAGGGTCTTCAATTCCTTCAGGCATCAATATAGATGGGCCGATTGAACATGAATTCTTC
Source organism: Ureibacillus massiliensis 4400831 = CIP 108448 = CCUG 49529 (assembly GCF_000772965.1). Lineage (GTDB taxonomy): Bacteria > Bacillota > Bacilli > Bacillales_A > Planococcaceae > Ureibacillus > Ureibacillus massiliensis. The sequence continues at coordinate 35,749 of NZ_JPVQ01000010.1, read as the reverse complement.
CAAATTTTTGCTTGTGGTAAATAAAGTGGATTTTCACCTTCGATATCACGACAACTCATATCATTACCTAATGTAAAACCAATAATATCCTCATCTTTACCAATAATTAAAGTTAGTTCTGGCTCAGGAATTTGCCAATTGGAATCATTACGAATATATAACTCAGCTAATGGTCCAACTATACGTCGCGCAGTAGATTTCAAGAAAATCTCTGGACGTTCTGCATCATAAACTTTGTCATAAAATGTTGATTCAATTTGTTTGTTTGCATTCTTTACTTCGAAGTTTCTTGCTTCCTTACTTTTTAAGTACGTTACACCTGATGCCCAAATTTCCTCTGGTACAATTGGTAAGACATATGAAAGTTCTTCAAGATTAATAGATATGGATGCAAGATTATTTTGTTTAATATAGTCACTTGCTGTAATACCTTGGTCTTTCAAGAAATAAAAGAAATCTACATATTGGTCAAAATCTATTGGAAATACTAAGTTTTCCTCATTAATTAAAGCACTTCGAATGTTACCTTTATCATTAAACCTAATAAATTTCATAGTAATCTCCTTTTCAATCTTTTTTATAACCAAGTTCCATAGATAAATCGAACGTGCATTGACATAATAAATCTAAAATTTCCTTTTTCTTCGTTTCTGTAACATTAACTAATGGAGTCGATACACTGATTGCCGCTACAACCTTTTGTGTATAGTCATAAACTGGCATAGCTAAGCAATATATACCTGCTTCATTTTCTTCATTGTCAACTGCATAACCAAGCAAACGAACATTCTCAAGCTCAGTTAAATAATCTTCATAATTTAAAATTGTATTCTTCGTTGCTGGTTTAAAATCATAGTTTTCAAAGATTGAGTCAATTTCCATTTGACTTAAATATGCCGTTAATACCTTCCCTACCGCACTTGAATGTAAGGGTACCTTTTTACCAATTCGAGAGTATATCACAAGAGTGTTAATACCATTGATTTTATCTATATATAATGCTTCACTATCAACTCGTACAACTAAATGGACGGTTTCATTCGTTTGCTGATTCAGCTTTGTTAAATACTTTTGTGCAATAGGCTTTATATCAATCTGACTCATTAACAGATTACCTCTTTCATATAAACGCCAACCTAATGAGTATTCTGCCGATTCAGAATCCTGCTTCATATAACCATAATGTTTTAAAGTTTTTAAAATTGAATGAACTGTACTTTTATTCAAATCTAGTTTTGTACTTATCTCTTTAATGCTAAATGAACGATGATTTTCATCAAATAGTTCTAAAATTTCCAATGCACGGGATATCGATTGGATTAATGTCATTTTATTCACCTCTTAAATTTTTAAGAGATCGAAAAATTAATATAATGAATATTCTTTTTGAAATTTCCGAGTTGCATCCTCATAAACCTGAATTGGTACAACTCCTCTTGAAGCATCTGTATGACCAACCATTCGGTTAGCTGCAGCAACTAACTTCTGTCTTGTTTTCATCTTTTCTTTTCTTTCATTAAATAACTTTATTCGATCTGGTCTCTCTTTAATGTAATTATCATAATAAATTTCGTCATTTTCAACATTGACTAAATCAATTCTTTGTTCTCGTAATCTTAAATGTAAGATGTCACCTGTTTTTAGATACCCTATACCGCCTCCTTCTAACGCTTCCGGTGTCATATGTCCAATTGCTGCACCATAAGTTACCCCCGAATAACGGCCATCGCTAATAATAGTACAAATGCGCTTTAATTTTCGATTCGCATTAATATGCTGCATTGGTGTAAACATTTCCGGCATACCAAATGCTACCGGGCCTTGCCCAGCAATAATTACAGCAATTTTCAATATTCCTAAATTAATAACTTGATCAAATAATTCATCATATGATAACTTTTGAAGTTCCTCATATTTCTCAGGTGCATTATATTTAGCAATTTTCTGCAATGTGTTCTCATTGATTACTTTCGCTTCTTTATATTGATTCAGAAGTGTTACATCAAGTAATTTGTTATTTGCCTCGTCCTCATTATCGAAATAAACGACTACTGATAATTTATTATCAAATTGATTTAATTGAGGTGTTGGCATTCCACTAATTTTTACTACAGCACTTTCGAAGAAATTTCCACGTAATACATCAACGCCACTAAACGGTCTTCGGGGTGTGCTTAAAATAACTGGGTTATCTTTAACATTTGTTGCGGGTAAATTATCTGTATATACAAGTCTCTCTTTCCAGCTAGACCCAGTTACTGTTAACGCATCTACATCCATATTAATACCGTTGTTCAGTAATTCATGGAATAATGACTCCATACCACGACTTTCTCCACTACAACATTGCATTGCTAATGCGAAAATGTCTCGTCCTTCCGTTAACGAATAGTTAAATAAGTCTGGTATCGGTTGTTCCTTCAAGATGCTTTCAATGTCAAATAAGCTAAAATCATACCCCGCATATATCATTGCAGAAACCATATGCATCATTAAGTTTGTCGACCCACCAGAGGCACTATGAATTCGAATACCATTACGAATATTTTGACTTACTAGCGAAGCTACACCAAACTCAGGTTTATTAATCATATGCTCAAATGCATCAATTACTGCGTTTATCTGTTGTTGGTTTGGCGGACTCGTTAATAACTCTACTGCTGGGTGTACTAATCCTAAACCAGCAACTAAATGACGTGAGCTATTCCCTGTACCATTGAATGTACATACTCCACCTTGTGAATCACAAGTAGCAGCTGCTAAGCGCATTTCTAAATATTTATGTTCCTCTTTTGTAATAATATTCTTTTCTACCGCGCGTTCAAATACACCTTGGAATGACGTATTCGCGGCACATTGTAAAATATAACTCATTGTATCCTTAAGATCGTTTCCAATATCTTCATGCCCCATTGCAACTGCTTTATCATAAACTGAATTTAACTTTTCTATAACATCCTCAGGAATAGTTCCACCTACTAATACATGAGCCGGAGCAAATGTTGCAAAGAATGGTGCATCACCACGAGACTTACGAAGAGTATCTAAATGAGCCAAACCACTTACAACTCCTAAAGGTTGCTTATCACACCCTTGAATAACAAAAGCGCCATGATAACTGTGAGCCTCTAATTGGTTCACTATCATTTGAGCAACAGCATTTCTGCTCTGAAGGGAATAACTCATTCCTTGGTTTGACTGAGCAGTTCCGTCACACATTACAGGAGTAGAAAAATAAAACGGCACTCCACCATTTTGCCAAATTCTAATGGCAGCTCTCGAAGAAGTCATATAGTCCATAATATGAGCTGGGTGATCTGCAGACCCACCAATAATTGCAATTCTTGGTGCATTGTTCTCTAACCGATTAATAACTTCTTCTAATGTCCAGTCAGGATTACCCCCCTCATAAAATGGACCAAGTATCTTTTTTGCATTGTCTAAAAGTCCGGCAACTGTAATTGGTTCATTTGCCTTCCCTTGCACATTTTCACTGTATGGATTAATTCTACTTTTTACTAATGGAAACGCCATATTATTCTCCTCCTAATTTATTTATAGTAAAATTAAAGATAAAAACGGAATAAATGTAATAATTAACAAAACTATTACCATGGCAATGATGAGTGGAATAACCGCTTTTGATAAAGCTTCGAGTTTTACTCCTGAAATACCCGCTCCAACAAAAAGATTAACTCCTACTGGTGGAGTAATAAATCCAATTGCTAATGCAACAATCATGATAATACCAAAATGGATTGGATCGTAACCAACCTGTGTCGCAATTGGTAATAAAATAGGAGTTAAAATGATGATGGCAGCTATTGTGTCCATGAAACAACCTACTATTAATAGTAAAACAATAATTAATAAGATAATGACAGTCTTGTCATCAGACAATGCTATTAAACTATTAGCTATTTTATTCGGAATTTGTTCAATCGTAAGCAATTTACCGAATCCTGTAGCACTTCCTACAATAATTAAAACTGTTGCAGACATTAGAGCGGAATCAACAAATACTGCATTCAAATCTTTCATTTTTAATTCTCGATATACAAACACACCGATTATAAAGCCTACTGCTACTGCTACCGCAGCTGCCTCAGTTGGAGTAAAGATTCCTCCATAAATCCCACCTAAAATTATTATTGGAATTAATAATGACCACTTTGCATGCCATATTTGTTTAGCGATATTAGAAATGGAGGTCTTTTCAGATGTGCCTTTGTATCCCGCCTTTTTCGCGTAGTAATACGCATAAACCATTAAGCCTAAGCCAACTAAAATTCCGGGGAATATTCCTGCCATAAACATATCACCGATTGAAACACTTCCAGATACTCCGTACATAACCATTGGTATTGATGGAGGTATAATTACCCCTATTGATCCAGCAGAAGCGACTACTGCAGTAGAGAACTTAATATCATAACCTTTTTTAACCATTGCAGGAATCATAATACTCCCAACTGCTGCTACTGTAGCAGGACCTGAACCTGAAATGGCTGCAAAGAACATACAGGTTACGATTGCTGTCAAAGCTAATCCGCCTGTTACCGAACCAACTAAAGATTCCGCTACTGCAATTAAACGTTTTGAAATACCGCCCTTACCCATAATTTCCCCAGCAAGAATAAAGAATGGAATTGCTAATAACGGGAACGAGTTAACAGAAGTCGTTAATTCTTTCATTATAAATTCAATCGGAATAGCTCCATGAATCAGGATTGCAACTATTGCCGATAAACCAAGTGCGATACCAATTGGTACGGTTAAAACTAGTAAAATAGCAAATGCTACAAATATGGTAACTCCCATCTATATTACCCCCCTTATAACTTCGGAATATCTGTATCGACAATTTCTTCATTATTCATAAACATTTTAGTTTCAAGATACATCCGCTGTATTATACGAATACTTGTAAGAAGCATCCCGATTGGCATACCTAAATACATAACGGACATTGGAATGCCTAATGAAGGGGCTTTTTGACCACTTTGACTAATAACTTCATAGATTGTGAACCCGTAGTATACTGCATAAACAGCAAATACTAAGAATAGCAAAAGGGATACCATATTTAATAAATATTTACCCTTTCTCCCCAAAAACGATAATAAAGCCTCTACACGAATGTGTTTTGCTCTTTTTACTCCATAGCTAATTCCTATATAAACTAACCAAACAAAGCAAAATCTCGCTAATTCTTCTGACCAGCTAAGTGAATTTTGAGCAACATATCGCATGAACACTTGTAGTACAATTACGACCGACATCAAACCTAATAAAATCAATAAAATTGTTCTTTCAATATTTTCATCTAACCATTTTATTAAGGTCATAAAAGCATCCTTTCCCCAAATTAGTGAAATGAGAAATCGAGAAAATTCTCGATTTCTCATTTGTCCAAATTATTGCTGCGCTTTTTCAATTTCAGCTAGGAATTCATTTACGAAATCCTCTCCAATTGTAGACTTGTATTTTTCAATAACTGGTTGTACAGCTGCTTTAAACGCTTCTAACTCTGCCCCTTCAATCTTGTTGTATTCCATTAAGCCCTTTAATTCTTCTAAGGATGAAACTGCTGTTTCACGGGATAAGTTACGGTTATGCTCTCCAGCTTCGATTGCTGCATTTTTTACGATTTCACGTTCTTCTTCTGTTAAACCATCCCAAGTTTTTTGGCTAATTAAAAAGATGAATGGTGAGTAAATATGATTTGTTTCAGTTAAATACTTTTGAACTTCTGGATATTTCTCTAAATGGATTGTTGGATATGGATTTTCTTGCCCATCAATTGTTTTTTGTTGCATCGCTGTAAATAACTCAGTGAATGCCATTGGTGTTGGATTAGCACCCATTGCAGACCACGCAGCAAGATGAATTTCATTTTCCATTGTACGGATTTTTAAGCCGTTTAAATCATCAATCGTTTTAATTGGTTTTTTACTGTTTGTTAGGTTACGGAAACCATTTTCCCACCAAGCTAATTGTATTACCCCTTGACTTGAAGCTTTTTCTGCTAATTTATCTCCAAACGGCCCCTGTAATACGGAGTCTACTATTTTAGTATCTGTTAATAGGAAAGGTAGGTCGAATATTCCATATTCAGGAACAAAAGTTGTAAATGGTGCTGTTGAAGGAATTGTAATTTCTAGTGTACCGAATTGAAGCATTTCAATTGCAGAACGATCATCAGCTATTTGACCTGAGTGATATACTTCAACTTCCAGTGAATCTGTTTTTTCTTCAACTAGCTCTTTGAACTTCAAAGAACTTTGGTAAAGAGGTGTTTGGTCATTTAAACCTAAACTAATTCGTAGTACTTTCTTTTCACCACTATCACCCGCTGCAGAATTACCATTATTGGATGATTCTGAGCTGCCACAAGCAACTAATAATACCGAAAGCATTAATAATAAGCCTAAATACAACACTTTTTTCATTTTAAATCCCCCTTTGTTCATTCTAAATTCCCCTTTGTTTTACATTATAAAACAGCGTTTTGAAAATTGATTAGAAATCGCTTTCAAAATCAATTAAATTTTAACTCTCAAAATACAGAATTGCAACAATTTTCCAAAATAGTAATTTTGTTTTTACTCATGCGAATAAATTATTTGATAATCATTTTCTTTAAATAGACCTACATCGACAACTCCAGCAACTAATTTTAATGAATGATAGGTTTCTGTCACGTCAAAATTATTTAAATTATATGCGTCATAAATATAATTACCATTGTCAGTCATAAAAGGAGTTGCTTCACCTCTGATATTGCCTATAAATCCTAATAGATTAATTTTATGGACAGTCCACCTGTAATTATATGGAACGATTTCAATTGGGATTATTTCTTTTGCAAAGTTCGATACAAACTTTGAAGAATCTACAACAATCACTCTTGACTGAGCCATATCTAAAATCTGCCTTTCTCTAAATAAAGAGCCTCCTCCTCCTTTAATCAAATTGTTTTGCTCATCGATACGATCTGCACCGTCAAAGGCAATGTCGATTCTATCAACATAGTTAATATCCAATAGATTCAAACCAAAAGGTAAGCTATATTTTTCAATTTTCTTAGAAGCCGGTACAAAAGATAGATGTAAACGCTCTCTTTTTATACGCTCTGAAATTAAATCAACAAAAATTTGCATCGTCGACCCTGATCCTAGTCCTACAATCAAATTGTCCTGAACCATTTGAACAGCTCTAAATGCTGCAGCCTTTTTTTGTTCAAGATTTTTGCTTTTATCGTAATTTCCTACCATTCAGCAATCGTTCCATCCGTATGGTGCCAAACTGGATTTTTCCATTCATGCCCGATTACAGCCATTTCACGTACGTAATCTTCGTTAATTTCTATACCCAGTCCAGGCTTATTCAAATTATGGACAAAACCATCATTATATTGAAATACATTTGGATCAACTAAGTAATCTAAAATATCGTTTCCTACGTTGTAATGAATTCCCAAGCTCTGTTCTTGAATAAATACATTGTAGCTTGTTGCATCTACTTGTAAGCAAGAAGCTAATGCAATTGGACCTAATGGACAATGTGGTGCTACTGCAACATCGTATGCTTCAGCCATAGAAATTATTTTTTTACATTCTGTAATACCGCCTGCATGAGATAAATCAGGTTGTATTATATCAACATATCCATCCGCTAGAATTTGTTTAAAATCCCAACGAGAGTACATTCTTTCACCAGTTGCAATTGGGATATTTGTATGATGAGCAATTTCACGTAAGGCTTCATTATTTTCTGGTAAAACGGGCTCTTCTATAAACATTGGATGAAATTGTTCTAACTCTTTAGCTAAAACTTTTCCCATCGGTTTATGAACTCGTCCGTGGAAGTCAATTCCAATCCCAAAATCCTTACCTAAATTTTCACGTATGATTGCCACACGCTCTATGACACTATCGATTTTTGAATAATTATCAATAAATTGTAATTCTTCCGTTGCATTCATTTTTATTGCTGTAAAACCGTTTTTATGCGCATTTTTGGCTTGCTCTAAAATATCATTTGGACGATCGCCACCAATCCAAGAATAAACTCGCGTCTTCTCGCGACAAACTCCTCCTATTAAATCTGATACTGGAGCATTATAAAATTTCCCTTTAATATCCCATAATGCTTGATCAATACCAGCAATTGCACTCATTAAAATTGGGCCACCACGATAAAAACCACCACGATATAATTCGTTCCAAATCCCCTCAATGTTTAAAGGATTTTTTCCGATCAAATAAGATTCAAGTTCGTGAACACATGCTTTAACTGTTGCAGCACGACCTTCAACAACTGGCTCTCCCCAACCGATAATTCCTTCATTAGTGGTCAGTTTTAAAAACAGCCATCGTGGTGGCACTATAAAAGTTTCTAAACTTATAATCTTCATTTCTTCACCTCACGAAACTTATCGATATATTGTTTGGCAATCAATTGTATTTGATCAAACTGTTTATTTGCTAAATATTCCTTGTTTAATAATGCACTGCCAACACCTACTGCTACAGCACCATTATTCAGAAACTCGGCCATGTTTTCTAAACTCACCCCCCCTGTTGGCATGAGCGGTACATGTGGTAGTGGGCCAGAAACATCCTTAAAATAGTTTGGGCCTAATGAAGTTGCAGGGAATACTTTTAAAATATCTGCGCCTGCTGAGTATGCCTGAGAAATTTCGGTAGGAGTATATACTCCTGGTATCGAAATACAACCATATCGATTTGTAAGTTGAATTGTTTCAATATCATAGATTGGTGAGAATATAAAATCTGCTTTGGCCTCTATTGCTGTTTTCGCAGTTATTTTATCTAAAACTGTACCAGCCCCAACAAGAACATCTTCACCATACTTTGTTTTTAGCTTACGTATTACATTAAAGCTAACTTCACTATCAACTGTAATTTCTAAAACTTTTATACCGCCTTCAATTAAAGCTTCTATTGATTCTTCTATAATTGATGGATTAACTTTCCTTATGACAGCTACTACTCCGTTTTGCACAATAAATTTCAGCCTATCCCATTTATACATGGTTACCTCCTAGCGCAATACGTCTAATTGCTCGTTAGATTGATAGAGACGTTCAAATTCTTCTAGAGTTGGTAGACCCTCAATGTCCCCATACTGCTGAATAACACAAGCACCCAATACATTCCCATAAGCAATGCTAGTATCAATAGTTTGGTTTGTTAATAGACCGTGAATAAAACCTGCTGCAAACGCATCTCCAGCTCCAACTGGATCCAAGATTTCCGTACCAACTACAGTAGGAACTTCGTATAATTGACCATTCAATGAATAGATTGTTGGCTCAGCTCCCTTTTTAATTACTACAACTTGACTTTCCTTTTTTGATAGAAGACGACAAATTTCTTTCTCATTTTTTGTTCCTACTAAAAACTCAGCCTCTGAGATTCCTGTTAATATATAATCTGACTGTTCAGCAATTCTTAAAATAACTTCCTTAGCTTCCTTTTCGTCCCACAACTTAAATCGAATATTTGGGTCAAAGATAATAGGAATATTATGTTTCTTAGCAATTTCAATTATCTTGAAAGTCATTTCTCGACATGATTGGCTTAACGCAGGTGTAATACCTGTTATATGAATATATTTAGATTGAATAATTACATTTTCTGGAATAGTTGCAACACTCATCTTACTAGCAGCTGAATTTTTTCGATAATAATAAATATATGTTTCATTTTTAGTGCGTAATTCTTTGAATAATACTCCTGTAGGTGCGTCATCAATCACTTTAACGTTTGATACATCAACTCCTTCAGCCCGAATAGTCTTAATAACTTTTTTTCCAAAGGGGTCATTTCCAACTTGTGAAATAAATGCTACATCATGCCCGAGTCTCGCTAATCCAATCAATACATTCGATTCCGCTCCACCAATTTTTTGATAGAGAGCTGATGTATCCTCAAGCCTACCATAATGATCTGCTTGAAAAATGACCATCGTTTCACCAACAGAAAATACATCTTTCACTATTCAATCACCCTTTACTCACGTTATGTCCTCCAAAGGAATTCCTTAAAGCTGAAACAATTTTTCCACTAAAGGTCTCTTCTTCAAGAGAACGATTTCTCATCATTAAGGATAAATAAGTAACAGGCATAGGCGATTGTAGTTTAATAGACTCTTCTATAAGCCACTTTACTTCACCAGAAGCATGCATTTTACTAGAAACATTTTCAAGACGATCCTCATTTTTAAATGCATCTACTAGCAACTCCATTAACCAACTACGAATTACAGAGCCATTATTCCAAGTTTTTGCAACCTCGTGATAATCAAAATGGAACTCACTTTTCTCAAGTAATTCAAATCCTTCAGCAATGGATTGCATCATCCCATACTCAATTCCATTGTGTACCATCTTTAAAAAGTGCCCACTTCCTGCTTCACCCGTGTATAACAATCCATCAAGAGAACATAGGCTACTTAATACAGGTTGCACCTGGTCAAATACTTTTTTACTTCCACCAACCATCGCACATAAACCGTTACGGGCTCCACTTAATCCACCACTTGTCCCCATATCCAAAAAATGAATTCCTTTACTTTCAAACTTTAGAGACCATTGTTTCGCTTTTTCAAAATGTGAATTACCACCTTCGATTACAATGCTAGCAGTTGGTAAATTATTTAAAAGTAGCGCTAAAACTTGATCTGTAACTTCACCCGGAGGAACGAATAAAAAAATAACATCTCCTTGTTCAATCTCATAAAAAAGAGATTCAGAACTTGTAAACCAACGAAACGAATCTGATAAAAATATTTTATCTTGATTTAAATTTTCTTTAATTGATTGATCGATATCAAATCCAAATACTTCGTGGCCTTTTTCTAATGCATTTAGGGCCAAGTTCTTCCCCATACGACCAAAACCATATATTACAATTCTCAATATCCCCATCCTTTCAGAGGAAGTTACCTATCGTTTTATAATATAAAACGCCATTCTTATATTATGAAAGAATGTTGGTCAATTTCCTCTATATTACAAAGTCATGTTTGTTCTAAAATATTTGCCATCAAATCCTCCTATCAAAAATTTTCAAACCTTAAACAGAATATATTGTTATTTTTTCCAGTAGTCAATACAAAATTTAGAATTTTCAAATATCAATTCTTAAAAATTACTAAACCAAGTCTATGAACATAGCAGTATAAAAATATCTTTATGTGGCTTATAAAAAGAATATTCTATTCTTTCAGAGTTTTGACAAAATCGTTTAGGTATAAATTATTACCAGATTTCGGGTATTAATCGTCTCGATGAGACGCTTTCATCTCGTTTTATGCAGCTTCCCATGTCCAAGTGGCAAGCTTTTTTAAATTTATAGCAGCAAAAGTAAGCATCGCCTGCATGGACAATTTTTTTAAGCCCCGTAGGGTTGTCCAACGCATACCATGCTTTTCTTTAGCATCGGCAAAGACACGTTCAATTGTTTCTTTGCGTTTTGCATATATCTCTTTTACTTCAAAATGATGACGCAGATGTTCCGCTTCCTCTAAGTACCCTTCTCAAATGTGGGTTGAATCAGCTTTATATGATTCTTATTTTCTGTACATTGTGATATGAAAGGACAATTCGTACAAACCGTTGGATTGGATTTGTATTGGCGATAACCTTCCTTAGTTGTCGTAGTGTACTTTAGTAGCTGATTATTTGGGCAGATTGGTCCTTTGGTACAAGTTGTTCAATAGCTAGCATTTCAAACTGTTCACGTCCATTAATTTGATTTTAAATCGACAATTTCTTACTTTGTATTGTAAATAGAAAAAGACTGTAGAAAATCTCAAATTTTTGAGTTTGTCTACAGTCAGAAAAAATATTCTATTCTTTACATATAATATAAACAAAACACAACCCAATCGATGGTTAGTGCTACTAGTGTTAAGTGTCGTGTCTAATTATTAATTATTCAAATGAATTGAATATAGGCTTCTTTACTTCTTTTCAACGAATCTACTATTTCTTTTCCACTCTCATCCCACTGTATCATGCGATAATATGCATCATGATAAAAAATAAATTTATAACCATTCGCAAGAGCTTCCTTCATTAATCTTTCTTTTGCAAATACACTCGTCATTGGATAATCATCATAAGCCAATACCCATAATGGATTTTGGTGTGCATGTGTCGGCATAATGTCCGCCATATGCAGCAACGTTTCTCCGTTTTGAGTAAATTTTATAATAGCATGTCCATTACTATGTCCGCCTGTATGAATCATTTCAAGTCCTGGCGCGACTACAATAGAATCGTTAAAGGTTTCAACTTGATGTTGAACAGGCTCCCAATTTTCTTTCCAGTAGGTATTACGGGAACGAATATTAGGATTTCTCATTTCATCCCACTCGATTTCCGTAGTATAAATTTTTGCGTTTGGAAAAGTAGGAACTAACACATCCCCTTCCCAACGAGTTAATCCACCAGCATGATCGAAATGAAGATGTGTCATTAATATAAAATCAATATCCTCTGCACTCAAATTTAATTTTTCTAAGCTTTGTAAAATGCTAGATTCTTCAGTAACGCCAAAATTACGTAGCTGTTTTTCTGTTAGTTTATTAAAACCAACACCGCTATCAATTAGATAGTTTTTCCCTTCATACTGAATTAAAATTGGTTCACATGCACATTCAATTTGATTTTTGTCATTGACAGGATACTTCTTTGACCATAAAGGTTTTGGCACAACACCAAACATAGCTCCACCATCTAAACTAGTGACTCCCCCATCTAACCATGTTAATGTCATGTCATGAAATTTTAATGTGTCCATCCATTTCTCCCCTTTACTATTATTCCTTGCAAAACACATGTTTTTGCAAGTTGCACAACAATATACTTTTATCTATTTAGAAATAAATTGTGCTTCCAATCTGTAAATGGGTTGCCCCTTTTGCGAAAACTTCTCTTCATACTCAGTCATAATATTGTCCTCTGGCATATTTACGTGTAAATCAAGAGAAACATATTTCAATAACATACCATAATGCGACATACTAACGAGTGAATACTCAAATAGACCTCTATTATCAGTTTTAAAGTGTACTTCACCATTATCAATTAATATGGATTCATAAAGCTTTAAGAATCCTTCATGAGTTAGACGGCGTTTTTCATGTCGAGTTTTCGGCCATGGATCTGAGAAGTTTAAATAAACTCGACTAATGTCGCCTTTCGTAAAATATTTCGCTAAATCTGCACCATTCACTTTTAATAATCTGAGATTTTTAGGTGAGTTTGCATCTAGTACCTTTTCTAGCGCACTAACAATTACACTATCATAAAGTTCAATACCAATATAATTAATATCAGGATGAGCAAGTGCCATTCCAGTAATAAATTGACCTTTCCCCATACCAACTTCAATGTGTAATGGATTGTCATTTCCAAATAGTTCATTCCATATTCCTTTATATTCTTCTGGATTTGGTATAATGACTTCTGGATGGGCATTAATAAATTCCTGTGCCCATGGTTTATTTCTTAATCTCACTTTATTTCCTCATTTCATTGATGTACATTAATTTTATTTCATTATAACTTAAATTGCTATTTTTTACGTATTTTATCTATCTGTTCCTTTTATTAAAACCCCATTTTTAAAACGCTTGGTAGTTTATAAAGTCCGATTATAAGATGTCGTTTCAACATGATTTAAAATAGTTTTTGCTGCAAGTATTTGCATATGTTTCATTGGGGAAGTTGATTGTTTTAAATGTTGCATCCAGTTTTCATATTCCCTTTTATCAACGAATTGGACATTAAATACATTCCCAGGATAATCAAAATAACCATTACGAGAAAGTAAGATTTTTCGTATAGGCATATCAACATCTTGAAGATGGAATAGTTGCGAAATGATGGCTTCCATTCGATTTAGCTGAATAAGTGGATTTAACACTTTTTTCTCTGTATCCCCTACTTTTTTCATCCAAAAACGTTCCCGTTCACTATTGCCAATGTAAACTGCTAAATTCTCATGCTCCACCATCGTGATACATAGACATTCTAATGGTGTTAAAATGATAATGTCTAATTCAACAGGTGCTTTTTTCACTTTAATGATTGGATAATATAAAACTAAATAATTATCAGGTAAGCTTTGCAATATTGTTCGCAAAAATCCCTCTCTTAAATACTTCGGATCAACATAAGATTTTTCTCTTAATGTGGAGCTAGCCCATTTTATTTGAAAATGGAAAAATTGATCAAGGAAGATTTTTTTTAATTCCTCCGTCGTTTGTGGTCTATAGATGATAGTTGGCTCAAAATATAACGTTGTTTCATCATCAATAAGCTCTTCTTCTATTGGTAAGTTTTCCTCATTATTTTCAGTAATATCTACCATTTCTTCTTTATTTGAGTTACGTTTTTTTGAAAATAATTTTTTAAAGATGGTTTCTTTAGGTTTTTGTTCCTGTTCTGATTCTTCAACTTGCCCCCAGCTTGGAACGTTATTTACTGTATCTCCAGTCTCCCAATCACTTTTCATACGATTCCATCCATTTTTTTTCATACGAATAAACTGGGCTGGATATCGATTTAAATCTATTTGATAGCGTGAAATATAATCTTGAAGCTTAATTAATTGAGCCATTAAAACACTCCTTGAAGCAATAAATTCTCATGTTTCATTTTACATGAGCTTTCAAAAAAAAAATAGAGGATAGCTCGCTTTGTAAACAAGCTATCCCTACGATATTTTACCTAATTTATACTTGAAGTGATTTTGGGATTTTTGTTTCAAACTGTGCTTGCAGTTTACGAGTCCAATCTCCAATAACACCTTCATTTATTTCGCTTCCATCAATGTCAATAACTGGTGTCACTTCGGAAGTAGTTGAAGAAACAAACACTTCATCCATCTCTAGTAATTCCGTTTTTGTAAAGGCCTCTTCTTTTACAGGCAGTCCGATTTCTTCAGCGCATTGTAATACAACTTCGCGCGTAATCCCCTTTAAAATGAAATTATTTGCAGGATGTGTATATAAAACACCGTCTTTAATGCCAAATACATTCGTAGATGAACCTTCTGTTATTGTTTCACCGCGATGCAAGATTGCCTCATAGCAACCTTTTTCATGTGCTTCTTGTTTTGCAAGAACTGCGCCTAACAAATTTAATGATTTAATATCACAGCGTAACCATCGAACATCCTCTACTAAAGTTACTTTTACACCATGTTCAAAATTATGAAGTGGACGCTCAGCTTCTTTTGTATAAGCTGTAATAACTGGCTTTACTGTATCAGCAGGAAAATTATGAATTCTCGGTGCAGCACCGCGTGTAATTTGGAAATATACATGCCCTGTACTTACATTATTTACTTCAACTAATTCATGAAGCAATTTGTGACATTTATCTTTTGTAAATGGGATTGTAATACGTATTTTTTCTGCACTTAAGTAAAGACGGTCAATATGTTCATCGACAGTAAACATTTCACCATTGTATACTTTGATTACCTCATAAACTCCGTCTCCAAATTGATAACCGCGGTCTTCTTTATCAATTACAACTTCATTACTATCAACGATTTGATCATTCCATAAAGTATAACTCATCATCAATCATCCCTTTTCTTTTATTCACCAGCTAATGCAACAATTGTCTCAGCATAAATAGCTGCTGCCTTCACCAAATTTTCCACATCGACATATTCATCCGCCTGATGAGCGACATCGATTTCTCCAGGGAAAAGCATCCCAAATGCAACACCTTTCTTCATCGTTCTGGCATAAGTACCCCCACCAGTTGATAAAGGTTTACGATTATCTCCTGTATACTTACGGTAAACTGCAAGTAACGTTTGAACAAAGTCATCTTCTTCGCTCACATAATGTGGTGCAGAATTAGAAAGTAAGTCTAATGTAAATGAAAATTTAGCAGCTTCTAATTGAGCTTTTGTAAACTTTTCATCAAAAGGATATGTAACTGCATAACGCATGCTCACTTGAATTGTTCCACCATTTTTTTGATCGAAGGAAACTATTCCAGGATTTAAAGTGGTTTCACCAGAAACTTGATCAGCGTAGTTTAAACCGATTGCCGTTCCATAATGATCCTTCCCGAAGATTTTTACAATAAAATCGACATACTTTTTACCAGTACCAATTTGAATATAGTTTACTAAAAACTTACTTAATAAGACCGCAGCATTGAGACCTTTTTCAGGCTCCATTGCATGTGAAGATTTGCCCGTTAGCTTTAATATAAATTGATTACCTTCTTTTATTATATTACCACTTGTATTATTTTCCGCTATAAATTTTTTAAAATTTCGAACGATATCCGGAAGTACATTTTGAACGACTGCTTCAGCTACATCTGGAACCATATTCGTTCTTTTTCCTGCATGAAAGGATATTAATTGTTCATCGTCTTGCATATGATTTATTAAAGTAAACTCTAAAGTGGCAATACCTTTTTCAGCATTAATAAGTGGAAAATCTGCATCTGGAGCAAATCCAATAGTCGGCATCTCTTCTTTTTCGAAATATCGATCGACACAACGAAAACCACTTTCTTCATCCGTTCCAATAATCATTCGCACTCGTTTATTTAGTTTGATGCCAGCATCCTTTACCATTTTTAGTGCAAGTAAGCTAGCTATAGTCGGTCCTTTGTCATCAATTGCTCCACGACCATAAAGTTTTCCATCAACCACTTCACCTTTAAAAGGAGGATATGTCCAACCACTTCCTGCTGGGACAACATCTACATGACATAAAATGCCAAGTAGTTCTTCTCCTTGTCCCATTTCAATATGACCTGCAACATTATCTATAATTTTAATAGAAAATCCATATTCATTCCCTTTATTTAACATCCATTTTAAAGCGTCAAATGGTCCTTTTCCAAAGGGAGTATTCTCACTAGCATTCCTTTCATCTAGAACGCTTTCTATTTGAATTAACTGTTGACATTCTGTAATTAATTCTTCTTTTCTCGACATTGCAATTTTTAACCAATCCATCTATTACACCTCAAATTTCTATTAACATTATTTTACTATTTACTTGATAAAAAACAATAAAATCCTTTTAAAATAAGGTATTTATTTATTTTCAACATTCGTTAAATAGTATAAACATTGTAAATTTTATAATATTTTTATTTGAATTATGGAAATTTTAATAGTTTACTGCTATAATGACCTTGTCGATAAGTAATTTAGACAAATAATTCTGAAAAAGGGGATGTCTAAGGCAGAAATTTAAAGCCTGTGCACCTCAAGCACATATTGTCGTCCGCTAGTCTTTGCCATGAGAATTAAGATCGAAGGAGTGGTTCTTTAATGAAACCAACTACTGATAGAATGCTTAATCGTATTAAAGACGTGTACATGTTTATCCTTGATAAAGGAGTTGTGTCTACACAGGATTTAGTCGAAGAGTTCAACATCACTCCTCGCACCATTCAAAGAGATTTGAATGTGTTAGCCTTCAATGACTTGGTAACAAGCCCAAGTAGAGGCAAATGGACAACGACGAAGAAGAAAGTAAAGCTAACATCTTAGAAATAAAGAATTTAAGTACGACTTGTACGAATTCCAACATAAAAAAAGAATGACCTTTCGTCGGGGTCATTCTTTTCTATTTTTATTGATTATTTTTTAAAGCATCTAACTCTTTTTCTGTTAATTCGCGATATTCTCCTAGACTTAGACTTTCATCGAGTTTTAAGCTTCCCATTGAAAGTCTTTTTAAATAAGTTACTTTTTTATTTCGAGCTTCAAACATTCGTTTTACTTGATGGAACTTCCCTTCTTGAATCGTTAGTTCAATTTCAGATTGAGGACCAGATTTTAATATTTTCAGTTCCCCAGGTTTTGTCACATATCCATCGTCTAACTCGACACCTTCTAAAAATGCCGCCTTATCCTCTTCTGTTACAACACCATCGATTATCGCATAGTAGGTCTTTGGCACATGCTTTTTAGGTGACAGTAAATTATGTGAAAGCTGACCATCGTTTGTAATGAGTAGTAGCCCTTCAGTATCTTTATCAAGTCTACCCACTGGAAATGGGCTAAAATGCTGAGCAAGAGGATCGAGTAAATCAATGACCGTTTGATCAAATAAATCTTCCGTAGCTGAAATAACACCCGGTGGCTTATTCATCATAATATAAATATACTCCGTATACTGAACTGTTTCACCATAAACGGAAACGTCTTGTTTATTTGGATCTACATGCATACTTGCATCCTTTACAATTTCTCCATCTACCGAAACAGCTTTTTGCTTCAATAACTGCTTTACTTCTTTTCGGGATCCAAACCCCATATTTGCCAATAATTTATCTAAACGCATGTAGTCAATTCTCCTACCTTAAACCAAATTTACTTGCAAATTTTGTAATTCGTTCACCTAACATTTTTTGCGCTAAACCTAGCTTAAATGATAAGAAGCCGTATACTGCAATACCTACACCAACACAAATTATAGATATAAGCATGGCCGATAATTTGCTATCAACTGGTCCCATAATCGCTATTAGCAATTTTTGTGTTATAAATACTGCTAACGTCATAATAAGAGTCAAAATAACAATTAATAAAATTCTTCGTTTAACCATTGTAGACTGATAATTAAGTACTTTCTTCAAAACGATTATATTGATTAAAATGGACACGCCATAACCAATTGCAGTTGCTAAAATAGCTCCATCTGCTTGCATTACCTTTATTAAAGGTGTATTTAGCATTAGCTTGACTAAAATACCAGTTAATAAACTGAAAATAATCCATTTTTGATAATCAATACCTTGAAGTAATGCAGCTGTTACTTGGAATAATGCAAATAAAACTGCTACCGGTGCATAATGAGCTAAAATATTTGCTCCCATTTCACTTTCTGAATACAGCATGAAATAAATTTCGTTTGCTAATACAGATATGCCTAGAGCTGCAGGTAGTGTGATGAAAAATAAAATTTGATAGGATTTATCCATCGCATTTCGTAACTGACCATAATCCCCTTGTGTAAAATATTTCGTTATCGTCGGAATTAAAGCCAACGACAAGCTTGTCGCCAGCATTACGGGAATAATTACAACTTTATGAGTTGTAAAATTGATCATCATGAAATATATATCCGATACTTGAGACATACCAATTGAGTTCATCGCACTATTAAAAGTTAACAAATCGACTAGCTGGAATAACGGGTTTGCCATCCCAACAAATATGATTGGCAACGAATAAGTTAATACTTCTTTATAAATTTCAGTCATTTGCAACTTTGAAGTTGGGTTTAGACTTTGATCACGCAATAAACTAAACTCTGATCTATATTTTTTCCAATAAAACCCTAGTATTAATAATCCACCCACGCCCCCGATAAAGGCAGCGAATACTGAAAGTGAAATAGCCGTTTCAGGATTCCCTTGGAAAACAACGACTATTAAATACGATCCTAAAAGTAAGAAAACAATACGTACAATTTGTTCTACTAATTGGGAAACAGCAGTTGGTTGCATTTTATTATATCCTTGGAAAAATCCACGACATAAGCTCATAAATGGTACAACAATCAATGCATAGCTAACCCAACGAATAACCGATGCCACTTGTTCAACAGAAAATGCTTGGTCTTCACTGCTTATAACAATTTCCGCAATAGGTGTAGCAAGTAAATTTAATACTAAGAAAGAGGCAAAACCTGTAATAGTCATTACGACTAGTCCAGATTTCATTAACTTATAACCTGATTCATAATCACCCATTGTATTATATTTGGAAACAAACTTTGAAACAGCAAGTGGTAGACCCGATATAGCAACACTCAGCATAATTGAGTACGGTATATATGCATATTGATATAACGCAATATTATCTTCTCCGATGATTGCGTAAAATGGAAATATGTAAACTAACCCAAGAACCTTCGATAAAAACATTCCAATTGTTAATATCGCTGTGCCTTTCATTAAAGAGGACATGCAATCCATCCAATCTATAATAGGTTGTAAAACAATCAGTAGATTATTTTGTGGCTTTCCTTGCAATAAATGTTCATTGATAAAAACCTACTGCAAAATACAGCACATCCAAGATAAGCCAGCCTTCAAAAAAATAGTATATTTAACGCTTTATGTAATTAATCTCTATTTCATCATTATAGTTAATAAGTAACAAATCTTCATTAAAAAAGAAGCACTATCTCAAAAGTGAATAGTTTAGCTTTTGAGATAGGCCTTTTTTTAGTCTGTTATTTTTTTACTATGCTACATTTATTTCGTCCACGAAGAAACGTTTATACCATACTAAAAATACATATACAGTCCAGATATATCTTGCACGGTTTGCTTCACCTGTATAATGTTCATCTAAATACCCTACTAATTGATTCACATCGAAAAATTCACTTGTAAAGTCTGCTTTGAACATTTCTTTTACAAGATTATAGTACTTTTCTTCACGTAACCAGTGACGAATAGGTACAGGGAATCCTAATTTTTTACGTTTTGCCCACTCTTCAGGTAATTCTTCGTTTGCTGCTAGCCTTAACGCATACTTTGTATCGATTTCGTTCACTCGATATTTTGATGGAATATTTTTCGCTAATTCCATTACTTCTTTATCTAAAAATGGTACACGTAATTCTAAGGAATGAGCCATACTCATACGGTCAGCTTTTAATAAAATATCTCCTGGCATCCAAAGATTTAAATCTAAGTATTGCATTTTTGATACATCATCTTGACCTTGTACTTCATCGTAAATACCTTTTGTAATCGAGCGCACTGTTGGACCATTACGATATTCAGGTGTTAATACATTATAAGCATCCTCTTCATCCCATACGACTGCTTCACCGATAAATCGTTCCTCAACAGTTTCTCCTCCTTTTATGAGGAAGTGAGTTACTTTATTTTTCGGCATTTTTTCTGCAACCTTACGAATAGCTTTTCGTAAACCGAATGGCACTTTTTCATAAGTTTCCATTTTCTTAGAATTTTGATACCAAGCATAGCCGCCAAAGATTTCGTCAGCACCCTCACCAGATAATACAACTGTTACATCTTTACTTGCTAATTCACAAAGGAAGTAAAGAGGTACACTTGAAGGGTTTGATTGCGGTTCATCCATATGATATTGAATCGTCGGTAGCGCCTCGAAGCATTCTTCAGCAGAAATATATTTGCTTTCATTTTGAATTCCTAAAATATCACATAATTCTTTAGAATGTGTCGTTTCGTTAAACATTGCTTCGTAGTCTTTAAATCCTACTGAGAATGTTTTATTCGGTTTCATAAGAGCTGTTACATAACTTGAGTCTACTCCTCCAGATAAAAACGCTCCTACTTTTACATCACTAATTTGATGGGCATTAACAGATTCTTTCATTGTTTCACGAATTTCTTTTACATAATGCTCAATTGTATTTTCTTTAGCATGGAATTTTTTATCCCAATATTGCTTCATTGTGATATTTCCATCTTTAATGATCATGTAGTGTGCTGGTGGTAATTTATAAACACCTTTAAAGAAAGTTTCATTCATTGATGAGTATTGGAATGTTAAATAAGGACGTA
The DNA here is from genome assembly GCF_000772965.1 of Ureibacillus massiliensis 4400831 = CIP 108448 = CCUG 49529. Lineage (GTDB taxonomy): Bacteria > Bacillota > Bacilli > Bacillales_A > Planococcaceae > Ureibacillus > Ureibacillus massiliensis. Next base: position 14,145 of record NZ_JPVQ01000010.1, on the reverse strand, counting down.
GTGCATCTTTATTTAATTCTTTAATAAATGAAGGGTGTGGTAAAAACGATTTGATTTCTGAACCAAAAATAAACGTATTATCTGTTGTATTGTTTGTATAGTAAAGTGGTTTAATACCAAAACCATCTCTAGCTATTAACATTTGGTCTTTTTTCTTATCCCATATGCAAAATGCGAACATTCCGCGTAGTTGTTTTACAAACTCTTCACCGTATTCAATATATCCATAAATTAGTACTTCACTATCTGATTTTGTTTTAAATTGATGACCTTTTGATATTAAATCTTCACGTAATTCTTGGAAATTATAAATCTCTCCATTAAACACAAGGACTATATTTCCATCATCACTGTATAGGGGCTGATTGGCAACATCAGATAAATCAATAATACTTAAACGTCTGAAGCCTAAAGTCACTTTCTCATCTGTATGTATACCACCACTATCTGGTCCTCTATGAATAATTGTATCCATCATAGTTTCAATTGTTTTATAATGATCTAATTCATTTGTTCCGTTAATATAGCCAATAAATCCGCACATATTTTTCACCTCGTGCCTAAAAATGCAATACATAAACATCATACCATGAATATTAATTTGTATGATACAGTAGTTACGATAAATGATTATAAATCTTTTCTAGGGAAGATTCAATGAATCATACTATCGGTCGATGATTATTTTTGATATTATAATAGTTTTTAATACTTCATATTTATACTATCTCCAATCTTTTAACATTTTATAATTTGGAAATAATCAAATTATAGACTCTTCTTATGATGATTCGTTTTAATAATTTTGATATACAAGAACTCCTTGACTTTCCATTGGTATGAAGGAAAAATTCTTACTAGGAGCTTTTCACAAACAATCCAAATACAAGAGTTTACTTACAAATAAAAATAAGAAAGAGTGTTCTTTTTATGTATGACGTAATTATTATTGGTGGGGGTCCCTCAGGTTTAATGGCGGCCATTGCTGCTGGTGAACAAAAACAGAAAGTATTATTATTGGAAAAAGGAAACAAGCTCGGTAAAAAGCTTGCGATTTCAGGTGGCGGTCGCTGTAATGTCACAAATCGATTATCCGTTGAAGAAATTGTAAAGCATATTCCCGGAAACGGTCGATTTTTATATAGCCCATTTACAGTTTTCAATAATGAGGACATTATTGAGTTCTTTGAGGGACTTGGTGTTCCATTAAAGGAAGAGGATCATGGTCGAATGTTTCCAAAGTCTAACCGTGCTCAAGATGTGGTAGATGCTCTTATTCAAGAGTTAAAAAGACTGAAGGTTGAAATTAGACTTAATACAGCGGTCAATAAATTATTAATGGATGATGAAAAAATATTAGGTGTAAGACTGCAAAATGATGAGGAAATCCGCGCAAATGCAATCGTCGTTGCAGTTGGTGGTAAAGCAGTTCCTCAAACAGGCTCCACTGGGGATGGGTATCCATGGGCAGAGCGAGCTGGACACACTGTCACTGAACTTTATCCAACAGAGGTACCCGTTACATCAAAAGAACCCTTTATCCAATCTCGACTGTTACAAGGACTAGCTTTACGTGATGTAGCGGTATCCGTTTTAAATAAAAAAGGAAAACCGATTATCACTCATCAAATGGACATGCTGTTCACTCATTTCGGGTTGAGTGGTCCTGCTATATTAAGATGCAGTCAATTTATCGTAAAGGAATTAAAGAAAAATAGTGGGTACCCAGTACAAGTAAAAATCCACACTTTAACGGATTATAACGAAGAATCCTGCTATCAATTTTTAATTAAATTACTAAAAGAAGAGCCAAAAAAAGCGGTGAAAAATGTATGGAAAAACATAGCGCCAGAAAGATGGCTGTTATTTTTACTTGAGCGAGCTCAAATCGATCCTTCTCTTACGTTTAATGATATTTCTCAAGATAAAATACGAAGCATTGCCCATGAATTAATTAGTTTTACAATGGAAGTACATGGAACATTACCTTTAGAAAAAGCTTTTGTTACAGGGGGAGGTATTTCCATTAAAGAAATCGAGCCAAAAACGATGGCTTCCAAAATTAAAAAAGGTTTATACTTTTGCGGAGAAATTTTAGATATCCACGGCTATACTGGTGGTTATAATATAACCTCTGCTTTAGTTACAGGTCGGATTGCAGGTATGAGCGCAGGACAATCCTCATAAAGAAAGGCTATAAAACGCTGATACGTTTTATAGCCTTTTTTATACCTAATATTTATCTTTGTTTTTTTATTTCACAACGATATTAACAAGCTTGCCTGGTACTGCAATCACTTTAACGATTTGTTTGCCATCTGTAAATTCTTTTACTTTTTCGTCTTCTAAAGCTACTTTTTCTAATTGCTCTTTCGAAGCTTCTTTTGCAATTTTCACTTTTGAACGCACTTTACCATTTACTTGTACGACAACTTCTATTTCATCATCCACAAGTTTAGACTCGTCGAATGAAGGCCATTGTTCATAAGTGATGGAATTAGTGTGACCTAATAGCTCCCATAGCTCTTCTCCAAGATGTGGGGCAATCGGTGCTAACAATTTTACAAATCCTTCAGCATATTCAGTTGGAATCACTTCCGCTTTATAGCAATCATTGATGAATACCATCATTTGTGAAATAGCTGTATTGAAACGTAGATGTTCATAATCATCTGTCACTTTTTTCACTGTTTGATGATACACTTTTTCAAGAGTTGTATCTGAAACATTTTGAATTTTTTCAGATAGTGCCCCTTCATCTGTTGCAAACAAACGCCAAATACGATCTAAGAATCGGCGTGCTCCGTCAAGACCATTTGTTGACCAAGCAACAGAAGCATCAAGAGGACCCATGAACATTTCATATAAGCGAAGTGTATCTGCACCGTGACTTCTTACAATATCATCAGGGTTTACAACATTCCCTTTTGATTTAGACATTTTTTCATTACCTTCACCAAGAATCATTCCTTGATTAAATAATTTTTGGAATGGTTCTTTCGTTGGTACTACGCCTAAATCGTAAAGTACTTTATGCCAGAAACGAGCGTATAACAAGTGAAGAACTGCGTGTTCTGCACCACCAATATAAATATCAACAGGCAACCATCGTTTAAGTAATTCTGGGTCTGCTAATTTTTCTGTGTTGTGTGGATCGATATAGCGTAAGAAATACCAGCTAGATCCAGCCCATTGTGGCATCGTATTTGTTTCACGACGTCCTTTTTTACCTGTAACCGGATCAACTACATTTACCCATTCATCTATATTTGCTAATGGTGATTCACCTGTACCAGATGGACGGATGTTTGTTGTTTTTGGTAGTTCTAATGGTAATTCACTTTCAGGAACAGTTGTCATTGTGCCATCTTCCCAGTGAATGACTGGAATTGGTTCACCCCAATAACGTTGGCGAGAAAATAACCAGTCGCGCAGTCGATATGAAATTTTCTTCTCACCTACACCGTTTTCTTCAAGCCACGCAATTGCTTTTTGGATTCCGTCAGCTTTGTTTAGCCCGTTTAAGAAATCAGAGTTAATATGTGCTCCGTCACCAGTGAAGGCTTCTTTTTCAATATCTCCACCTTCAAGAACTGGAATGATTTCTAAACCAAATTCTTTTGCGAACTCGTAGTCACGTTCGTCATGTGCAGGAACTGCCATAATAGCACCCGTACCGTATGAAGCTAATACATAGTCTGCAATCCAAATAGGAATTTGTTTTCCGTTAATTGGATTCACTGCATAAGCACCAGTGAAGACACCTGTTTTTTCTTTCGCTAAATCTGTACGTTCAAGGTCAGATTTCATTTTTACTTTTTCTAAATAAGCTTCTACTACCTCGCGTTGTTCGCCAGTCGTAATTTCATCTACTAATTTATGCTCTGGAGCTAATACACAGTAAGTTGCACCAAATAGTGTATCTGGACGTGTTGTAAACACTTCAAATTCTTTATTAGTACCACTAACAGTAAATTTTACTTGAGCACCTTCAGAGCGACCGATCCAGTTTCTTTGCATATCTTTAATAGATTCTGGCCATTCAACATCTTCTAAATCGTCTAGTAAACGATCAGCATATTTTGTAATACGTAATACCCATTGGCGCATTGGACGTCGCTCAACTGGGTGACCACCACGCTCGGATTTACCATCAATTACTTCCTCATTAGCAAGAACTGTTCCTAATGCCGGGCACCAGTTCACAGGAATTTCATCTACATAGGCTAAATCCATTTCCACTAACTTCGTGAAAATCCATTGAGTCCATTTATAATAGCCTGGATCTGTTGTATTGATTTCACGATCCCAGTCATATGAAAAACCAAGCTCTTGGATTTGACGTTTAAATGTCTCGATATTTTTAGCGGTAAATTCTGCTGGATCATTTCCTGTATCTAATGCATATTGTTCTGCTGGTAAACCGAAAGCATCCCAACCCATTGGATGTAATACATCGAATCCTTGCATTCGTTTATAGCGTGATAGAATATCTGTTGCTGTATAGCCTTCTGGGTGACCAACGTGTAACCCTGCACCTGAAGGATATGGGAACATATCTAAAGCATAAAATTTAGGCTTCGATGGGTCATCTAATGTTTTAAATGTTTTTTGTTCTGCCCAAATTGTTTGCCACTTTTTTTCAATTTGTTGATGATTAAAACTCATTAAACTTCCTCCTTAAAATTTACAAAAGCTATATTTTGGATGTTACATGTAAGTACTGGAGAATTGCTACTATGTAGTAGATTATCCTATTAACGGATAAATTAACAAAATATTTCAAAAAATAAAAAAACTCGTCACCTTCCTAGACAGAAAGGGACGAGAGATACTTTTACTCCCGCGGTACCACCCAAATTAGTGACGCGCACTCAACTCATTTCCTTAACGCGGTTGACGGTTTTAGCTACGTTCTTCGCTAAAACAGACTCAAAGGCGAGTTCAATTTCTACACTTACTAACTTGCACCACCCGCTAGCTCTCTATAAAGCTTTGAAACCTACTATTCCTTCTCACAGTCGCACATATTATTAATGAATTCATTTTAATGTAAATATTCAAAAAGTACAAGTGTTAAAGTTAGATTAGAAAGTGCTTGCTCAACTAATTATAATATACAATTCCGCCATTTTAAAACCAATAGATTTACAAGATTAAATATACTAAATCCAAAAAATCCAATCTACATTAAAAAATGGACTTTTCTCTTTTTGCCCCCACCCTCTAATTCTTCCTACATCAAACTAGGCAAGAATAGTATTATCTCTGGGAAGAATAAGAAAATTAGTAATATAACAAAATCCGCTATAATAAATGGAATGGAGCCTTTTAATATTTCAGAGTATTTACTTCCTTTTACAGCGCCTTGTATCATAAAAATACTTAGTCCAAAAGGTGGTGTTACAAGTGAGATTTCTGCTAAAAATACAACGATGACACCAAACCAAATTGGGTCAAAACCTAAATCTATTACAGCCGGTAAAATAATAGGAATTGTTAAAAACATGGCTGAAAGCATATCAATAAACATTCCAAGGAAAATATACAAAAGACAAATGCCGAACATAATGATCATTGGTGGTACATCTAAGCCTGTTAAAAATGTCGAAACTGCATTAGGTATTTGCGATATTCCTAAAAAATATCCAAATAAAAATGAAGATACAACAATTAAAAAAACAGTTGCGGTAGTTTTTATTGACTCTAAAACTGATTTTTTAAAACCGTCAAAAGTTAGCTTTTTAGAAAAAATCGTAATGATTAAAGCTAATAGAGCACCAATTGCTCCTGCTTCAGTTGGTGTAAAATAGCCTAAATATAAACCAACCATTATAGCTCCAATAAGAATGGCAATACCCCAAATTCCTTTTAAAGATTTTACCTTTTCCTTTAATGTATACCTCTCACTTTTTACTGCCCAGCTAGGATTTCTTTTTAATAGTATAAAAACGGTGACAATATAGCCAATTGCTATAATAATTCCTGGCACAATTCCAGCTATTAATAGTTTTCCTACAGATTGCTCAGCTAAAATTGCATAAATTATCATTAACATGCTAGGTGGAATCATTTGAGCTAACGGTCCTGCCGAAGCTACGATTCCATAGGCAAGTCTTCTATTTACACCTAATCGTTCCATCTCAGGTACAGTAATTTTAGCCAATGTTGCAGTAGAGGCTGGACCTGATCCATTTGCAGCACCAAACGCTGCACCACCTACAATCGTTGCGTAGCAAATGCCGCCATGCACCCGGTCGAACCATTTATTAATCGAAGAAAACATGTCTGTCGCTAACTGCCCATAGTATACAAAATAGCCCATTAATATAAACAGTGGAATGACTGTAAAAGTATAGTTTGCAACGGTTGAAAACGGGACCATCCCCATTAGCTTTAAAGTAGGCTCAATACCACTAATCAACCAGTAACCAATGAACCCAACTGCCCCCATTGCAATGGCAACAGGCACTCTTAACATTAGTAACGCAACGACTATGGCGATTCCAATAAAACCAATTGTTATCGTACTCAATAATTTCCCCCCTCGATTTCGAGGAACTTAATTAGAACTCTCTGTTTCTATATTCTTACTTTTATCGAAAATTAAAATTATTAGGTCCATTAAAAATCTTAAACAAAGAACAGTCATTGCTAGAAATACAATTAAACGACCTGGCCAAAATGGAATAGAGATTAGCCCCATTGCTGTTTCACCTGTTTGAAAGGATTCAATGAATTTCCAAAAGCCTTGATAAGCAAAAATAGAAGTTAAACCTATTCCTAATAAGTAAATTAGTATGTCAGTGATTTTTATTACTATTTTCGGTAAACGATCATTGAATATATCAACACTAATATGCTCTTTATCTGCTTGCACCAAGGAGATTCCCAATAAAGTAACCCCAACCATTAATTGACCAGCTATTTCAAAAATACCTGGGATACTAAAATTCACAAACTTTCGTAAAATCGATTCCATACTAATTACAATCATTAGTACGATCAATAAGGCGCCGCCTAAATACATTAACCAAAGTTCAAGCTTCTTCTGGAATTTGAGAAATGTATTCATCTATTTATACCTCCTCAACCTTGACCTCCATTAGCTTGGAATTCTTCGTCGTATTTTTCAATTAATTCTCTAAAACGATTTAAAATTTCTTGTGCTGGTTTATCGGATCGTTCTTCTACCCACTTTTTCCACACATTTTCTTCTGCAATTCTTTGTAATTCTGCTAGGTCTTCATCTGAAACTTCGTTAATTTTAACACCTGCATCTAAGTATTTTTGTTTCGCTTCTGCTTCACCTTCTGTTTGATATATACGGTGGAAGTCCACAGCATTTTGAATTGCGGCTTCTTTAAATACTTCCTTTAAATCATCAGGAAGTTGATTGTATTTATCTGTGTTCATTCCAAAGAGCCCACCTTGACTTCCAATCGGTAGCTCCCAAACACTACCTGCAATTTCATGAATACCATATGTTGACGAGGATGTGTAACCTAATAGTCCTCCATCGACCGCGCCTCTCTCCATCGCCTCAAAGCTTTCTGGCATTGTCACACCGACTGCTACAGCACCAAACGCTTCTGCCAAAAGCGCTTGTGATCCAGAAGCTATTACTTTTAAATTGTTTAAATCATCAAAACTATCTACATCTGTTTTTGAAATGATGTGATAAGATGGCAATGCCCATCCCCCGAGAATCGAGATATTTCTTTCTTCAAATTCTGAACGTAATTCTGGGTACTCTTCATATAAATCCATTAATGCACGTGTTCCCGTCCATTGATCCTTCCACAATGCAGGAAGTGATTCAATAGTACCTAATGGGTTGGCTGCTGGTGTGTAGCTTGGAACAACCGCTGCCACATCAGCTATTCCTGCACTAACCGCATCAGCTACATCTGCTGGTTTTACTAAAGCATCTCCATAATAACGTTCAAATGTGATCCGTCCATTTGACTTTTCTTCTACTAAATCTAAAAATGCATCAAAACCTTTTGATAATGAAGCTGTTTTAGGAGATTGAATTGTCGATTTTAAGACGAAAGTCTGTTCTGAACCGTTTGCATCGCTTTCTCCTGTCATTCCGTTATTGGCTTCATCAGAACTGTTAGTCGTTGTTTGACTATTCCCGCAAGCAGCCAAAACTATAATAGAGATAATTGTCATTAAAACCATAAACCATTTTTTCAAATGCTTATCCCCTTTCATTCACACGAATTTGATTTCGTAAAACACCTAGACCTTCAACCTCTAATTCAATAATGTCTCCATCTTTCAAAAACTTCCCTAACTCTAATCCGCATCCTCTACCTACTGTTCCTGAGCCAAGAATATCACCGGGTACTAATGGTTCTGATTGTGAAACATATTCGATAATGTCTTCAAAAGTACGATACATGGTAGATGTGCTTCCTTGACTCCAAACTTCTCCATTTACTCGAGCAGTCATCGATAGATTGTAAACGTTTTCAATTTCATCAACTGTTACTAAGTATGGTCCCATAGCAGTACAAAAATCTTTTCCTTTCGCCGGGCCTAAACGACCTTCCATTTCGCTTAGCTGCGTATCTCTAGCAGTAAAATCGTTATAGATTAGAAATCCAGCAATATAGTTGGAAGCCTCACTAGCTGTTACATTTTCGGCTCTTTTCCCAATTACACAAGCAAACTCTAATTCGTAATCTCTAACTTTTGAATAGGATGGCCATACACATTCTTCTTCTGTGCCAATGATTGTTGATGCTACGGTTTTATAATAGATTGGTCTTTCATACCATACTTTTGGAACAGTTCCTCCTAACGAAACCGTCCCGTCTTTTGAGTCATCCACTGAAATTGATGCATTTAATGAATTACGAAAATGTTCTTCAAAAGATAAAAAATCACGTATTGTAGGAGGATTTTTAATTGGTGCATGTATTTTAATTTCATCATTACTGTAAATAATCTTTTCATAATCGTTAGATGGTGACGTTTCTTTGGAAAATTCAACAGCTTTTTTTGCTGCTTCCATTGAATATGTGCCGCCTTCTAAAAATTTCGTCATATCATTTGGTATTAATGTATTAGCGATATCAAACACTCGATTTTGATCCACATCTGTACATTCTCGTAGATAGGTTCTATAACTTGCCGCTAAGTCTACAAATTGATTATCTACGAATGCTCCAAGTGTTTCAGAAAATGGATAACTATTTTTCACTGAAAATGAACATAATTTCAATACTTTTCCCCCTAATCTTCTATAATGGCAACTGGACGAACCCAACCAGCACTCGCTTTATAAATAGAAATCGGAATACAAACGACTTTAAAACCGAACGGTGGTAATTTATCAAGATTTGCCATTTTTTCAATTTGGCAATATTCTTTATACATGCCAACTCGATGCGCTTCCCAAATGACACTTGGATCTTGTGTTTCTTTAAATTTCTCAGCAATCATTGCAAAAGGAATGTCAAATCCCATCGCATCAGTCCCAATAATCTTAATCCCTTTATCTATTAAATAATGGGTTGCTTCTGCACTCATTCCTGGAAATTCCGAATAATATTCAGCAGTCCCTAACTTTTTATCTGCGTCGAATCGAAGGAATACAATATCCCCCTTTTTCAATTCATAATTTACTTTTTCTAAATAATTGTCGATATCCTCGATGCTCACCGTTTGACCTGGCTTCATATGCGTAAAATCAAAGACAAAACCATCTCCGAAAAACCACTCTAATGGTAATTCATCAATTGTACGAGCAGGCTTACCATCAGTGGTTGGATAATAATGATAAGGTGCATCAAGATGTGTACCTGAATGGGTTGTTAAAGATACAGATTCAGACGCCCAGCCATAGCCGTTTGGTAAATCCTTTTCTTCGCAGCCTAAAGCTTTTGTTATTTGTGGAACGGATTTTAAATGATCTTGATATTCAATTTCAGCAGTTAACACTTTATTAATCGGATCTTTTAATTCCTCAGGATTTGGATTTTTTAACGTAACGGATAAATCAATAATTCTCATTTTAAATTCCCCCTTTAAATTAAATATCTAATAATTTCCTCAAGTCTTTTCCGTACTTATTAATCGCCTCTTCATTCAAGTCATCTATTAGTCTATTAATATAAATGTCGTGTCGTATGTAATTTAATGTAGTATGAACAACTGCTAGATTACTTGTAAACACTGCATAAGTGTTTGTTTGGTCAAATTGACAATTCCCTACCTTCTCCTCATCAACAACGATATTAAATTCTCTTTTATGTCTTTCTCGCACAATATCCAAATCAAAATGGATTGAATTTTTCCAATCAAACGATTCCGACGGCTCGTCAAACATTAAAGAAACAATTTTTACGTTTCGTAGCTGGGCTTCTTTTAGGTCTTCATATAAAATCGAAACTATTTCATTCCAACCACATAAATAAATGGATGTTTTACTTTTTTGAATAAATTTTCTGACCGTATCAATGGCGATTTCATAATCAGTAATTTGGTAGAGTTCCTTCACAACTAAATTATTGATTGGATGATTTTGAACATTTTTTAATTCTGTTTTTAGTAGCGTTAAATTCTCTAAAAAGTCTGTAGAATATCTATCAATTATTTTCCGATAAGGGACGGGTGTATACATGACTCTTGTATTACTTCTCCCTTCTCCATAAACAATTGATATAAACTCCTTTTCAACCATTTTCTTTAAACAGCTATAAACCTTCGCACCAGGTACCCCTGATAAATTGGCGATCATGTTCCCATTCAATGGACTTTGTTTTAAAAGTGCGAGATAAATTCTAGATTCATATTCAGTAAAATCTAATTTTCTTAAGGCGTTAATAATCGTTTCGTATGTTTCAATTTTGAAATCCCCCCTTTTCAAATCCAGTGTATGAAAGCGCTTTTAAACTTATGTCACTACCTTGGTTGTAAAATGATAAAATATGCATTTTTTAAGTTATTTGATTGCGTTACACAACCCTTCTTCTTATTAATATCTAAGGAGCACTAATAGAAACACTAAAAACAAAAGCGTCGCACAAACATTATTTGTGCAACGCTTTATAAATTTTATAAAATTAGTTGGATTGTTTGAATGCCTGGCACTATTTTAAAGGGCGATCATAAAGTAAGCATGGAATAATAGCTATAATAAAAATTAAACAAAGTACCCATACTAATATTTCCATATTAAATTGATCGACCATGATCCCTCCGAAAAACGGGCCAATCATACGACCAATCGACCCTGCACTTGTAACGATTCCCTGATACATTCCTTCTAAACCTTTTGGTGATAGGCGACTTGCAATCGCTGGAATTGCTGGCCAAACTAATATTTCACCTAATGTGATAATAACCATAGCTACAGCAAATATCGTGAAACTTTCTGCAAATTGAATGACAACAAATGATAGCATCATAATAATGACACCAATAACTAATTGTTTTTTTATTTTATGTTCATACCGATTTAATATAGGGCTAACCAATGGCTGAATCGTAATAATTATTAAGCCATTAATCGTCCACAATAGACCATACTCCTGTAAACTAATTCCTAATCCTTGCATATGAGTAGACATTGTTGATGCCCATTGTGAATAAGCAATCGTTGCTAACAAAAAGACAGAGGATACAATTAACAACGAATAAAATGTTGCTTTATCTTTTCTTTTTCCATTTTCATTATCCTTAACTAAATCTTCTCTCTCTTCTTTTTTTCTTGAAAGGGTATGAGTCTCTAAATTTCGATAACCGAAAAATGCAATCATAAAAAAGATGATGTACATTGCTAAATTGGACATGAAAATATAAGTAAAACTAAATTGGGCTATAGGACCTGCTAATGCTGGGCCAATTGCGACACCGACATTTTGAGCAATATACATCGTATTAAAGCCTCTTCTACCACCTTCTGGCCAAAGCATCCCTACCATCGCAAACATGGATGGAAAGACAATTCCACTACCAAATCCCATAATGGTTAAAAAGATGACATAATGTGGCCAACCATGCCAGAAAGTTAAACCTGTTAAAGCTAAAGTAGTGATTCCAATCCCCAACATGATGGATTTATAACCACCGATTCTATCAAATAAATACCCGCCTATTAAACTGCCTAATACCCCTGCACCTGAATTAATCAATAAAATCAAACCAGCAACTGTCAAAGACTGCCCTAAATGATCATGCATGTAAATTGTATTAATAGGCCAAATTAGTGAGCTACCAATATTATTTACGAGCATACCAATAACTAAAAGCCAAATACTTTTAGGCATGTTTTTTTCCTCCGTTATCACATCTCAACTCAATAATCATATTACGCCAAAAAATAATAGTATTCTTCTTTACCCAAAAGAACAAGAGAAAGTTTATTAATCACGCGTTATTAATTGTATTAAATTTTTAGAATAGTTTGTGTGCCAGAACCATAACAGAAGCCGTACCTAGCACCATAGGAGATCACGTGATAAAATGATTATTTAGAGGAGTGAAATAAATGTCAGAACAAAATTTTCCCTTTCCATCAGATGGAAAGCGTTATTATACATGGAATCGATATTTACGAGATACATTTGGACATAAAGTATATAAGGTAGCGCTTGATGCTGGATTTGATTGTCCAAATAGAGATGGAACTGTTGCATTTGGTGGCTGTACTTTCTGTAGTGCTGCAGGTAGTGGAGATTTCGCGGGTGATCGTGTAGATCCAATACCGGTACAATTCGAAAAGATTAAATCAAAAATGCAAGAAAAGTGGAAAGACGGTAAGACGATGGCCTATTTCCAAGCTTATACAAATACCCATGCCCCACTTCCTGTTCTAAAGGAAAAATTCGAGGCAGCTTTAGCTTGTGAAGGTGTAATGGGATTAAGTATTGCTACAAGACCTGATTGTTTACCAGATGATGTGGTAGAATATTTGGCCGAATTAAATGAACGGACTTATTTATGGGTTGAGCTTGGTCTTCAAACTGTTCATGAAAAAACAGCAAATTTAATCAATCGCGCCCATGATTATGCAACTTATGTGGAAGGTGTTGAAAAACTCCGAAAGCACGGTATTCGTGTTTGCACGCACATTATTAATGGACTTCCATTGGAAGATTACGACATGATGATGGAAACAGCTCGTGAAGTAGCAAAGCTTGATGTTCAAGGTATTAAAATTCACTTACTTCATCTATTAAAAGGTACACCACTTGTAAAGCAATATGAAAAAGGTATGCTTGAATTTCTGGAAAAGGATCAGTACATTCAACTTGTTGCAGATCAATTAGAAATCATACCACCTGAAATGATTGTTCACCGTATTACAGGTGACGGTCCGATTGATTTAATGATTGGACCAATGTGGAGCGTGAATAAATGGGAAGTGTTAAATGGCATTGATGCTGAGCTCAAACGACGAGGAAGCTGGCAAGGAAAACATTATCAAGTAGAAGTGAAGAAATAATGAAGCTACAAAGAGTATTACAATACGCACAATTCTTACTTTCTAAAGTCATCGAAGAGGGAGACATTGCCGTTGATGCAACAGCTGGCAATGGACATGATACATTATTTTTAGCTAAGTTAGTTGGAAAAACTGGTCATGTGTACGCCTTTGATATACAACAAGAAGCGATTGAAGCCACAAAAGTTCGTTTAAAGGAGCATGGTTTAAGTGACCGCTCAACCGTTATTTTAGATGGGCATCAACATGTTGAAAATTATGTAAAAGATAAAATAGCTGGAGCAGTTTTTAACTTAGGCTATTTACCTGGAGCGAATCATGACATTATTACAAAGGGTGAAACAACCATCCAAGCAATTGATAGCTTATTAGGGCTATTAAAAGTAGGTGGCATGATGGTACTTGTTATTTATCACGGTCATGAAGGTGGAAAAGAAGAACGTAATGCAGTGATTGAATATGTAAGTGAGTTACCACAAAAACATGTTCATGTCCTTCGATATGAATTTATTAATCAGAAAAACGATCCACCATTTATTATCGCTTTAGAGAAAGTAAAAGAGTTTCCAATATGAACATCCTATAAAATCAGGAACTTATATGTGTTCGATTTTTAAAAATTGTGCATTCAAAGAATCGAGTAGAGGGAAAATAAGTTAACTAATTTTCGCCCCTCTCACAAC
>NZ_JPVQ01000001.1 GCF_000772965.1 Ureibacillus massiliensis 4400831 = CIP 108448 = CCUG 49529 | reverse complement strand
GATCACTTAAATAGTGCTCTTGATCACATAGCCGTCTCATTGGAGCGGACCATAAACCAAACCTTTCATTTCTAAAAAAACCTTCAATCTTCCAACTCTTTTCCAATCATATCGCTTATCATTAGGACGTTTTCAAGTTATAATGAAAGGACAGACTTTTTTAGGAGCGATCATACATTATGAGTTTATCTGTTTCGGCGATTGCACGAGATCATGCAGATTTCATTTATAAAAATATAGAGCAAATTGAACGGATGTTTCACCCTTCTGTAACAGAAGATGAGGAGTTGATTCGACGTGCACTTTTTGCTGTACGTAATAAGTCCGTCGTGTTCCAACGATACATTCCCGCGAACCAAAGACTTTATTTATCTGTGCAGGATGTGCGTACAACTGAAGTAATTATCCATTTCGTTCCGAATATTATGTCATGTACATGTCCGCAAGATGGAATGTGTCGTCACAAAGTAAGTGTGATACTTTCCCTATACCAACATTTAGAGTCCGTCCAGGATTGGGCTGCGAAATGGCGAGAGAAAAAAAGTGTGTCACTTCATGAGTTAGCTTCCGAACGAAGTCCAGAAAATTGGCTACGAATGGTCGATGAAGTCATGTCGAATGTTTTAACACCGGACACTCATCTGGACAGTTATTTAATCTCGAACATTGCTGACAATACGATGTCAAAGCTGAAGAAGCATCTTCCATTCGAACGTGAGTGGCAGCCTCTTTATCACATATTTATGGAACTTGCTGTTTTGAATAAAATTTGGGACCACATGACAAAATCAAATGCTCGACTTCAAAATGATTACTTTGAATACTTTTTTGACAGAAGATTTGATTCATTGCAAAATAATATTCATGACATTACTGCAAAATCTCGATTATTTGCGATGGACCCCTTTTTCAATGCATTGCAATTAATGGTACGAGAACTGTTAATAGAGCGAACAGGCTATATGAATAGAAGAATGAATCTTTATTTACTATTTTGGGATACATTATTTGTTGAAAAGAGCCGTGCAGAGGAAGAGCTTGCTTATTTTGACGAGGTACTATTTACAAAAGACGGTGTTCCTATTGATTTAATGAAAAATGTTTTCTATATTTTATTGAAAAATTATTCTGATCTAAAAAATAATTTAAATATAGTATATGAGGAGCAGCTTTTAATTTACTTCGGATTAGCACGCTTTGCTATTTCAAAGAACGATCAAATTGCAAGTGAGTTAATTTTAAAATCAATCCTACCTTATTTAAATCAATTTATTAATGTTACGTTAACACCTACCCACCGCCAAATGTATGTGAAAAAAGTGAATAAATTATATGAAAATATTTCACTTACTGAGCGAGAAGAGCAAACATTATATTCTGCCTTCGGAGTGTATGGCATCCATCCGTATTCAAATTATTTGTTAAAGAATAAACGATATGAGGAATGGGCTGCTATCCATCAGTTGTACCCGACTTCGATTTCATATTTAGAATCATGTGGATTGCGTGAGGTAATAGATGCTGCACCTAGTGTAACACTTCCGTTATATCATTATTACGCAATGGAGGAAGTAGGGCAAAAATCGCGATTGAATTATAAACAGGCAGTGCGCATATGGAAAATGATGAAATCTGCTGCAAAAAAATGTGGAAAGATGAATTTTTGGACAGACTATATTCATTCTGTAAGTGAACAACATAAACGACTGCGAGCGCTACAAGAAGAATTGGAGAAAGGAAATCTACTAGTATGATTGATGATGTACGAAATGCTACCCCCTTTGCGAAAACATTGCGATTAAAGATAGATCAGCAAGAATCGGGGTTTTATACAGTTAAAGCTTTCTCTGACGAAAATTTGGTGCGCCCCGTTTCCACGTGGTCACATCAATTATTTTACCGATATGAACCGAATTTTTTCGGACTCTATGCAAATGTAGAAAATGATGTTTTATATTTGAGTTCCGCAGAGTTCATGGATTTATTGTCACCTAAGTACATTCACCCTTTTGTACAACTTCAAGGAGCGAATGAAGAATCGGAAAAGCTCATAGGTGTTGTGAAGGCTTTGCAATTGTTGTGGAATAGCAGTGCTCTTTGGGATTATGCCGTGTTTCAGGAAGATGAGCTAGTTTTCGAATTGCCATCCATGTTCGGTGAAGATGCTCATGTGAAAAGTTCTTTAGGTTCGATTGATGTCGACTTAGCCGAATTAAGTGAAATACTTTCGGTTGCAACGAAGCAAAAATTAGCATTTTCAGGACTTATGATTGAGGATATCCCTTCCCTACTGCCTTTCTTTAAAGAAGGGGGATGGCCGCTTAACAATGAGCGTTCGGTTGGCGACGTGCGTGTAGCATTGCGATTAAGCGAGCCAGAAGAGGATTCGGAAATGTGGCTACTGGAAACAGTCATCAGTAATGTGAAAACGGCAAAGGTATGGACGCCTGCTGTTCGTAAACGTCATTTGCCAATTGCTGATACTCTACCTGAAAAGTGGATGCCTTATGCAGATGAGATTGTTTCATTACAAAAGCAGATACTTGATTTGATTCAAATTGAAGGGGCAAATATTTCTAGCGATTTTGCGAATCAATTTTTGTACATTGAGCTAGAGGATCCTGATGTTCGTAAATTATTGCGAAATGATTTTGCGAAGCTTCAAGCACTTGGCTTTGAGGTTATTTTACCTGCTTGGTTGAAAGAGCTGAAACAAACAAGATTACGGGTTCGCGTAAGTGCGAATAATATGACGACTCGAAAAGTTGCAGGACTCGATGATATTTTGACCTTCAAATGGAATCTTTCTGTTGGCGGCTCACAAATTTCTGAGGAACAGTTCCGTCAGATGGTCAATGAAAAACGTGAATTTGTCCGCATTGGAAATGAGTGGTTCCGTCTCGATGCAGAATGGATGAACGGCATTCGTGAGTTAATGGATAAGGCAGAGCAAGAAAATTGGACGGTCCGTGAATTATTGTTCCGCGAGTTGCCAGAAGAATTAACTGCTCCTGCTGAGGAAGAGTCAGCGGATGAAGATGACGCATTGCGGGATGATCCGTTGTTCGCCTTTGAAATGCAGCGTTCATTGAAAACCTACGTGGATCAATTATCAGAGAAAAAAGGTTTACCAGCTGTCGCTGTACCTAGTACGTTGCAGGCTGAATTACGTCCCTATCAGCAAGAAGGCTTTGAATGGCTTGTCTTCATGCGCGAGCAAAAATTCGGCGCCGTGCTTGCAGATGATATGGGGCTTGGAAAAACGGTGCAGTTGATAAGCTATGTTTTGCATACCGTGAATGAACTCGAGGTACATGATCCTGCAATCATTGTTTGTCCTACTTCTGTATTAGGAAATTGGCAAAAGGAATTGGAACGGTTTGCACCTTCTCTTCGTGTGTCTACCCATTATAGTTCTTCAAGAGCGAAAGATGATGAGTTTGTTGGATATATTCATGAAGCGCAGCCAAATGTAGTCTTGACAACGTATGGTACAGTTTCGCAGGATGTTGAATTTTTAGAGCGTGTGAATTGGTCGACGATTGTACTTGATGAAGCACAAAATATTAAAAATATGCAAACGCTGCAGTCAAGGGCAATACGTCGTTTGATGGGTGACCATCATATTGCCCTAACAGGAACGCCGATTGAAAACCGTTTGTCTGAGCTTTGGGCGATTTTTGATTTCATTCATAAAGGGTATTTAGGTAGTTTTGGAAAGTTCCAGGAACAGTATATATTGCCAATTGAGCGAGATGAGTCGGACCGTCATAAAGAGATTTTGCGAATGAAGATTCGTCCATTCTTGTTACGCCGTACGAAAAATGATCCTGATTTACAATTAAACTTACCAGATAAATTGGAAGCGAAAAAATACTGTCCACTAACGAGTGAGCAAGCGGCACTATATGAAGGGTACATTCAAGATACACTTGTCGGAATGGAAAGTATGAGTGGCTTTGAGAAGAAGGGTCGAATTTTACAAATGTTGAGTAAGTTAAAACAGCTTTGTAATCACCCTGCCCTTTATTTAAAGGAACCTTTTGAGGATGCAACGGTTATGATGGAGCGCTCTGTGAAGCTAAAAAGCATTGTCGAGCTTGCTAGTGAAATTGTAGAGAATGGCGAGCAATGTTTGATCTTCACTCAGTATATTGGTATGGGTCATTTATTGCAACATTGCTTCAGTGAGTTGCTAGATGTGGATGTACCGTTTTTAACAGGAAGTATGCCAAAAAGCCAACGAGATCGATTGGTTGACGCCTTCCAAGCAGGAGAATTCCCTATTTTCTTGTTATCGTTAAAAGCTGGTGGCACTGGGTTGAATTTGACTGCTGCTTCCCATGTATTACATGCAGATCGCTGGTGGAATCCGGCTGTAGAAAATCAAGCAACAGACCGCGCATATCGAATCGGTCAAACTCAATTCGTGCAGGTGCATAAATTTATTACCATCGGCACAATCGAAGAAAAAATCGACAAAATGATCGAACTAAAATCCGCCCTATCAGAGGAACTTATCCAATCAAGCAACTGGCTGACAGAACTACAAGATGAAGAATTACTTGATTTACTGACGCTGGATGCAGATGTTGTGAGGAGTTAAGAAGTGATGGGTGCGGTGCGTGCGGGTGTGTATAGGTACAGTGTATAATTACGGATCATGTGTAGACTGAGAATGTAATGGCCGAGTGCAAGTGCGGTTAAACTGACAGATTTTGAGTGCGGTGACTTGATTGAAATGCGAACCCCACGTCCTAAATGGAGAATGTGGATACGTAGGCAGAATTCAATATGGAAGCTATTTAGGAGAGCTGAAAATGCTCTCCTTTTTTATTTGGGAATTTAGTTAGGCGATTTAGTTTGGACGTTAGATGGTCGGATTTGGGCGGATAAAGTTTGTTTGGATCACTTGGTGATATAATTTGAGCGGATAGATTTGTCTTTATTTAAGCGAGTTTTCTTTGGGGCACATGGAGTTTTGATTGGATCACATAAATGATTCATTGGAGCACTTAGTAATCTGATTTGGGCGGATATTGGACTCTTTTGAGCACATAGTTTCTTTTGGATCGTTTGGGCTTCGCTTTGGGTCACTTAGGGCTATAATTGAGCGGATAGCTTTGTCTTTTTTAAGAGAGTTTTCTTTGGGGCACATGAGGTTTTGATTGGATCACATAATTGATTCATTGGAGCACTTAGTTGTGGGATTGGGGCGGTTATTGGATTCTTTTGGGCAAATAGATTTTTTTAGATCGTTTGGGCTTCGCTTTGGATCACTTAAGGTTATAATTGAGCGGATAGCTTTGTCTTTTTTTAAGCGAGTTTTCTTTGGGGCACATGGAGTTTTGATTGGATGATTGGATCACATAAATGATTCATTGGAGCACTTAGTTGTGGGATTGGGGCGAATACGGGACTCTTTTGGGCACATAGCTTTCTTTGGATCGTTTAGCCTCGGGTTTGGATCACTTAGGGCTATAATTGAGCGGATAATTCATTCTATTTCAGTGAATATCATGTAATCAGAAAATACCCCCCAATGAATGGACTTAACTGCGCTCGGAGTGGACTTAACAGCCGAGTGAGTGGACAAAAACCAACGCTCACTGGACATAAATCTAGCATCTGGACAAAATTCACCTGCCATTGGACTTAACTGCGCTCGGAGTGGACTTAACACCCAAGTGAATGGACAAAAACCAACGCTCACTGGACATAAATTTAGCATCTGGACATAATCGTCCTGCCAATGGACTTAACTGCGCTCGGAGTGGACTTAACAACCGTGTGAGTGGACAAAAGCCACCGCCGAACGGACATAAATCTAGCATCTGGACAAAATTCACCTGCCATTGGACTTAACTGCGCTCTGAATGGACTTAACGCACAAGTGAGCGGACATAAACCACGCCGAACTGACATAAATCTAGCATCTGGACAAAATCCACCTGCCAATGGACTAAAACACGCTCGGAGTAGACTTAACACACAAGTGAGTGGACATAAACCACCGCCGAACGGACATAAATTTAACATCTGGACAAAATCATCCAACGAATGGACATAAACGCGCTCTGAGTGGACATAAAACCCGTATGAATGGACATAAACCACCGCCGAACGGACATAAAACTGGCAGCCGTACTTAACTCTCCAGCAGCAAACTAATAATCCCAGAAAATATAAAAACAGAGCCGAAGTTCCTCTTCTTCAGCTCTGTTTTCCTTTACATTACCTACCGATTTCTTGTTTATCCTCGCAATATTAAGTTGTCATACTCTACTATGTAGAGTTAAGGAAGAATGGGTCACTACTGTGCGGTCGGTCAGCAGTGATTTTAATATCACCTCCTTTAAATGCTTATTTTTAGGGGGATGATTTTGATTTGCTATATGTGTTTTTTCGTAGAATCACCCAAGCGATATACAAAGATCTGTTTTAAGGAGCCTCTCACCAATTCAAAACGAATTGATGCCCAGCTAAATATTTTTGGATCACACAAGTTTTATTGAATTTCGTTTTACATATTAAGTAGCCCCACCGATTCTCACCATCCAATCGAATCGGTGGCCCAGCTAAATATTTTTGGATCACGCAAGTTTTATTGAATTTCTTGTTTTAATATTAAGTAGCTCTCACCAATTCCACCATCCAAACGAATCGGTGGCCCAGCTAAATATTTTTGGATCACGCAAGTTTTATTGAATTTCTTGTTTTAATATTAAGTAGCTCGCACCAATTCCACCATCCAAAAGAATCAGCGCCTAGCTAAATATTATTGATCACGTAAGTTTTATTGAATTTCTTGTTTAAATATTAAGTAGCTCCCCACCGATTCTCACCATCCAAAAGAATCAGTGGCTAGCCTAGCTAAATATTTTTGGATCACGCAAGTTTTAATTAATTTCCTTTTAAAATATTAAGTAGCCCCCACCGATTCTCACCATCCAAACAATCGGTGGTCAGCTAAGTGGAACACGCAAGATTGAGAGTACCTTTTCTTTAGAACTATAACGATTGATGAATGATGATTTGTAATAATAAAAGTAAGTAATTTTTATCAATTCATATTTATCCCCTAATGAATTGATGATCTTTGGTATGATAAGATTAAGTATAGAGAAAGAGAATTTTTACAAACTTGAAAACCCTATTTGATTGTCCTCGTATAAAATAGTTTTGCTATCCTTTTTCATTTACCTAACAGGCAGTTCTGTTTCAGTTCTTGGTAATTCAAATGCGTTTGGTTTATCGTAGTTGTCTCTAGTTTCAACATTCTCAAATTTAGCAAATGACTCTGCCACCTGCGAACCTTCAGTTGATTCCGGAGAGTCTTTGTCCCCTGGCGATTTTAAAATGTAAAATCGGACGTCATCGATTACAACCTCGGTTGTGTAGACCTTTATGTTTTCCTTATTCGTATATGACCGTGTCTGTAATCTACCATTGACGCCAACAAGCGATCCCTTACCGCAATATTCGGCGACTCTTTCAGCAAGTTTTCCCCATGCACTGCAAAGGACAAAATCCGCTTCGATGGTTCCTTCACTATTGCGGAAATTCCTATTAATTGCCAACGTAAAGCTTACATGTGTACGACCTTCTGATAATTTTTTTAATAAAGGATCTTTTGTAATTCGACCAACTAATCCGACTTGATTCATTGCAGCACCTCCCTTCGCTATTATCTTAATCTGAAAGGTCAAATTTTGGCAAAATACGAAAAATTGAATTTAACTTAATTCTCATAATGAAAAATCAGTTTTCAACATGGATAGATTTGTTGATAGACGGGTAAATTGAAGGAAAATAAAGCTTTATCGGCAATTTTAAAAAACTGCCAATTAATAAGTTTCGCAATTTTCTATGTTATACTGAAATTAACTAATAAATGTGGAGGAATGAGTAATGAAGACATTTAAAATGCTCTCTTTTGATTTGATCAAAGATGATGAAGAACTTAATTTTCCTTTGATTGATGGTATTGTAATCAATCAAGAAAATAGTTATAAGTCATGGATTTTAGAAATTTTTATTTCAAAAGAACATATCGCCTCGTTCCAAGAATTACAAACTTCAGGGGAAGTATTTGATGCGAATGTGGTTATTTCATTTCCTGAAAATGAACCAGCTCCTTTTTCTGTAGTCGTGAGTGAAATCAAAGAAATTGGAGAAAAGGTATCAGTATTAATGAAAGGTAAAGTAAAGCAAGTTCGAATAAAATATGCGGAACAATTATTAAAAAAATTGTTAGAAAAGGACCTTCCGAAAGAGGAGCTTTTAAAACGATTCGAAAAAGGATTACGCGAACGCCCGAGATTGAAGGGCTAAAGTGTAGTATTAACTATTATAGAGGCATTTTCTACATAAAAAAATCGCCCTTTATCCTAGGGGCGATAAATTTAAGATATCATAATTTCTGATTGAATTTCTGTTTTTGACAACATATTCATAGCTTCCATTACCTGTTGTATTCTTTCAATTGTTGCGCCGTAATATTCGTTTCTCTCATCTCTAGATACTTGTGCAGCTGCAACTCCTAATCGATCCGCTAATTCTTGTTGACTAAGTCCGAGATAAATCCTATAAGCTATTATAGTTTTCCCTAAATTATGAAGATTAATAATTGTTTCAAATTCTCCTCTTTTAATCCGCTCGTAATAAACAACTTCTTCTTTCAATTGTTCATGAAATGAAACAGCAGGTTCTAATGCTTTCTCAATCTGTTCTGTTGTTAACCCCAATTTTTCAAGCTCTCTTCTTTGTAATTTAATAAAATCCTTATCCTTTTGTAGTTTCTCTAAAGCTTTTTTGTAAGCATTCTCAGTTTTAATCATTTCTAATCCCACCATCACTTAATAATTTTCACAATTCCTTTTGGTAAATATGTATCTCTTGTCTTTCGAAATGCAGCGGGAAATTGTTGATCATTCCCAAACTCATCTCGTATTCCAGAAGGAAATCCGACATGGGGATATAGTTCAATTCTATACCTATGCCACATCGGTAACTGTTTTTTTGTATACCCACGATACGGTTTTCTTGTTTTGCTATCCCAAGTCCAAACCTTATATGGATCTAAAGCGTTAAGCTTTCTTTCTAAATCACCTGTGGCGAGATCTAATAAATCACATTCAAAATAACCATCAATATCATTTGGATGAGCTTTATCTTCTACAAAAGAACCATCAATATAAATTTGATCAATCCCTATTTCCCATAATTGTTTAACCATAATCTCTAAATTTTCAACTAACGTAAGACGCCATTTTGCATCCCATGTTTTATAAAATATAGGTCCTTTAACAAGTATAGAATTTCTAAGTTCTTCAAATGTTAGAAGATAATCTTTAGGAGGTAATAAACCAAAGTTCATCTAACTACCCCTCCTTATTATTATACTCATTTTTAACATATTTGATTACTTAACAAATGCGTTAATTTTAATTTTATTTTAACAATATTTGATGAATATTTAAACCCCCATGACAATTAAAAAAGAAAATCAGAAACGCGGTACTAGAGTAATCTAGCCGTGCGTTTCTGATTTTTGTATCCTGTCGTGCGCTATTCAAGTAGTACGCGGATTATTTTTATATGCCAACACATTTCTGCACTAAATGTATTTGCAAATTACTTATTGGTCTTTATTATCTCTGTCAACAATGTCGCCACCATCTTCTATGAGATCTTCTTCATTGTTGTTATTGATACGCTCATCATTGTTATTTACAGTACCAGTTGTACCGTTTTGACCAGCACCATTACTGTTTGATGCGCCGTCTCTGTCGTTCACACCATTATTATTTTCAAGAGTACCGCCGTTTGTATCAGCATCGTTTGTTTCTGGATTTACGTCAAGTCCGTTTCCATCATTGACTTCTGTATCGTTATCATCCAATGCATCGTTGATACCTTCCTCAACATCTTGAGCACCCTCTTGAATATCATCACCAAGGTCCTCTACTGGATTGTCTGTATCATCGGCAGCATCTTCTCCTGTGTTACACCCCACTAAAAGAGCTGAACCAAGAACGAATGCGTAAAACGACTTTTTCATATAAAAAGCTCCCTCCTTCCTAGATTTTCTACTACCCATCACATTCATGCGATGTGACTATTCATAGATTACCCGGGAATGTGGGAACTATCCTTGACTAATTTAATGCAACTTTCCAATAATTAATCATCATAAAATGAAAAATCACTTCCACCATTAAATCAGATACAATTTTTTATTGATTTAATTGATCCTTTAATAGCTGTTCCACGTATGCGGCTTCTGCTTTACAACCATAAGTATAGTTCGTTCCAAGTTGTTTTTGCATTTTTTCAATGGAATCAATTTGTTTTTTAGTTGGTTCTTCGCTTAAAATTTTACCGATGACATCGTCAATTTTTTTCGCTACTTCTTCATGAAATTCTGTACTTACTAATACTTCATGAGGAATTTTTTCAAACCAAGCAGCATTTTCTGTAAAATATGTTTGCCAATATTGAACAAAATCTTCCATGAAAAATTTATCTTCGTCCCAACCTATACTTGCCAAATATGATTCAAACGATGTAGTGATCGAACGTGTAATACTGATTTTAACGCCCGATGACAGATCTTTATACATTAAATTAAAACCTCCTACGATTATAAAAGCAACTCAAACCACGTTTACTAATTAGTAAATTCAACCACTTAATTGTATCTTTTATTTCGACAAAATTCAAACATATTACCATTTTTCTAAATTTTCTCCAAATAATTGTTAATTCTGTAAAAAATCAAACCTATAGCCATGTAAAAATTTCATATAGGCTTATTTTCTCCTAAACATTCCTCTGTTCATTCCTAAATAATTAGGTAAAATTTACTTGAATTCGAATTTTATTCCTTCGGCTGTGCAGGTCCAATGGCAAATAAAATATCCGCTTCGCAAGCAATTTCCCCTTCAATTGTTGCAATTGCATGACCTTTTCCCATCGCACCGCGCATGCGAACAAATTCAACCTCTAATCTTAACTGATCGCCAGGAACAACTTGACGTTTAAAACGTGCATTATCAATACCTGTTAAAAAAGCTAGTCTTCCTTTAAATTGCTCAGAATTTAAAAGTGCCACTCCTCCAACTTGTGCTAATGCTTCAATAATTAAAACACCAGGCATTACAGGATATCCTGGAAAATGTCCGTTAAAGAAGTCTTCATTAATGGAAACATTTTTAATACCAACTGCACGTTTCCCTTCTTCCAATTCAAGAATGCGATCCACTAATAAAAATGGATAACGATGTGGCAAAATGGATTGAATTTGTTCTGCATTTAACATGTAAATTTCCCCCTAAATTTAACTTTTCATTATGTATCATTGTTTAGTGCTCTATGTTATAACAAACGGATTAAAATTAGTGACTAGAAGATAATCATAACTAATAGTGAATGAATTTGACAAATTTCCGCACCCTTTCATTATCCATAAAAAATATTGGACAATAAAAATTGGAAAAAAATAATGTCCCTAATAACCCACGTTTCGAAGCTTGAAACGTATCAGAAATTCGAGAGTAGATTATTCTTTCCCATTGA
Organism: Ureibacillus massiliensis 4400831 = CIP 108448 = CCUG 49529; assembly: GCF_000772965.1. Classification (GTDB taxonomy): domain Bacteria; phylum Bacillota; class Bacilli; order Bacillales_A; family Planococcaceae; genus Ureibacillus; species Ureibacillus massiliensis. The sequence continues at coordinate 288,243 of NZ_JPVQ01000001.1, read as the reverse complement.
TGATGTCTAATATGTGTTGCCATGTTTCCCATTTTAATGCATCGACCGGATTGCCTTCACCGATTACACCAAACCCAATCATTAAACCGATGATTGCTACGAAAATAATGATAATGAAAAAAATAAGTAGCTTGATACCAGTTGAGGCTAAACGAGAAAGAAATATTTCTTTAGTCGATTCCGGCTGTTTCTTTTCTTTTTTTACCTTTTTCTTTTTGTGCTCGGCTTTAGCTTTTCGGGTACGTTCTGTCCGACTATTTTGAGACATACGTTGTTCATTTTTTAATTCGTTTGTCATTTTTTTACTCCTTTAGAATACCATATCACATGGCGTCAGGAGTTTGACACCATGTGATGCAAGAATTGTTTTTTATTGTTATTATCAACGATTTTTATAACTATTAGACATGTTATCTATCAATGAATTATAGTTTATCGAATCCCATTGATAAGCCCTAACATTTGGTCAGCAATCGTTATTGCACGTGAATTAAATTGGTAAGAACGTTGTGCAGTTATTAAATCTGTCATTTCCTTTGAAAGGTTGACGTTTGATTGCTCTAAAGCACCGTTTTGAACACCGATATTCACACGATTTGCACCAAGCATATCAACTAATACTTCTTGTTCCTCAAGCCCTAGCTCAGCAAAGTTTTCAGGTAAATCAATGTATGTATCTGAAACATGTTCCATTACTTGTGGCTTTTGAATTTCTGTAATACCTAATTCGAAAGTAGCTGTTTGACCATTAGGATAGCTCACACCTAAAAGACCGTCCTCTGTTAATGTGAAGTTTTGGAACTGGTCTTGGAAAACGATTGGGTTACCATCAGAATCTGCAACTGCATATCCATCAGAATTCACTAACATCACTTGGCCATTTGCAACTGGTGAAACGTAAAAGTCGCCTTGACGAGAATAAACTAGGTTTGTCCCATTATCTCCAGCTGGCATTAAGATGTTGAAATATTGTTTTTCCTTTGTGAATGCAAGGTCCAAATCACGATCAGTCATTTGAAGGTTCCCTTGACTATGATTTGTTTGAATTTGACTAATTTTAGCACCAACACCATAACGGATTCCTACTGGTGATTGACGTAACGTTCTGTCTAACTCGTCATTATTGTATTGTTGGTAAAGAAGCTCTGAAAATTGTGCTTCTTTTGCTTTATACCCCGTTGTACTGCTATTAGCAAGGTTATTACTGATTGTATCCATTTGCTGTTGCAATTGTGTAAGTGTATTCGTTGCTGTAATCATTGTCCGAAGCATTCTGAGCCCTCCTTTTAATTGGTACCACGTTATTTTGTGGGATACCTTGAGTTGTATTATTAGGGCAATACGTAATTATTTTGTGCTACCCGTTTAAGTTAATATTTCTTATACTTTACCGATTTCATTAACAGCCTTTTGCATGCTTTGATCATAAGCTTGAAGTACTTTTTGATTCGCTTCAAATGCACGATAAGCTGTTAAAAGATCTGTCATAGATCTAGCTGAATCTACATTAGAGCCTTCTAAATAGCTTTGTTTAAGTCCAAATGCGACTCCTTCTTGATTGTAAGCTGAAGGCAATAAAGCTCCATCAATTGTGCGGAACAAACCGTTATCTTGTTTAACTAAAACATCAGGATTTGCGCTAAATGATACACCAATTTGTGCAACATTTACATCTGCAAATGTGATGGTACCGTCTTCTGCGACTTGGAAATCATCATTTGGCAAATAAATACGTTCACCTTCATTTGATAAAACATAATAGCCGTTCCCATTTACAAGGTAGCCTTGTCCATCTAATGTAAAGTTACCATTACGAGTATAGACTTCACCGCCATTTGGATGTTCCAGTCGGAAGAAGATCGCCCCTTGGTTGCCAGACTCCTCATCAATTGGTAATGTACCATCGATTAATGCCACGTCTGTTGTTAAGTTCGTTTGCATTAGTGAACCTTGCCCATAATTAGCAAGTGTTTCTTGTAAATAAACACCCGTATTTAACCCGCCAATTTCTTGTGCATTTTGGAAATTTAAATTCTTTTCTGTTGGAATGTTGGTATTACCGATTGCGGAAATTAACATATCAGGAAAAGATCGAATCGTCGATTGGTCTGCTTTATATCCAGGTGTGTTCGCATTCGCCATATTGTTTGTGATAATCTCTGTTTTTCTTTGTTGTGCAATCATCCCAGATGCTACAGTATAAAATCCTTTAAACAATGTTGTTCACCTCTTTTTTTCGGTTTCTTAATTTATTTAAACAAAATGATTTTAATTTAATCAATGATCGGTTGAAAATGTTGTCTTAATTAAAATTTCGCAGTTGCACGATCGATGTTATTTAACATTATACCAGTTCCAATCGCAACACAGTCCATTGGTTTTTCGGCAATTATTACCGGTACTTTTAATTCTTCAATTAATAATTGGTCCATACCATGTAGGAGACCACCGCCACCAGTTATTATAATACCACGGTCAATAATGTCTGCGGATAATTCTGGCGGAGTTCTTTCTAAAACATTTTTAGCAGCTTGTACAATCATATACACAGACTCATGCAATGCCTTTTCAATTTCTGTTGAATTGATTGTAATCGTACGAGGTAAGCCTGTAATAAGGTCGCGACCGCGAATTTCCATTTCGTCGTTTCGTCCACCTGGAAATACTGTACCAATCGTCATTTTGATTTGCTCTGCTGTACGTTCTCCGATTAATAGTTTGTATTGTTTTTTTATGTATTGCAGTATTTCGTTATCAAATACGTCTCCAGCTACTTTAATGGATTCACTTGTTACAATGTCGCCCATTGAAAGTACTGCTATGTCAGTTGTACCACCACCGATATCAATAACCATATTTCCACTTGGTTGATAAATATCCATACCAGCACCAATTGCAGCAACTTTTGGTTCTTCTTCTAAATAGACTTTTTTACCGCCTGATTTTTCAGCAGCTTCTCGAATTGCTTTTTGCTCTACGCTTGTGATGTTTGTTGGACAGCATATTAGGATACGTGGTTTTGATAAAAAGCCTTTAACGTTTAATTTAGTTAAAAAGTGCTTTAGCATTGCTTCGGTCACATCAAAATCAGCAATTACGCCATCTTTTAAAGGACGAATTGCTACGATGTTACCAGGTGTACGGCCCACCATTTGTCGAGCTTCTTCACCAACAGCAAGCACACGGTTTGTATTTTTGTCTATTGCAACTACAGATGGCTCATTTAATACAATTCCTTTTCCTTTAACGTAAATGAGTACATTTGCAGTTCCTAAATCGATGCCTATATCTTTAGAAAACATATACTATAGATCTCCTTCCCGCCAATTCCAACATTTTTCTAACTTTTCTATATCTTTATCTAGAATATTTTATCATATTCAAATAATAATTACATCCTTAATTTGGTTGCCGTGTTCTTTCTGCATAGGTAAATCCTGTGAATGTGGGAATTGAAGTTTTCTTTTTTTGGAAAATTGATGAAGCGAAGTATTTTAGAAGGGATGTGAGTGTAAGGGATATTTTTTTGTGGCTGTGGTTTAGTTATGGGATTGGGATGGTGGTTGGGTGAATCTGGTTTGGGTTCTTGATAGTGTATCGGCTAGAAGTTTTAGGTTATGCGAATAGATTACCCGTTGATTGAAACTGGTTTGGATGCTTGATGAATTTTCATTTATGCGATTGGATTGAATATGCTTCTGGGTACAAGCTTATAGATAAACTTCGGGTTATCCACTCCAATTTGGCGAGTTATGTGATCATATTAGTTTGTTTTTAGGCTCCAATGATTGTCTTACGTGGGATAGATTGTAAGACTATAGAATCTGCTTCTGATGAAAAGGCGTGCACATAAACTCCGGGTTATCCGCTCCAATCGATGGGTTATGTGATCATATTAGTTTTTTTTAGGCTCCAATCATTGGGATACGTGGGATTGAATAGATTGTCAGTCTATAGAATCTACTACTGATGCAGTGTCTGCACATAAACTCCGGGTTATCCGCTCCAATCGATGAGCTTTGTGATCAAATTAGTTCCTTATCCGCCCAAAAGTTAGCTTTGTGATCAAAAGGCTGCATTATCTGCCCAAAACGTATTGCTAAGTGATCCAAAGCCCGCTCTAAGTGATCTAATAAATTCTGTATCCGCTCCAATCAAGGTTACGGATGTAATTCTGTTGTCTATAATGGTGTATTTTTACTGTTTGCATTAAAGTTTTGTATTCTGGCTTTAGTTTTGTCCATTCGCAGCCAGCTTTTGTCCATTCACTAGATTGTTTTGTCCACCCAGAACCTTATTTTGTCCGTTCACTTCATTGTTTTCTCCACTCTCCTTCATTATGTCCATTCGCGGTCAGTTTTTGTCCGCTCACTCGTTCGTTTTGTCCACTCAGAACCTTATTTTGTCCGTTCACTTCATTGTTTTGTCCACTCGCCTTCGTTTTGTCCATTCGCGGTCAGTTTTTGTCCGCTCACTCGATTGTTTTGTCCACTCAGAACCTTATTTTGTCCGTTCACTTCATTGTTTTGTCCACTCGCCTTCGTTTTGTCCATTCGCCTTTGTTTTGTCCATTCGCGGTCAGTTTTTGTCCACTCACTCGATTGTTTTGTCCACCCAGAACCTGGTTTTGTCCGTTCGCTTCATTGTTTTGTCCACTCGCTTTCGTTTTATCCATTCGCAGTCTGTTTTTGTCCACTCACTTGATCGTTTTGTCCATCCAGAACCTGGTTTTGTCCGTTCGCTTCATTGTTTTGTCCACTCGCCATAATTTGGTCTATACAGAACGTTTTTTAACACCCTCTTCCAGTCAACACGCTATATCCAGTGTCGCCCTCATATAATAAGTAGCAAATCAAACGTTCCGTCGACGTCCTCCAACAAAGGAAAAAGCATTTAGTTGACTTATGTAGATAAGCCAAACTAAATGCTTTTTCATTTTTTTTGTCGGGACTGCCACTTCTGGCGTGTCGCCTCGCCCCCTCGCAAATGACGAATTGATTTATGATAAGCTAGTACTTCTTTCACTTCATTAGCAAGCGATTCATTTACAAGAAATAATCTTTCTGTTAAGTCTTTATGAACCGTACTTTTAGAATAGCCTGTCATTTTTGCAAGAACGCGGACCGTTTCACCAGTTTCGAGGAGCAGTTCACCAAGTCGAACGCAGCGATGTCGAATGTGCTCGTGCACGTTCTCTTCCTTTCTATCGGATATAAGAAAGTGCCGTTTTGCTAACGATAAGCGTAAATTTGACGTGTTCATATTGCGATTGTTTCATAGACGTTTGCAACTAGCGATTTTAACGTTTATTCACAATATGATAATTCGACTGCATTCAGAACTTCATTAAGTAAATAAACTAAAGTGTTGCGATGTGGCATACGTAGTTATGGATCAATTTTGATATCGGGCATCTATATTAAGAACCAGATAACACCATGGACCGTGACCCACATGTCGCTTGCTTTAGTAAACGGAATTTAGGATTTCTAATTTAGAAAGATAGGAAGTCTCTTGGGTTAACATGTTCTCCATCTTGCAACACTTGGAAATGAAGGTGAACGCCAGCTGTTGGGTTCCATTCATTATCAGTTGTTGTTGCTAATGGTTGACCTTGAATTACCTCGTCGCCCTCTTTAACAAGGATATCAGTCACTGAACTATAACGTGTTTCCATTCCGTTTGGATGTGTAATGATAATCTGATTGCCTGTAAATGCATCCAATTTCACTTCTGTAACTTCGCCACTCATTGCTGCTCGTACTTCAAATGGTTCACTATTCATTGATAATGAAACACCTGAAGATGTTGAAAATGTTTGATTGAAAACAAGTAAAGCTTTTTCTCTTGTTTCTTCATCTGCAGTAATATCATAGAAATCTTGAAGCACCGAAACTTGTTCTAATTTAGTTTCGTCAAATGGGAACTTCATTGTTTCTACTTGAGCATTTGTTTCAATCACTGTATTTTCATCAGCAGGCTGATTATTTACAGCAACCGGTTGCTCTTGTTCATTATTACCAATGAGTGCGTTATAACTGAAAATTAGACCGATTAGCGCAACGGCAATTGCAGCATAAACAGACGGCCAAAACCAGGGCTTACTTTGTAATTTATCATTTTTGTTAGTAGGAGAAGGAATTTTAGATTTGTTGTCTTCTCTCATATTCATCACCTCAGAAATCAGTGTGAACAGATTTTGACAATTCTAATCATAAATTTTCCAATTTTTCTACTAAGAACATGATATTTTTTCAATTTTTGTATTTTTGTAATAATGTTGGATAATTTCATGTGCATTAGAACCCTGTTTTCCCATCGCATCTGCACCGTATTGACTCATTCCAACTCCATGACCAAAACCTTCTGTTGTCACAACAATTGTTTCACCTTGAACAGCTATTTGGAAGTCTGTTGAGCGCAAATCTAGTAAAGTTCGAAATTCACGACCCGTCCAAACTTCGCTTTGGATTGATACCGTTTCTACCCTCCCTGTATCGTTTCTAGCTAGTTTAAACTGTTTCACTTGATTAAGTGTCCAGTTACCCCCTAATTTTTCGTTCCATTCATTTAATGTAAATGTTTTTGTTACTTCATAATTATCTGCATATTGAAAATCCGTACTTGCCACAGGTTGTAAATAAGGCAAGTCGCTTCCACTATAGTTTTTTGAGCTTTCTGTCATACCGTTACTCATGGAATGGAACATCGCAGTAATTAATTCTTCATTGTAAAAAATAACTTCGCCTTTTGTGCTTTCTACTGCTTCACGTATTTTTCTTTCGTTTTCTTCAAAGGAGCTTTGCCAATTTTTTTGACGTACTGTTTGATCATAGTAAACTTGTCTTGCTACAGTAGGGGCAATTTCTGACTGACCAAAGTTTGTTGATTTTAATACATACGTTCTTGCTGCAATGGCTTGGGCCTTTAACGCTTCTTTATGGAAGTTCGCAGGCATTTCCGCTGCCACTACACCAACTACATATTCCTCAAGTTCGATTGGCGAGTCCGTATCTGCCACCTTAATCATAATCCCACATTTATTTTCAGGAAGTGACACATTTTCTTCTTCAGTGGGTTCCTTTACTGGTGATCGAAACAATAATGGCATAATGAATAATACGAGTATAAAGCAACTGATTAGAATGTGTGGTGTCCATTTTCTCATGCTATTTATATTTTTCATACTAATAACCATATGTATGAAGCTAGTAAATTATTATTAACAAAAGGTTCGAAAAAACGACAGTTCGCGCTATTGATTTAAGTTCTTGAAGCATAGGTTAATATTTAGAAGAATAATTTACCTACCCCATTCGAAATCCCGTTCCCTTTTATAGGCTTCAATGAAATCAATACCCCTTAAATTTCTATTCGTTAGGTTCACCCCTTCATAATCAAAAAAACTAGGCTTCGAAAAATTTTTAAAAAAATTTCTCAAAAGCCCAGTCATATTTTAATTTTTCATATCATAGGGTGGAATAAATGAAACTTAAAATCATACATTAAACAAGTTGGCTTAATGTAGATCTATTTACTTTCACATCTAATAATTCCTCTTCTTTAACGCGGATTATATTTGCCCCTAGTGAAGCTAGTTTTTCAGTGAAATTAACGTATCCACGGTCTAAGTGATGTAAATTTGTAACTCGTGTAATTCCTTCAGAAGCCAAACCAGCTAATATTAAAGCCGCTGTCGCTCGTAAGTCTGTTCCAGCTACTTCAGCACCCTGAAGCTTAACAGGACCTTCGATAAACACAGTACGGCCTTCGATTTTCATTTCAGCATTCATTCGACGGAATTCTTCAACATGCATGAAGCGGTTTTCAAAGACGGTTTCAGTAATGATGCTTGCACCTTCGACTGTTAATAATAAAGCCATCATTTGTGCTTGCATATCCGTTGGAAAGCCAGGATGAGGCAATGTCTTAATATCGACTGCTTTAAGTGGATTTGTAGCACGTACACGAATACCATTATTCTCGTCAGTAATTTCAATACCCATTTCTCTCATTTTTGCAATAATTGGCATCAAATGTTCTGATAGAGCATTTTCAATCAATACATCACCTCGTGTAATCGCAGCAGCGACCATAAATGTCCCTGCTTCAATACGGTCAGGTATGATATGATGAGTTGTTCCATGAAGTTCTTCAACGCCTTCAATACGAATAGTATCTGTTCCAGCACCAACGACACGTCCACCCATACTGTTTATAAAGCTTGCTAAATCTACAATCTCAGGTTCTTTTGCTGCGTTTTCTATGATTGTCGTGCCTCTCGCAAGTGCAGCAGCTGCCATAATGTTCTCAGTCGCTCCTACACTAGGAAAATCTAAATAGATTTCAGCACCTTTTAATCTATCTTTCACGCTAGCTTCAACATAACCATGACCAAAAGTAATTTTTGCACCCATCGCTTCGAAACCCTTTAAATGAAGTTCAATTGGACGCGAACCAATCGCACACCCGCCAGGCAGTGCAACCCTTGCAAACCCATTGCGTCCTAATAATGAACCCATTACTAAAATTGAGGCGCGCATTTTACTTATAAACTCAAATTGTGCTTCACTGTTAAGTGTTTTTGTAGCATTTATATTAATTTCATTATTTTCTACGTCATATTGTACATCTGCATTTAAGCTTTTTAGTACTTCATTAATAATTTGAACATCCGCTAAATTCGGAACATCTTTTATTGTTGTTCTATCTTTTGATGCTAATAAAGATGCAGTTAATATTGGTAATACAGCATTTTTTGCACCTTCAACTTTTACGGACCCTTTTAACTTTTGGCCTCCCGTAACAATAATTTTCTCCACAATTCGTCCCTCCGAATTCAATTGTCCGTAACCTACAATTCTTTAATTCTCTTTCTACATGCTTAATGAACCGACTACCATAATGTTACATTTATTATATGGCTTTAACAAGTTCTCAAGTAGATATTTTACGTTATTTTTAAATATTAATCTACAATTTATATTACGCAAAGCTCTCAATATTGGTGAATTTTTGCTTTGACAGATGTCGAATTACGAAAGGAAAAGTAAAATAAATTTACCTAGGGAAATCATACATTTTTCATCAATATTACCCAGGAAATATAAAATTATATGTCTGTAACGACAAACGAATCATTTTCACTTATCCTTACAAGGCATATAATACCTTTTATTTTCAATAATCTGTCATAATTCCAAATTTCATTCAAATTTTACCATATTTGAGTTTGGGCTAAATTTATTAAAATCCCCATTCTTATGTCGACACATTTATGTAACAAAAAAATTACCTTTTAATCCATTTAACCGTTATATCATGAATTTACGAGAAAAGATATGGCAATTGTTGGGACCAACTTGTGATATCGAGTATGAAATTTGAAACACTTGAGCCAATTGCAATGCTAAGCAATATATATATGAGTTGAATTTGAAAAGTGTGCCCTTTTTTAAATAATTGTTCCAAACGTAAAGATTGTAGTGCGTAAAATGAAATACCAATAAAAAAGATATGCGAAAAAATCCCAATTCCAGCTTGTATTCCAAATGTATTATAAAGATCCATAACTTTTCCTCCCTTTAAAATATGAGTGAACGACTGTTTCTTTAGACTTGCATTTCCATTGTATTCATCTGTCAATAAACAAGATAAACTAATAAAAAAGCAGCCACCTTTTATTTGATTCAACTTAAGTAAGTGAAATTCCTACTAATGTATGAAAAAAAGCGGACAGAACTAACTGTCCGCTTTATACATGTTAAATTACACATTACCCTCATGAACGTTGATACGATTCATTGCACGTCTTAATGCTAATTCAGCACGTTGGAAATCGATTTCATCATTTTTCATTTTTAAACGTTCTTCAGCACGTGCTTTTGCTTCTTGCGCACGGGCTAGATCGATTGAAGAAGCTACTTCAGCTGAAGGAGCTAAAATCGATACTTTTTCAGGACGTACTTCAATGAATCCGCCACTAACGGCTACGAATTCGCTTTTACCGTTTGCATCCTTTAACTCTACGCCACCAATTGATAGCGGAGAAACCAAAGGAATGTGGCCAGGAAGAACCCCAATTTCACCAGAAATTGTTTTAGCGATTACCATTGCAACTTCTGAATCGTACACTGGGCCGTCGGGAGTGACAATATTGACTTGAACTGTCTTCATATTTTTTCCTCCTCGTCCGTGATTATACCTCTACGCCCATAGCTTTAGCTTTTTCTACTACTTCTTCAATGCTACCAACTAGACGGAATGCATCTTCTGGTAAGTGATCATATTTACCTTCAAGGATTTCTTTGAAGCTACGTACAGTATCTTTTACATGTACAAATGAACCTGGTTGACCAGTGAATTGTTCCGCAACGTGGAAGTTTTGTGATAAGAAGAATTGAATACGACGAGCGCGTTCAACTGTTTGTTTATCTTCATCAGATAATTCATCCATACCTAAGATAGCGATGATATCTTGTAATTCACGATAGCGTTGGATAGTTGATTGTACTGCACGAGCAACGTTGTAGTGTTCTTCACCAACGATTTCAGGTGATAAAGCACGAGAAGTTGATGCAAGTGGATCTACCGCAGGATAGATACCCATTTCAGATAACTTACGTTCAAGGTTAGTTGTTGAGTCTAAGTGAGCGAAAGTTGTTGCTGGAGCTGGGTCAGTATAGTCATCGGCTGGTACATAGATCGCTTGGATTGATGTAACAGAACCTTTGTTTGTTGATGTAATACGTTCTTGTAAGTTACCCATTTCAGTAGCAAGAGTTGGTTGGTAACCAACGGCAGAAGGCATACGACCTAATAACGCTGATACCTCAGAACCTGCTTGAGTGAAACGGAAGATGTTATCGATGAATAAAAGAACGTCTTGTCCTTGTTCATCACGGAAATATTCAGCCATTGTAAGACCAGTTAAGGCAACACGCATACGTGCACCAGGTGGCTCATTCATTTGACCGAATACCATTGATGTTTTACTAATAACGCCAGAGTCACTCATTTCGTGGAATAAGTCGTTACCTTCACGAGTACGTTCACCTACACCAGCGAATACAGAGATACCACCATGACCTTGAGCGATGTTGTTAATTAATTCTTGGATTAATACAGTTTTACCTACACCGGCACCACCGAATAAACCTACTTTACCACCTTTGATATAAGGAGCTAATAAGTCTACTACTTTAATACCTGTTTCAAGAATTTGAACTTCTGTAGTTAAATCATCATATTTTGGAGCTTCACGGTGAATTGGATCACGACGTTCGCTCTCTGGAATTTCTTCTCCTAAGTCGATAACTTCACCTAGTACGTTGAATACACGTCCTAAAGTTACTTCACCAACTGGTACAGAGATTGCTTTTCCTGTATCTGTAACATCTGCACCACGTTGCAGTCCGTCAGTAGATGACATGGCAATTGTGCGGACAGAGTCGTCACCTAAATGAAGGGCTACTTCTAAAGTTAAAGTAACAGCTTCTTCATTTGGACGTTCAATCTTAACTGTTAAAGCGTTATAGATTGCTGGTAATTGACCGTTGCTGAATTTTACGTCAACAACTGGACCCATTACTTGGATAACGTGTCCTATGTTCATTCCTTTGTACCTCCTATCGAGTATGGTAACTAGCGGGCAAAACATGATCAAAAAGTCTTGCTTTAAGAATGTTTGCTCGCTTAAACCTTATAACGACATTGGGAAGCACAGCCTATTCTAAGGCTGCTGCTCCACCAACGATTTCTGTAATTTCTTGAGTAATAGCTGCTTGACGTGCACGGTTGTAAACAAGATCTAATGATTTGATTAACTCGTCAGCATTGTCAGTTGCAGCTTTCATCGCTGTCATACGGGCAGCATGTTCACTTGCTTTACCATCTAATAAAGCACCATAGATTAAGCTTTCTGCATATTGTGGTAGCAATACTTCTAAAATTGCATCCGCACTTGGATCGAATTCATAAGAAGCTGAAATACCTTCAGATGCTGGTGCTAAATCTGTAATTGGTAATACCTTTTTCTCAGTCACTTCTTGTGAAATAACACTGATATAGTGGTTATAGTACATATATAATTCGTCATATGTACCATCAGCGAACATACCAACAGCTTTACGAGCGATTGCTTTTACGTCTGAGAATGTAGGTTGGTCAGGTAGACCTACTACACTATCAATGACATTGTAGCCTCGTTTAACAAAGAAATCTCTTGCTACACGTCCGATAGCCAAAATAACATATTCGTCTTTTGACTTATGTCGTTCATTAAGTGTTCGAGTTAACTCACGAATAACGTTTGAGTTATAAGCACCTGCAAGACCACGATCAGAACCAATCACAATATAACCTGTTTTCTTAACTGGACGAGTTTCTAACATTGGATGGGATGCATCAGATGTACCTGAAGCAATAGCCGCAACAACGTCTTGTACCTTTTCCATGTAAGGAACGTAAGATTTCGCGTTTAATTCTGCACGGTTTTTCTTAGATGCAGAAACCATTTGCATGGCTTTCGTCATCGATTTTGTTTTCTTTGTTGAGTTAATACGAATTTTTATATCACGTAAATTTGCCACTGGTAATTCACCACCTTTTCATTTTAATCACATTCGGGCAAAGTAAAACTTACTCTGATTTAGCGAAAGTTTTTTTGAATTCGTTAATAGCGTTAGCCATTTCTTCATCAGATGGAAGTTCTTTAGTTGTACGGATATGATCTAAAACGTTTGTGTGGTTTACATCTAACCAGCTTAAGAATTCAGCTTCGAAACGAGTGATATCTTTTACTGGAATATCATCTAAGAATCCACGAGTTAATGCATAAAGAATCGCAACTTGTTTTTCAACTTTTAATGGTTTGTTTAACTCTTGTTTTAATACTTCAACTGTACGTTTACCACGTTCAAGTTTAGCAAGAGTTGCTTTATCTAAATCTGAACCGAATTGTGCGAATGATTCAAGTTCACGGTAAGCAGCTAAGTCAAGACGTAGTGTACCAGCAACTTTTTTCATCGCTTTAATTTGCGCAGATCCACCTACACGTGATACTGATAAACCGGCGTTAATCGCTGGACGTACACCTGAGTGGAATAAGTCAGATTGTAAGAAAATTTGTCCATCTGTAATTGAGATAACGTTAGTTGGGATGTATGCAGAGATATCCCCAGCTTGAGTCTCAACGAATGGAAGAGCTGTAATCGAACCATTTTTGTATGTTTCGTTTAATTTCGCAGCACGTTCTAATAAACGACTGTGTAAGTAGAATACGTCACCAGGATAAGCTTCACGACCTGGAGGACGACGTAATAATAATGAAAGCTCACGGTAAGCTGCTGCTTGTTTAGATAAATCATCATATACGATTAATACGTGTTTACCTTGTAACATGAACTCTTCAGCCATAGATACACCAGCATAAGGAGCTAAGTATAATAATGGAGCTGGTTGAGAAGCAGATGCAGTTACAACGATTGAGTAATCTAAAGCGCCGTTTTTACGTAGTGTTTCTACTACGCCACGTACTGTAGATTCTTTTTGACCAATTGCAACATAGATACAAATCATATCTTGGTCTGCTTGGTTTAAAATTGTATCGATCGCAACAGATGTTTTACCAACTTGACGGTCACCGATGATTAACTCACGTTGACCACGACCGATTGGTACTAGAGCGTCAATCGCTTTGATACCTGTTTGTAATGGTTCGTGTACTGATTTACGAGCCATTACACCGAAAGCTGGACTTTCGATAGGACGAGTTTTTGTAGTATTAATAGGGCCTTGTCCATCCACAGGAATTCCTAGTGGGTTTACAACGCGACCAATTAGTTCTTCACCAACTGGTACTTCCATGATACGACCTGTACGACGAACTTCATCGCCTTCTTTAATGCCAAGGTAGTTACCTAGAATAATGATACCAACGTTACCTTCTTCTAAGTTTTGAGCCATACCCATAACACCATTTGAGAATTCTAATAATTCTCCAGCCATGACGTTGTCGAGGCCATGAGCACGAGCGATACCGTCACCAACAGTGATAACTGTACCAACTTCGCTTACTTCTAATTCAGATTGGTAATTTTCAATCTGCTTTTTTATCAGCACGCTGATTTCTTCAGCCTTGATGCCCATGAATGTCACCTCTCACATTTCTTTTTGATTAACCAACTAACGTACGTTTTAAACCCTGAAGCTTGCTAGCTACAGTGTTATCAAAAATGTAGTTACCGATTTGAACTCGCACGCCACCTAAAATTGATGGGTCGATTTCGTTTGTAATGTTAAGTTGTTCTTTACCAACACGTTTTGCAAATGCAGAAGAGATTTCATTTAATTCATCGTCTGTTAATGCACGAGTTGAGAATACTTTTGCTACAGCAAAACCTTGAGCTGCTGCTGCTAGTTCAGAAAATTCTTCAGCTAAATTTGCTGCTTCATTTACTCGTTTCTTCTCAATAAGAAGATTTAGTGTATTTACAACAAATGGATTTGCTTTAGAGAATACTTCTGCAACAATTTGTTTTTTACGTTCGATAGAGAATTTAGGATTAACAAGTAATGAAATTAACTCTGGAGTACTTTCAATTACTTTTACTAATTCTTTTAGATCGTTACTAACTTCAACAAGAGCGTTTTTTTCTTGCGCTAATTGAAACAATGCTTCGGCATAACGTTTTGCTACTTGAGATTTACTCATTCTGCAACGCCTGCCTTCGCAATCGTTTCTTTAATTAAAGCACTATTGTCCTCTTCAGAAATTTCTTTACCAAGAACTTTAGATGCTGCAAGAACTGATAGTGAAACGACTTCTTCACGTACAGCTGCGATTGCTTTTTCTTTTTCTGTTTCGATTTCACGAACAGCAGAATCTTTTAAGCGGTTTGCTTCTGCACGAGCTGCTGAAATAATTTCTTCACGTTGAGCATCGCCTTGTTTTTTCGCACTCTCAATAATTGTTTGTGCTTCAGTGCGTGCTTCTTTTAATAAAGCTTTATGTTCCTCTAAAAGTGCTGCTGCCTCTTTGCGAGCGTTTTCAGCTGCATCGATTTCGCTAGAAACTAACTCTTCACGTTGTTTCATGATGCCCATTAATGGACCCCAAGCGAATTTTTTAAGAAGTAACATTAAAACAGCGAAGATGATAACTGTAGCAAGTACGTCACCACCATTAAATAAATGGTCACCTTCCGCCGCGTTCAGTACTAAATAATCTAAACCCACGATTGTTTCACTCCCTTCAAGAGCTATGATTCACATGCGCCCATGAACGCTCAATGGAACTTGAATGTCCTGCCCTAAGTGATATGTACACTAGGATATTCGAGCAAAAAGACGCTTTTCTTCTATTTAAAAATAATTTACTTTCAATTTCAGAAAAACTTCATAGACAACTGTCGTCTATTCTCAATAAAAGGAATGGCGAAGTTTCTTAAAGGAAAATTGCTTCGCCATCCTTAAATTTAAATTCAACCATTATTGGTTCATTACGATGAATGCTACTACTACCGCGATGATCGGTAATGCTTCTACTAACGCAACCCCGATAAACATAGTAGTTTGAAGAACGCCACGTGCTTCTGGTTGACGAGCGATACCTTCTACTGTACGAGATACGATAAGACCGTTACCAATACCTGCTCCTAATGCTGCTAAACCGATTGCGATTGCCGCTGCTAATAAACCTACTGAACCTACCATTGATTAAAATCCTCCTTGGAATTGTTTAAAATTTTGTTTTTTTAAAGCAAATTAATGTAAGACACTAAAAGCTTTTATTATTAATGGTCTGTGCTCACTTTATGTGAAAGATAAACCATTGTTAACATAGTGAAGATGAATGCTTGGATAAAGCCGATAAAGATCGAGAATCCTTGCCATGCCATCATTGGGATAATACCGCCTAAGAAACCTACAGCACCTGAACCTACTAAACCTGCTAGTAAGCCAAGTAAGATTTCACCAGCGTAAATGTTACCGTATAGACGCAAACCTAATGTTAATGTGTTCGCGAACTCTTCGATAATTTTTAGCGGGAACATGAAAGACATCGGTTGGAAGAAAGTTCCAAAATAATGTTTTGCACCGCGCATTCTAATACCATAGTAAGCGGATAGAACCATTATCATAGATGCTAACGTCATTGTAACTACTGGGTCAGCTGTTGGTGATTTCCACCATAAATCGCCATTTATAACGATACCTGAAAATGGTAACCCTAAAAGGTTCGCTACTGCGATAAACATGATAAGCGTGATCCCTAATACGTGGAATCGCCCACCTGTTTTCCAGTCCATGTTACTACCGATGATTCCTTTTACGAAGTCCATAATCCATTCAAAGAAGTTTTGCATCCCTGTTGGTTTTAGCTTCAAATTACGAGTAGCAACAACTGCGATAATAAACACGATAACAGCTGTAATCAATAACATTAAAACTGTGGAAAGGTTGAACGTGAGCGAAAACACACCTAAGTCCAACGTTAACTCTGGAGCACTATGATTCATTACTGCATTTCACCTCACTTTCCATTGCTCTACTTATTTTTAACTAAATATACGATAGCCCCTACAATGAGGAATACGTACGGAATCATTAGCCCAGTTACTGTGCTAATTAAGTGGAAATATTCTGGCAACGTAATCGCGATAGCTACTGCTGCAACACCTGATCCAAAGCGTAATGCTGTCCCGAGCGAGGCTGTTCTCTTTCCTTCGCCCAAATTCCGATCAAACTTGTCCATCCGTCGAACTAGAATCCAAAAGTTATATGTACCAAAGAATGCACCTAAACTTATTCCTAGGAATATGGATTGATAAGATGTAAATCCCCAACCTAATGCACTGAGAGCGAACAAAAAAAATAACGCTTTCTTCTGCATAGCGAAAATGTGATGCAAATCTAGCATTGGCATATATCTCCTGATCTTTTTTCGAGTAAACATGTAATCGGTTGCCACTTTTTTGATATCAAGTGCATGTTTACTTACGGACTTCACAAATGAATAAAACAACTAAGAATGATGTCATAATGTCGAAATTTCTCGAATTCGAGGGAAACTTCTGTTTTATTGCTACTTCCCGCAGTAAATTTTAGCAAATTAACGCTTGATGACGTTGCAAATTGACGTTAAACAGTTTTAACTGTCAATCTAGTAGAAACTTGATATAACAAGTGTTTTTTGGCCAGTTGACCCTGAAAAACCCTTATCACACTTACCCTTTGTAAGCATACAATAGCCAAAAAATGATGTCAATTAGTTAAGGTGAAAAACTTCACAACTTCAAAAACATTGTCAAATTGTTGACAAATTCATGAATGAATTTTGACTTGTTTATTAAATTTACTTTCATCTTGTTTAAAAAATAAAATCTAAAAAAATTAATACTTTCTTGACAAGATTTACTCTTAAAGTCATTATTTTGGTACATTGCAATTTTGTGCATTGCTAGTAAAGGAGCGCAAACAGAATTTCATGTTAGTGATCAAATTCGCCGATTACATAAAATAAGGAATTAAATTCATAATTTACTAATAGAGTTCTTAAATATTGCTACCTATTTATTTTTAATAAAACAGTTGCAATTCCCTAATATAATTTCTTCATTATTATAATTTACCTTTTCTAGGCAAATTATAATAATGAATAGTATTATTTACTTTTACTTAGGAAATTAATCAATGCTTCAACGATTCGGCGTGATGCTTCTCCGTCTCCATATGGATTTGAGGCCTTTGCCATTTTTTCATAGGCATGTTGATCCTCTAGCAATTCTTTTGCCATTGAGTAAATTGTTTCTTCTTCTGTTCCTGCAAGCTTTAATGTACCCGCAGCAATTCCTTCCGGCCGCTCTGTCGTATCTCTTAATACTAGAACTGGCTTCCCTAGGGATGGTGCTTCTTCTTGTACACCACCAGAATCGGTTAAAATCATGTAAGATCTTGCAGCAAAGTTATGGAAATCTAAAACCTCAAGTGGCTCAATCAAATGAATTCTTTCGTCATTGCCTAATACTTCATCAGCTACTTCTCGAACTGCGGGATTTAAATGAACTGGATATACCACTTGCACATCCTCATGCTCTGCTAAAAGACGTTTAATTGCGCGGAACATGTGACGCATTGGATCGCCTAAGTTTTCTCTACGGTGTGCTGTAAGTAGAATCATACGATCCTTTCCTATTTTCTCTAAAACAGGATGACTATATTGTTCACGAACTGTCGTTTTTAATGCGTCAATTGCTGTATTTCCAGTAACAAATATTGTTTCTGGATTTTTATTTTCTTTTAATAAATTTTCTTTTGATTGTTCAGTTGGCGCAAAATGCAAGTCTGCCATTACACCTGTTAATTGTCGATTCATTTCCTCAGGATAAGGTGAGTATTTATTCCCTGTTCTTAGACCTGCCTCAACATGACCAATGGCGATTTGATTGTATAAAGCAGCAAGACTTCCAACAAATGTTGTAGATGTATCCCCGTGAACAAGGACAATATCTGGTTTTGCTTCTTTCATAATTTCATCAAGGCCACGCAGTGCATTTGTTGTAACGTCAATCAATGTTTGGCGGTCCTTCATAATGTTTAAGTCATAATTTGGCGTAATCTCAAATGTTTCTAATACTTGGTCTAGCATTTGACGATGCTGTGCAGTAACAGCAACGATAGATTCAATATCATCTGGATGCTTTTCAAGCTCTAAAACAAGCGGTGCCATTTTAATCGCTTCTGGTCTAGTCCCAAATATGGTCATTACTTTCCACTTTTTTTGCAAAATAACTGCACCATCCTTTGTATGTAAATATTATCGTTTTTGTTTAGGCATGAAATTTGTGAGTTTTGCTTGGGGCTCTTGTTAGTTCTGGGATTTTGAAATATTGCTACGAAATTCGTTCAAGGGAGAAAGCATTCGTTAACGTTGTAATAGTAACTTTTAAAGCTAACCTCTCTTTATACAGGACTAAGGGGGATTCTCTAGTACAATGAAACGACTTTTCGTTTGATACTAAAGAACACCTCTTTTGTTTCCTATATTGTACGCTTTTCACACGTCGGGTGAGATTTCATTTCTTAGTATCCCGTCAATCCCATGTGTTTAAAGTAAGTAGAGCAAATTGAATATCCCTTGCCTTTGGAACACCTTAACTCATAATTTTTAAATGCTGGAATTATTTCGTTCCAAATAAACGGTCACCTGCATCACCTAGTCCAGGAATGATATAGCCATGATCGTTTAGTTTCTCATCTAGTGCAGCAATGTAAATATCCACATCAGGATGGGCCTCTTGCATAACTTCTACACCTTCTGGAGCAGCAATTAAACACATGAATTTAATATTTTTAGCACCACGTTTTTTCAATGCATATATAGCTTCAACAGCAGATCCCCCAGTAGCAAGCATTGGGTCAACTACGATGAATTCACGTTCTTCCACATCTGTTGGAAGTTTTACGTAATATTCAACTGGTTTTAGAGTTTCAGGATCACGATATAATCCGATGTGTCCGACCTTCGCAGCTGGAATTAGTTTTAAAACGCCTTCAACCATTCCAAGACCTGCTCTTAAAATTGGCACAAGTGCAATTTTCTTACCTGATAATACTTTTGCTTTCGCTGTTTGTACTGGTGTTTCCACATCAATTTCTTCTAATGGCATGTCTCTTGTTATTTCAAAAGCCATCAAAGTGCCAACCTCATCAACTAATTCTCTAAATTCTTTTGTTCCAGTATTTTTATCGCGAATATACGTTAACTTATGCTGGATTAATGGATGATCAAATACATATACTTTGCCCATTGGGATCTCTCCTATCTGTTGTTTATCCTTATAAGTATAACAAAATTGTAGGTGTCTCAAAAGTACAGTTTTCGACACTTTTATTACATAGAAATTTCATATACGTATTATCTATTAAAATGCTATTAACTATGTGGATTCTTTCGTTACTTTCCTTTCAGCTTTATTTATTCTTCGTTTAGGACCAATAAGCAAACTCCCCAACTAACTTAAAGCTTAAAATCCATTTTAATTATGTTCCCGCATCTTCTTCAAAACAGAAAAAAGATGCAGCCACGTATTAGCTACATCCAAGATTACAACTCAATATTTTCTTCAAATTCTTTCATTGAAATAGGTTTATAGAATAAGTAGCCCTGCCCTGTATCACAGCCTAGTTCCTTTAATGTACGTGCTTGTTCTTCGGTTTCCACTCCTTCAGCAACAGTATCAATATTTAATGCTTGTGCAATTTGTATGATTGCTTTCACGATGGCATATGTACCTTTTTCATGAATTTTCATCGTAAAATTGCGATCGATTTTTAACTCGGCGAAGGAAAGCTCCTGAAGGTAGTTTAATGATGAATAGCCCATACCAAAATCATCGACACTTGTACGAAAGCCCCAAAATTTTAACTCCCTGATGATTCTTCTTGCTTTTGTTAGATCAACAAGACTCATATTTTCTGTAATTTCAATAATAATATTACAAGGGTTTGCGTTATATTTTTTTACTAATTCGACAAGCTGATCTACAAATCTCGGATGATAAAAATGATCTGGAGAAATATTTACAGCGATTGGGACAATTGGCTTTCTTTTTTCTTCACGCAAACTAAACCATTGCAAGACTTTTTCTATAACTTGTAAATCGATTTCCCTTACTAACCCTGTCTTTTCAGCAACAGGCATGAACTCAAATGGGGAAATAAAACCTAGTGTCGGTGAATTCCATCTTGCTAAAGCTTCAATACTACTAATAGACCCATCCTTTAAATTCACCTTAGGCTGGAAATAAACCTCTATCTCACTATTTTTTACTGCTTTTGTTAAAAGACTACTAATTAATAAGTTCTTTTTTAGCTTTCCATCCATGTCACCTTTGAAGGAAACTAATACATTCCCCGCGCGATGTTTTGCTTCTGAAAAGGCATTTTCAGCAAAGCGTATAGAATCTTTGTATGGAATCTCTTCATTGAATGGTGCTATACCACATTTCAACGTTATGTATACGGGATTATTTTGAATAATAAAAGGTACTTCAACTAACGTTTCTGAAATCCGATTAAAATCAACTATCTTTTCACCTTTTTTATGATGAGTGAAGGCAATAATTTTTGAGCTTGAAAAACGAGCGATGAAATCCTCTTCTTTCCTTCGCAGCATTTTCAACTTTCTACATAATTGATTTAGTAGTTCATCGCCTGCTTCGCGCCCATATAACTCGACGACTTCTGCGAATTCACTAGGCTCTATAATATGGATAAGGCCATATATTTGCTTCTGCTCTAACTCTTTTAAACTTTCCATAAAGCCTAGTCGATTTGGTATACCTGTAGACACATCATTGTAGGCTAGAAAAGAGATCTCCCTCAGCTTCTGGTCATAAATATAAGCTAACGAAATTAAATTATTAATTTTATGAAGAAACGCTTTATATCTTTCGAGATGATCAAAGACAATGCTATCAAAATAAATTACAATCATACCAATTCGATTGTTAACATGATTTTCAATAGGTACTGTACAGTATTTTGTTAAACCTTTCTCTTCTATAACTTTTCGAGTACATTCATCGAGTCTATGATAATCAATATTTTCGTACATATTAAGTTCTGCTTGGTCAATCAAATTATTTAAATACTGGATATCAGCTCTTCTTCTGAATATATATGGCTCTTCCAGCCCATATTTTTGTGCCATCACCATTTGAAGCTGTTTATGATTATTATTTTCTCGGATGTAGATTTTTGAAACCGTTCGTCCATTTAATAATTCTTCGATGCCTTCACAAACGATTTGCAACTTTTTCACTAATGTACTTTCATGTTCAATTGCTTTATAGATTTGTTCTTCTATGTGATGAAGGATTTGTTCCAAATGATTATGTGAAAATTCATTTATGATTAGTAATGATAAGAGACCTTCTCCTTTTTCAAGCTGGAGTGGGATAATCGTAACATCTACTAATATTGGTGTGTCTAAAAATATATTCAGCAATAAATCTTCTTTAAACAACTCACCTTTATGTATATTTTCTTCTACTTGCTTTAAAACACTACTATTTTCATTGGAGAATAGAGTTTCAAAAGACTTATTTATTAAATCATTCGATGTATATCGAGTTATATTATAAAGTTGTTCATTGCAATAACAAATTTTCAGCTGCTTGTTCACCAATTCTAAAATGACATAGCTTTTTTTCGATTGGTTTCCTATGCTTTTTAAAGTCTGAAATAAAGCATCATTTTTACTATTCAAGGGTTTAGTTGTCATCTCTTTCTCCCCTCCTTGAAAATAATAGTATTATTTAATTAGTATTTTACATTTATATAATACTGCAAGTAAACATATTGTTTTCATAGAAAAAAGGAGACCCTGCAAGTATTTACCACTCACTTTAGGGTCTCTTTTTTAATGATTAAGCATATAATGGATATTTGTCTGTAAGTACTTTCACACGATTAGCACATTCGTTTTTAACTGCTTCATCTTCAGGGTTTTTAAGAAGTGTTGCAATTATTGAACCAACTTCTTCTAAGTCTTCTTCTTTGAATCCACGACTAGTCACTGCCGCTGTACCTAGACGAATGCCTGAAGTGACAAATGGTTTTTCTTCATCGTAAGGAATTGTATTTTTATTTGCTGTAATACCAACTTCATCAAGTAAATGTTCAGCTACTTTACCAGTTAAGCCAACAGATTTAACGTTTACTAGTAATAAGTGGTTATCTGTACCACCAGACACAAGCTTTAAGCCGTTTGCTGTTAAGCTATTTGCAAGAGCTTTTGCATTTTTCTTAATTTGTATTGCATATTCTTTAAATTCAGGTTGTAATGCTTCACCAAAAGCAACTGCTTTTGCAGCGATTACGTGCATTAATGGACCACCTTGGATACCAGGGAAAATAGCTTTATCAATTTTTTTAGCTAGTTCTTCGTCGTTTGTTAAAATCAATCCACCACGAGGACCGCGTAATGTTTTGTGAGTTGTTGAAGTAACAAAGTGAGCATATGGTACTGGAGATGGATGTTCACCTGTCGCAACAAGACCTGCGATATGCGCCATATCTACCATGAAATATGCGCCAACTTCATCAGCGATTTCACGGAATTTCGCAAAATCAATTTCACGTGGGTATGCTGAAGCACCAGCCACGATTAATTTTGGTTTATTTTCTAAAGCTTTTGCACGTACATCTTCATAGTCGATTACGTTTGTGTCTTTTGTTACACCGTATTCTACGAAATTGTATTGAACACCTGAGAAGTTTACTGGTGAACCATGTGTTAAGTGACCACCATGTGATAGGTTCATACCAAGTACTGTATCGCCAGGTTCAAGAATTGTGAAATAAACAGCCATATTTGCTTGTGCACCTGAGTGAGGTTGTACGTTCGCAAATTTCGCACCAAATAATTCTTTAACACGATCACGAGCAATATCCTCTACCACGTCTACATGTTCACAGCCACCATAGTAACGTTTACCTGGATAACCTTCAGCGTATTTATTTGTTAATACAGAACCTTGTGCTTCCATAACCGCTTCTGAAACAAAGTTTTCAGATGCAATTAATTCGATGTTTGATTGTTGACGCTTTTTCTCTGCTAAAATTCCTTCTAATACCGCTTTATCTTGTGCAGCTAGTTTTTCATAAGCCATTTTAATATGTCCCCCTAAATAGAAAGTTATTTTTATTTATTTCAAACTAACAAATTCAGGTTGAATTAATTAGTTGAGTTACAAATTTTTCGTATCTTTTCTTTTAGATAGATTTTTGAGCACCTTTGATAGAAATGTCATAGAAGTCTTTACAAGGTTCTTAGAGATGATTCAACTTTTTGAACTAAAGTCACTGAATTGAAATCAGTGCTATTAGTTATTCATAGACTGCACGTGGTCCGCCTATTAACTTTGGTCTAGTTTTTGCAATCGTCACTACTGCCTCACCAATCTGTTTAACAGATGTACGGATGGGAATAGCAACTTCTTTCAAATGCATGCCAATCAAAGTTTGACCAATATCAATTCCTGCATGTGCGCGAATATATTCAACGACAACTGGCTTTTTCATTTTTGAATAAGCGTGTGCTGACATAGACCCACCAGCATGTTTTACCGGAATGACTGTTACAGGCTCATAGCCAAACTCTCGAGCAGCTTCATATTCCAATGTTAATGCGCGGTTAATATGCTCACAGCCTTGGAAAGCTAAATATAAGTCGTGTTTTTGTGCAAATGTAGCAAGCTCTTCATATAAGATGTCCGCTACTTCCATTGCACCAGCAGTTCCAATTTTTGATCCGAGTACCTCAGAAGTAGAACACCCAACTACAAACAATTGCTTTGGTTGAAACTCCACTTGTTGTTCCAATTCTGTTAATAGTAGAGAAATTTGTTTTTGAATAAGATCTAAAGTTGCCAATGTTAGCACTTACCCTTCAATTTCAGAAATTTTTTCTACTCGGCGTACGTGACGCCCACCTTCAAACTCAGTGTTTAACCATGTTTTTACTATTTCACAAGCAAGACCTGGGCCAATAACACGTTCTCCCATCGCTAAAATGTTTGAATCGTTATGACATCTTGTTGCCTTTGCACTAAATACATCGTGTACTAATGCACAACGAATGCCTTTGACTTTATTAGCGGCAATGGACATACCAATTCCCGTACCACAAATTAAAATACCACGATCAAAATCGCCTTTTGCTACAGCCTCTGCAACTGGTTTTGCAAAGTCTGGATAGTCGACTGAATCTGTTGTTTGTGGTCCAAAATCTTCATAATGTATTTGAAGATCATCTAGAAGCGCCATGATTTCTTTACGTAAATTATTGCCACCGTGATCTGAAGAAATGGCTATTTTCATGTTATTCCCTCACTTCGATTGTTCTGCATTTTACTTTTACTGCTCATTTTTGTGTTGAATGCTATTTACTAACATATTCATGTATTTAAGCTTTTGAATGTATTGTTAGTTCTATAGCGGTTTTATAAACGGAAAACTCCGTTAAAACATATCATCAACAGTGTACCACTTCTTGAAATAGAATAACATGAAATTTCACATCTTTCATTAAAACAATTTCTCAAAATACGAATGTTTTCGCTTACATATAATAAAATGTTCATATTTTAATAGTAAACATGAGAATATCGAACATATTATTCGCCTTTTGTTCGGTTTATCAAATACGAAAACTAAAATCCAAGATTATTTATCATTCTAGATAGGATGAACTTTAAAATTGATTCAAACCCCAAAATTATCCATATCAGAGACAACCTATTTTTTCCCCTTATAAATGAAAGTTATTAATAAAAAAGGTTAACCCTAATGAACTTTCTCATAGGTTAACCTTCTCGACTTACATTTTATTAAACTGTTCCTTTTACTGAGTACGATCGAATTGTTGTATTACTTTGTAAAGCTGTTCAGACTGCAATTTCAAGTCTTTCGACAATTTTTCAATTTGTTCAATAGCATAGGCTTGCTCTTCTGTTGCACTTCGCACTTCTTCTGCACCAGCAGATGTTTGCTCTGCAATAGCAGCAACTTCCTGAGATTGATGTGCTGTTGTTTCAATATTAGACATTTGCTTTTCAATTAGAGCCGAAATCTCAACAACTGCATCTGCCATCTCATGAACACTATTTGCCATACTTTCTACTAAAGTAGTAGTCTCTGAAACTTTTGCTGATTCTTTAACAGCAAAAGCAACTTGATCATTCATTTGATGTACAACGATTGATACGTTTTCTTGCATTGTTTGAATAAGTGATGTAATCCCTTGAACTGCTTTTGCACTTTCATCTGCTAAACTACGAACCTCTTCAGCAACAACGGCAAAACCTTTTCCATGCTCACCAGCACGCGCCGCTTCAATGGAGGCATTTAACGCGAGTAAATTCGTTTGCGCCGCAATATCTCCAACAAGACCGATAATGCGCTCAATTTGTTCAGCATTTTTCTCTAATTGATGGATATTTTTTAAAGCATCTTCATTGCCTGTTACAATTTTACGTATGCTATTTACTAAACCTTGAATTGAATCAGTTGTTGTATTTAATTCACCAATAATTTGCTTTGATTGATTTGCCGAATTTAATGCACGTTGATTTACTTCAGTAGCAAGCTCTCTTACATCTTCTATCGCTTCAACTGTTTCTTGTACAGCTTCAGCAGAAGATTCTGCACCCGATGAGATTTGCCCGACAGTACGAGCAATCCCTTCCGCTTGGTTAGAGGCAGATGCTGTTTGTTCTGATAAATCAATAATAGCAGAATTCGTTTTTTGGAAGTTTGAATCAATACTTTCTACCATTTGACGAAGATTCACAAGCATTAACTGGAATGCTTCTGCAACAGATTGGATTTCGTCGCGTGTTTTCGGCATATCCACATCTTGTCCAATTTTACCTTCCGCTACACGAGTTGCTGTTGCTTCTAACCGTTGCAATGGTTTTGTTATGACAACACTTAAAATAGCAGCTAAAATACCTGACCATGTAATCCCTAAAATATATGTAAGTATTTCAAACCAGATTTTATTTGATAAAAACGCAAAATTTGAGAAGAAATATGGATGAAGGAAATGAATAAACACAAAGCTAGTTGAATAAGTGATAAGTGCAAGTAACGTTACAAATAAAACAAGTTTCTTACGTAAGCTAAATGTTTTATTATTATTTTCATTCATTAGTATTAGCCTCCATTGATTTTGATTTCGAGCTCATCAATCAGTTTTTTTAGTTCTTGATATGTTTGTGTATACGTATAAATGTCTCCTCCGAAAGGATCTGATACGTCTTTAGAACTGTATGGTGCTACATATTCTTTTAAAGTGAAGGTCTTGTCTTTTGCCATTGGAAATGAATGAAGAATCATCTGCTTATGGGCTAATGTCATCGTCAATATCAGATCTGCCCATTCAATATCATTTTCATTTACTTGGCTCGTTTTATGTTCAAAAGGTATGTTTTCCTTTTCAAGGACAGCTTTTGAATTTTCTGATATTCCTCCTCCTTCTAATGCATATATTCCTGCCGATTTAACATGAACCCCATCCAATTGTTTATGTTTTAAAATTGCTTCTGCCATTGGGCTTCGACAAGTATTTCCTGTACAAACAAAATAAATATTCATGCTGTTTGCTTCACTCTTTCTTTTGAATTTTATCTCAAATCTTAGTTGTTCATGAATGCATAAATGCTGAAAGAAATTAAAGAAATTCCAGCAATCCACTTTAAAGAGTTCCCTTTAAAGGAACGATGACCTCTTTTAGCAATGTACAAAGATATATAAGATAGTAAAAATGTCCAAATACCTGCACTTACTATAAATAAATATTTTTGTAAATTAAGCATACCAAAAGAAATGCTAACTGAAAAGGTGTCTAAACTGGCAGAAACAGCTAAAATTGGGACTGGAATTGGCTTAATTTGACGATTTTGTGTAGATAAAATTAAATGGAGGCCAATAAAAAATAATAAAGTGCTCGAAATTAAGTTTGACCATTGCATTAGAATTTGAACCATCCAGCTTCCTAGGGTAAACCCGATGATGGGAAAAATCATATGTAAAAGGGCTGTCCAAACTGCTAATAAGAATCGTTTTTTTACAGTGGGAAGCAATAAATAAAGTGCCACTACATCAAGTGCCACAATAAGTCCGATTAATATCTCCTGCAATTAAAGTCCTCTTTCCTTAAGCTAAATTTTTACCATTTTATGCTCAAAGGACAGGCAATATCATTAATTATCTAAAATACAGGTACAGTTATTTAATTATGTTTCTTACTATTGTGAAACCCTTGTTTTTCATTATGTTGTTAATCAGCGTACAGTAAAATATACCTGAAGGACCAACGAATCATTGAACTACTTGATTCAGCATTATCTATGGGAATTTTAAAGATATGTAGCTTTCCAAAAAAAATAAAATGACTGTACATATATAGTCAGAAATATGTACAGTCATTTATTTAATTTATATTTACTCATATTCTGCTTCAAACCACTTTCCACCCGCAGCTTTTTCTAATCGATTCATAATTGCTGCACCAACTCCTTCGACAGTTGTGGCCGTTGCCAATATTATACTTGCATCTGTTTTATCGCAAGATCTTAGAGCATCATAAAGCTGAACCCCTTCATGATCAATTTGGAAGAAAAAGTCACTTTGCAATTCTTTATATGAAACGGGTGCTAATAGCGCTACTTTTTTCCCTTCATTTTTCAATTTTATAAGGGCTTTGTGAACGAGTTCTTTATTGCTTTCGATTAAATAAACTGGCGCGTTTGGAGCGTAATGTGTATATTTCATTCCCGGTGCTTTTGGCGTTGAGTCAAGCTTTTGCTGCTCTTGATTTGGCTGCATGACTTGTCCAATTACATCTTCTAACATTTCTTTCGTAACTCCACCTGGACGTAATATCACCGGTGGATTAACGGTTACGTCAAGCACTGTTGACTCAAGACCGATTCCTGTTGTTCCACCATCCAATATTAATGGAATAATTCCTTGTAAATCCTCTTCCACATGCTGTGCTTTCGTTGGACTTGGTTTGCCACTACGATTTGCACTAGGCGCAGCGACTGGTTTTTTTAATGTTTGGAGTAATTTTAACGCAACTGGATGACTTGGCATACGTAATCCAACTGTTTCTAATCCTGCTGTTACACTAGGTGCCAATATGTTATCTTTCGCTTTCATTACAATCGTTAATGGCCCTGGCCAAAATGCATCCATACATTTTCTAGCATTTTCTGGTATATATTCAATATAATGAGATACCTCATCAATAGTTCCAATATGTACGATGAGTGGATTATCTGAAGGTCGACCTTTTGCTTTAAATATTTTTTTCACTGCTTGGTCATTTGTTGCCACTGCCCCTAAGCCATATACGGTTTCAGTTGGGAATGCAACAACTTCCCCTTCATTTAATAAATCCACAGCTTGTGAATAAAGTTCTGTACTATCCACATTATTTTCCACAGAAATTCGAATTGTTTCCATATGAACATCTCCCTTTAAATAAAGGTTCCAACACACTTATGCACAATTTGTGGAAAAGTCACTACCAATTGTGTATAAGTTTTCAGAAATTTGTGTATATCTTGTATTTTACAAAATTATAAACCAAATAAACTTAAAAACCATTCCCAAATAACAAACACGACTTCTGGCTCTTCCTCTTTCTCTGATTCAGAATTGTTTTTCTGATCCTTATCGTCACCACTCGGACCCTCACATACATCAGGGAAAATACTACACCAGAAGTTATCCCCACGGCCACTTCCAATTGTTACAACAATCGATTCATAAAAGCTTTGTGGATAAAAATAATGAAAATCGGCTTTTGCTGGGATTAAGTGCTCCCCTACCGTTACCTTTACATCGTGTTGTGGATAGTTTTGTTCAATAGCTGTTGATAATTTTTGTAACGCTTCCTCATTACTCACAGCTAACATTTCGTTTTGTTTAATTTCATTGAAAATCGGGGATAAGTTTTCCACCATATCTTCTTTTAGTTTTTGGTCTGCAAATGTATTACTATTTGCTACTACACGAATTTTCAATGAATCTTCTATTAAATTTTCTCGAGTTTCATAGATTCCATTAAAAAAATGTGGTGTCATTAGAATAATACAGTAGATTGCTAATCCACCTGCGATAAGTCTTAAAACACTAACTATTGGATGATAATCAATTTTTTCTTCAACTCTTGTAATCTCGTAATCATTTAACATATTAAATTCCTCCCTGACAACATCATTGTCAGAAAGGAATTTTTTTATTCATGTATTTCACAAAAAATCATTCTATTTTTTTTGTTAATATCTTTTACGATTTCGATTTTGGCTTGTGGAAAACTATTTTTAAAGAAATTTGCCACTGCTACTGCCTGTGTATAACCTATTTCAACACCTATTAATGCTGGTTTATTTAATAGATTTGGAAGGTTTTCTGCTAGTTTGCGATATAGAATAAGGCCATCCTCTTCCGCAAACAATGCATTATGTGGCTCGTGGGCTAATACAACTTCAGACATTTCTTCTGCCTCTTGAAATGCGATGTATGGTGGATTGGATAATACCACATCCCATTTTTGCTTTCGAATCGGTTCAGTTAAATCTCCTAAACGAAAATCGATTTCCGCATTCAGCAATTTAGCGTTTTTCTTCGCGGTTTGGAGCGCGGCTTCTGAAATATCCGTCGCCGTAACATTTGCTGTTGGGTACTCCAATTTCATTGTAATCCCAATTGCTCCACTACCAGTACCGATATCCACAATGTTGAGTTCTTTTTTATCCCCAAATAGTGTTTGTATTCGTTTTAGTGTACCTTCGATTAATTCTTCTGTTTCTGGACGAGGAATTAATACAGATTCATCCACTTGATAAGTTCTACCATAAAACTCTTCTACACCTGTAATGTATTGAACAGGCTTTCCTTCTGCATGCTGTTTTACGTATAGTTCGAATTGCATGAGCTGTTCTGATGTTATTTCATCGTGCATTCGCATCATTAATCCTGAATAATTCGTTTTTAAAACGTTCTGCAATAACAACCGTGCAGCATTCTCGTCACGACCATGCTCTAGTAAAAAAGAAGAAGCCCATTGCAGGGCCTCATAATTTGTTTTATGCTTCATCATTTAAGTTCGCCAATTTCGCAGATTGGTCTTCTAAAATCAGTGCATCAATAATTTCATCAAGCTTACCTTCCATAATTTGATCTAGCTTTTGGATTGTTAAGCCGATACGATGGTCTGTGACACGATTTTGTGGATAGTTATATGTGCGAATACGTTCAGAACGGTCTCCTGTACCAACAGCAGATTTACGTGTTGCATCGATTTCTTTTTGCGCTTCCTGCATATACTTATCAGCTACGCGGGCACGTAAAATTTTTAATGCTTTCTCACGGTTTTTAATTTGCGAACGTTCGTCTTGCATAGATACAACAACACCTGTTGGAAGATGGGTCATACGAACAGCTGACATCGTTGTATTTACAGACTGACCACCCGCACCAGATGATGCAAATGTATCAACACGGATATCTTTTTCATGAATTTCAACATCTACTTCTTCTACTTCTGGTAAACAAGCGACTGTAGCTGTTGAAGTATGGATACGACCTTGAGATTCTGTTGCAGGAACACGTTGTACACGGTGTGCACCATTTTCAAATTTGAATTTTGAATAAGCACCTTGACCATTAATCATAAAGATAACTTCCTTATAACCACCTGCTGGATTTGGTGTTGCTTCCATGATGTCGATTTTCCAGCCCTGTGTTTCAGCATAACGTGTATACATGCGGAATAGGTCACCTGCAAAAATGTTCGCTTCGTCCCCACCAGCTGCCCCACGAATCTCCATGATAACGTTTTTATCATCATTCGGATCTTTCGGTATTAAAAGGATTTTTAAACGCTCTTCCAATTGTGGAATGCGGGCATTTAATTCATTAAACTCTTCTTTAACAAGCTCGTGCATTTCTGGATCTTTTTCAATATCCAACATTTCTTTAGCATCAGCTAGCTGTTGCTTTACTTGCTTATATTCGCGATAAACTTCAACCATCTCCTGAATATCCGATTGCTCTTTTGAATATTCACGAAGCTTTTTGCTATCGCTTACGATGTCTGGATCGCTAAGTAATTCATTTAGCCTTTCATAACGATCTTCAACCGCCTGCAGACGATCAAACATGTATTTCACCTCTAATTATTCGCTCTATTTATTTTATTATATTTATTGTTTAACTGTACGTCATTTCGAAAAAAGTCACTTTATTAGTATATAGAAATTTTTGCAGTATAGCTAGTGTTATGGAAAGTTTTTGATGGGTATCTAGTGCTTAAAAACAGGTTCAATATGATCCCATTATGGCTTGGTTGTATTCCGATTGCTTTCGCGCTCAAAAATTGATTCTATGTGATCCAATGAGGGTGTTATCCGCTCGAATCGGATTTCTATGTGATTGAATTATCGCTTGGCTACTTTTCGGATTGATTTTGCGCTCAAAAATTAATTCTATGTGATCCAATAAGGGTGTTATCCGCCCGAATCGGATTTCTATGTGATCGAATTATCGCTTGGCTACTTTTCGGATTGATTTTGCGCTCAAAAATTAATTCTATGTGATCCAATAAGGGTGTTATCCGCCCGAATCGGATTTCTATGTGATCGAATTATCGCTTGGCTACTTTTCGGATTGCTTTCGCGCTCAAAAATTGATTCTATGTGATCCAATAAGGGTGTTATCCGCTCGAATGATATTTGTATACGCCCAAAATTTCTCTATGTGATCCAATGGGAGTATCTTCCGCTCAATAACCGGATACTAGCGCTCCAATCATTAATTTATGTGCTCGTATTGGAGAAGTATGTGATCAAAATAAATGATTGATTACATTCAAATTTCAATTGTGCTCAAAAGCAAGATTATACGCCCCAATCCTTCATCTATCCGATCAAATCGTAAATTTACCCTTCATAGAAGTTAATCAATGAGTCCATCTCTTTTCATTTCTTTCTAACTTTTAAAGTGGCGGATTGGCATGACATTTACGGCAAACTGGATAGTATGTATCATTTCCAGCGATATGGATTTGTTCGCCTGTATAAATTGGTTTATTATTTTCATCAACTCGCAGATTCATCGTCGCCTTTTTGTGACAGAACCAACAAATCGTTTTCATTTCCTCGATTTTATCCGAGTATATAAGCATGTAGCGGCTACCTTCAAAAAGTTCGTTTTGGAAATCATTTTTCAACCCGAATCCCATCACAGGAATATTAAGATCATCAACAATTTTTGTTAGCTGTAGGATTTGTTCTTTCTTTAAAAATTGAACTTCATCGACTAGGATACAGTGAAGCAATCCATTTTGTTCTTGGTGATTTTTTACGTATTCAAAAATATCTGTCTCTTCAAAAACTGGAATTGCTTTTCTGCGCAAACCAATTCGACTAGAAACATAGCCAACTTCATCTCGATCATCAATACCAGATGTAAAGATTAATACAGGTTTGTTCTGCTCTTCATAATTATGTGCAACTTTTAGAATTTCAATAGATTTTCCGCTATTCATAGCTCCATGTTTGAAGAATAATTGCGCCATCAAAACTACCTCTTTCTTAGGATGATCTTACTTTATTCATTTTATCGTTATTTAAGATGTCTGCAATGGATTAATTGTAATAGTACTATTAGTGATAGCATTTATATCACGATGTAACCTTTCACTATTGGTCTGGATACTTTTAAAAGTAGTTTTTTGTCCATTCAGTAGGTGGGTTTGTCCATTCAGCGTCTGGTTTTGTCCACACTCATATTTTTTGTCCATTCAGACGTTCATTTTGTCCGCTCAGACATGGGTTTTGTCCACTCAGACATGGGTTTGTCCATTCAGCGTCAGGTTTTGTCCACACTCATATTTTTTGTCCATTCAGACGTTCATTTTGTCCGCTCAGATGCTACTTTTGTCCATTCAGCGCTAGGTTTTTCCTGATATTTCCAGGATTAACCCTTTACTCAGCACCAAACAAGACTATCAAAACTAGAAAAAACGTCCGCCACGATTTTGTGGCAGACGTTTTGTTTTAGGTCAATCTTATTTAAGACCGTATTTTTTGTTGAAACGATCCACACGACCATCAGCAGCCGCGAATTTTTGACGTCCAGTATAGAATGGGTGGCATTCGTTGCAGAACTCTACAGTGATGCTTTCTTTTACTGAACCAGTTTGGAATGAGTTACCGCAAGAGCATGTTACTGTTGCAGTTTTGTAATCTGGATGAATTCCTTGTTTCATATTCGTTTTCTCCTCTCGCCCTGAACCATCTGGAACAGAGTTTTTATTCGAACTGTGCCTTACATAACCCGAATATGCCAGTTACATATGCACACGTTGCATACCTGAAAAATTATAGCAAGAATAAATAATGATTGCAAGAAGAAGATTATTCCTGTTCAATTATATACTGCTATACATTGTTTTAGTCTATTACTTTGTCACACTTAAATGATCACTTAACTCTCGTTTAGATCGCATAGAATACTTGTACAACATTATCGGAAAAAGGAACTTTAAATTAACCCTTTCCCTTTCGTTGCTTTTTTCATCTCTTCATTTAGCTTTTCGAAAAATTCTTCGTTTGTTTTTGAGGCGCGAAGTTTCTTTAAGAAGCGTTCTGTGAAGTCAGGCGCATCGGTGAAGGTTCTGCGAATTCCCCATAGCTTTTCCAATTGTTCAGCCGGGATAAGCAATTCTTCCTTACGTGTACCTGATCGACGAATATCAAGCGCTGGGAATACACGACGTTCTGCTAAATGACGATCTAAATGCAGCTCTAAGTTCCCTGTACCTTTGAATTCCTCGTAAATCACTTCATCCATACGTGAACCCGTATCTACAAGTGCTGTAGCTAAAATTGTTAGGCTACCGCCATCTTCAATATTACGAGCCGATCCAAAGAAGCGTTTCGGTCTGTGGAATGCTGCTGGATCAATACCACCTGAAAGAGTTCGTCCACTTGGAGGAATAACTAAGTTATAAGCACGGGCTAAGCGTGTAATAGAATCCATTAAAATGATAACGTCTCGTTTATGTTCAACTAAGCGACGAGCACGTTCAAGAACAAGCTCCGCTACTTTTACATGATTTTCAGGAAGTTCATCAAATGTCGAACTTACAACATCCGCATTAACGGAGCGTTCAATATCTGTTACTTCTTCAGGTCGTTCATCGATGAGTAATACGATTAACTCCGCTTCTGGATAGTTGGTTGTAATCGCATTAGCAATTTCCTTTAATAGAGATGTTTTACCTGCCTTTGGAGGTGCGACAATTAAGCCACGTTGCCCAAAACCAACAGGTGCAACTAAATCCATGATGCGAGTTGATACTTTATTCGGTTCAGTTTCAAGTTTAATCTGACGGTCTGGATAAAGTGGTGTAAGTGCTGGAAAGTGAACACGTTCCTTAGCAATTTCAGGATCTTCCCCATTTACTGCATCAACCTGTAATAAACCAAAGTAACGTTCGTTTTCTTTTGGTGGGCGTACTTTACCTGATACCTTGTCCCCATTTCGAAGATCAAAACGGCGAATTTGAGAAGCCGAAATATAAATATCTTCTTTTGATGGTGAATAGTTAATTGGACGAAGGAAACCAAATCCTTCATTTGAAACAATTTCAAGAACTCCTTCCATAAAGAAAAAGCCTTCTTGTTCTGAACGTGATTTTAATATCGCAAAAATTAATTCTTTTTTTGTTAATTTACTATAATACGAAATTTTATAATCACGAGCAAGAGCATATAACTCTTTTAAAGTCATGTTTTCTAATTGAGCTATTGTATGCGCTGTCATAGCATTACTCCAGTCTTATTAATTTTTGATTATACTTAAATTTTTGATTACTACACTTTTGGAATTGAAGTCGTCGTAGGAAATCATATGAAAGATTTATAGGAAGGATGTCTGATAAATAAATATATTATCAGACATCTTAGTTTAGAAGTTTATTTTACATATCTAGGTTTTTTATCAATATTGTGTCGTCCTTCAACAAAGCGAACTGTACCTGTTTTAGCACGCATAACTAATGAATTAGTTAAGCAGTACGCCCCTTTGTATTGAACACCTTTCATTAATTCGCTATCCGTAACAGCAGTTGCTGCGAAAATTGCATCGTCACCTTTTACTAAGTCGTCTAAGTAAAGTATTTTGGAAACATCGATGCCCATTTTTTCACAACGTGCAATTTGTGCATCATCTTCTGGTACTAGTCTTGCTTGGAAATCTCCGCCTAGACATTTTAGTGCAACGGCTGAAATAACACCTTCTGGAGCACCACCAGTACCAAACATGATGTCTATACCTGTTTCATCGAAGGCAGTATTAATAGCCGCACTCACATCACCATCTTGAATGAATTTAATACGTGCACCTGCTGCACGAATTTCATCTACAATGTGTTGATGACGTGGGCGGTCTAATAAAACTGCTACAACATCTGAAATTTCTTTGTTTTTCGCTTTTGCTACTGCCATTAAGTTTTCAGTAACACTTGCTGTTATATCAACTTTACCAGCTGCTTCTGGTCCAACCGCTAGTTTTTCCATATACATATCTGGTGCATTTAATAAATTACCACGATCTGCAATGGCTAATACCGTCATCGCTCCGTTTGTACCTTTTGCTACGATATTAGTTCCTTCAAGAGGGTCTACCGCAATATCCACTTGAGGTCCGCCATTACGAAGACCTAGCTCTTCTCCTATATAAAGCATTGGTGCTTCATCCATTTCACCTTCACCAATTACAACCGTACCATGCATTGGAATTGTATCAAATAGAGCACGCATTGCTGTTGTTGCTGCGTCATCTGCTTCTTCTTTCAATCCGCGTCCCATCCATTTTGCAGATGCAATGGCAGCTGCTTCTGTTACGCGAACTACTTCCATAGTTAAACTACGTTCCATTTCTAAATTGCCTCCTGCTATTCGAAAAAACGAACATTTATATGTCACATCTATTGTAACATACTTCAGTAACTGCTTAACTTTTATTTTTAATCTTTTAATTCCATCGTACTAACTGCAATGGTTTCACGGCGAATATTTGCACCAAGAGAATTTAGTTTTTCGATTAAAGAACTGTATCCTCGCTCAATATGGTGTATATCATGAATCTCGGTTTCGCCCTCAGCGATCAGACCTGCTAATACAAGCGCTGCACCTGCTCGTAAATCTGTAGCGGTTACAGATGAACCATGTAGTTTTGTTGGTCCTTGAATTACAGCTGTATTGCCTTCAACTTTTGCGATTGCATTCATACGACGCAATTCATCGATATGTTTAAAACGAGCCGAATAAATTGTATCTGTAACTTTTGAAGCTCCTACTGCTTGAGTCATAAGTACGGAGAGCGGCTGTTGAACATCTGTGGGGAATCCAGGATATACTAATGTTTTTACATCAACGGCTTGGAGAGTTTCTGGTCTAGGAATGTAGACACTTTCTTCTCCTTCCATTACCTTCACACCCATTTCTCGAAGTTTTGCAATTACCGCTTCAAGATGTAATGGGATGATGTTATCAATCGTAATTCCATCGCCAATAGCTGCTGCCATTATCATAAATGTTGCGGCCTCTATACGATCCGGTATAATCGTATGCTTTGTACCATGAAGTTCATCTACACCTTCGATACGGATAACACTCGTACCTGCACCTTTAATATTGGCACCCATATTTGTTAAAAGTGTTGCTACATCTATAATTTCTGGTTCCTTAGCAGCATTTTCAATAACCGTCCGCCCTTTTGCACGAACAGCTGCTAGCATAATATTAATCGTTGCACCAACACTTGCTACGTCCAAGTATATTTTCGCACCAACTAATTCGTCTGCACGCAAATAAATTGCACCATGCTCATTGGTAACCTTTGCTCCTAATGCTTCAAACCCTTTAATATGTTGATCAATCGGACGTGGTCCTAAAAAACAACCTCCAGGCAAACCAACTACTGCTTTTTTAAATCGCCCAAGCATTGCCCCCATTAAATAATAAGAAGCACGTAGTTTCTTTACATTGCCATTTGGTAAAGGGATTGCAAGCATATTCGTCGGATCAATGGTCATTTGTCCGTTGTCAAAAGCTACTTCTCCACCGATTTCTTCTAATAGTGCTTTAAGCGTCCAAGCATCAGCAATTTCAGGTATTCCTCCAATTGTTACTGGAGAATTCGCCAAGATTGATGCTGGGATTAACGCGACTGCACTATTTTTGGCACCGCTGACTTTTACTGTACCTTTTAGACGATTCTCGCCAATGATTTTATAAACATCCATAACGCCTTCTCCCTCGTAATTGGAAAGTTTCTCTTATTATAGTCAACTTCTTCAATTTTTGTATGTGTACCTATGCAATTATTTTTAGGCAATTGCTTTACTTTTCGGTACGATACGAGTTTTTCTTTACATAAATTTTTTTATTTCACTTAATAATATTATTGTCCTTCGCGCTTTTTCCAATCCGCTAAAAAGGCTTCAATTCCTTTGTCAGTTAGTGGATGATGGAATAATTGTTTCAATACCTTAAAAGGAGTTGTTGCAATGTCTGCTCCTGCCAATGCTGCATCAGTAATATGCTGCGGGTGACGAATAGACGCTGCAATAATCTCAGTCTGAATATCATGAATTGCAAAAATATCCGCAATTGTTGATATTAATTCACTCCCACTTTGCCCAATATCATCTAATCGGCCAATAAACGGCGAAACATATGTAGCGCCCGCACGTGCTGCCATTAATGCTTGGTTTGCACTAAAAATTAATGTCACGTTCGTTTTAATACCTTTTTCAGAAAAGTATTTACACGCTTTCAAACCTTCTGGTGTCATTGGTAATTTTACTGTGATATTTGGTGCAATGTTTGCTAATTCAAGACCTTCTTTAATCATACCTTCAGCATCTAGTGAAATGACTTCACCACTTACAGATCCATCGACTAGTTCTGCAATTTCACGAAGACGATCGTGGAAAGAAATGTTCTCTTCCTTTGCAACTAATGAAGGATTTGTTGTCACTCCTGAGATAATACCCCAAGAATGTGCTTCAGTTATTTCATCAAAATTTGCTGTATCTATAAAAAATTTCATTTTTATGCCCCCTATTCTATTTAAAAAACGATTTAAAAACCAGTAAAGGTTCTTTTTTCATCAAACACTTCTTTTGCATATATATTACATTTCATTTTGTGAATGAAAAAATCTTATTAGCATACGTGCCATGTTATTTATGGATAATACACGTAATTCGTTTAATAATAAAGTGAAACGATAATTTAGTGAGTGGGGTTCTATCACATAGGGTGGCATCAAGGAGCAATAGTTGTGAAAGGAAAATACAAATTTATTCCGCTTCATCACTAATATTTGGAACTTAGGCTAAATTAAACCGCCATGTCCTGCTCATGGTCGATGCGCTTTTACTCGTCGCAAATTGCCTTTAGGGCAACACCTAAGTGACCAACTTTGTGTTGGGCCGAACCAATCGGGCATTACAGGCACTTTCTCCACTCTCGTTTAATAACTTTGGAAAATAGCACCTGTTAATGCGGGATAAATTTTACTGCATTCTTTATATATTATTTATTACGCTTTTTGAGAGCTACCAAATTCGCGCATTTTTCCAATAACTGTTGTTTTAATAGCTTCACGAGCTGGACCTAAATATTTGCGTGGGTCGTAAACTTTTTTGTCATTTTCTAAAATTTCGCGAATTACTTTTGTTGCTGCAATTTGGTTTTCAGTATTTACATTAATTTTAGCTGTACCCAATGAAATAGAACGTTGAATATCTTTTGTTGGGATACCAGTTCCACCGTGTAAAACAAGAGGTAAATCAGTTAAATTTGAGATTTCCTCCATTTCAGCAAATCCTAGGTTTGGTTCACCTTTGTAAGGACCGTGAACAGAACCTAAAGCAGGTGCTAGGCAATCGATAGCTGTTTGTTCAACAAGCGCTTTACATTCCTCTGGGTTCGCGTAGATAATTCCTCCGATTACCCCATCTTCGTCACCGCCAACTGTACCAAGCTCAGCTTCTACTGAAACATTATTTGCATGTGCATATTCGACTACTTCTTTTGTAATTTTTACGTTTTCTTCAAACGGATGATGTGAAGCATCAATCATAACTGAAGTAAATCCTGCATCTACTGCTTCTTTACATTTATCAAAACTTGAACCGTGGTCTAAATGAATGGCAACAGGCACTGTGATTTTATAGCTTTCCATTAAGCCTTTAACCATATGAACCACCGCAACAAATCCACCCATATATTTTCCTGCGCCTTCAGATACACCAAGGATCACTGGAGATTTTTCTTCTTCTGCCGCTTGTAAAATTGCTTGAGTAAATTCCAGGTTATTAATATTGAACTGACCTACAGCATACCCTTCATTTTTTGCTTTTATTAACATTTCTTTCATCGATACTAATGGCATTATGAAAATCCTCCTGAAGATAGAATTATTTGTGTAATATTCCATATCATCATATCAAAAAGGCGGACGCCTCACAAGTCGTATGGAGGCGTCCGTTTTTCATATGAAAGGCGTTTTATCAGCTTTCGTGCACCTTTTTAATACTAGCTTAAATAATGAAATCATTTTGACATATTCCCCAATAATATCACTTATAAAGCTGCCGATTGAAATACTAGAACAATAACCACAGCCTTCAAATTTGTGTAAAAATATCTTAATAATTGTAATAAATATGTTTAGCGTCCCAAACTTTATTCACGAAATAAAGCGTTTCCCTCAAATTCATAATATATTCATTGTAAATATTTTCCGTCAATCTTTAATAAATGTAAACATAGTGACATGAACTTCTAAATAATTTCATTAACCCGTAATTCTGAATGACTTTTAATAAATTTGCTAACTAACTCTTTTAATTCATGGATATTAAAGGGTTTTGTTATGAAATGAATAGCTCCATTATTTTTCGCTTTTTCTATTAAATCTTGCTCTGCATAGGCAGACATCATGATGAAAGGTAGATTTTTTTTGAATTGTACGATGGTTTTCAATATTTCAATGCCGTTCATGTCAGGTAATTTCATATCTAGTAAGACACAATGAATATCCTTATTTTCTGCAATACTAATAGCCTCCGCACCATTTGTAGCTAGATGAACTAAATATCCATCTTTACTAAAGACCTCTTCCAGCAACATTCTTATACCACGATTGTCATCTACAATTAATAATTCCTTCACCTTCATTGCCCCCAACATTCCTGATTTAATATAATATTCGATATATTCAATCCAATTCCTTTAATTCCCTTTTTTCTGGTACCCTAAACATTTTTATAACAACTATTTTATATATATCTTTTAATATAGTCGAAAAAAATAAAATAATATAATTTTTCGTGGGATTTTGTTTTATTAAGTATAGAAATTTTGTTTTTATCAAAATAACTTTATATAATAAAGTCGAAAGGTGGCATAATTTTGAAAATACTTACTACCCAATTAACAGGATTATTACAAAGAATTTCTCAAAGCGAGGAAGAAGTTATAGAAGAAACGGCACGACTGCTTGCACAGGCATCCGTTGGTGAAGGAAACATTTATTTTGCATGTTTTGATAATTTAGAGCCAGTAGAATTTAATGCATTACATAGTACAGAACCTTTTTATAAGCTCGTGAAATGGTCAAAGGATGTTGAAATTACGGATGTTGATCGTGTTTGTATTTTTACAAAAAGCTGTCAAAATGCAGATGCCCTTCAGCTGGCTAAAAAGCTGAATGATGAGTTTATTCCTTTTGCGGTTGTGGCAAGTGAACCAGCAAGTGAAACAAACGAATTAAGCGAGTTGGCCTATACGTATGTTTCTATGAAAATTCGTGGTGGTATTTTACCACATCCTACAAAACTTGGTGAAAGAACCGTGATCCCTCATTTAATAGCTGCATTGTTTGTTTATGAAGCGATAAAATTAAGCTATGATGAAATGATTTTTACCGATGATGAACTTCTCTAGTTCTTTTTGAATTCAATTTTATCTATTTTAAACAATTAAAATTAAATCTAGATTAAATATTATAAAAAGGCTACTCTCCAAACTGAATGGTTTGGAAAATAGCCTTTTTTCGTTTCAATCATTGAGAATTTAAAGATTCCCTTTTACTAAAAAGAGAGATTTTATTTTTTATTATTAAATGCTGCGCCAACGAACTCACGGAATAATGGTTGCGGGCGTTGTGGACGAGATACAAATTCTGGGTGGAATTGACATGCCACGAAGAATTTTTTCTCTGGTAATTCGATAATTTCAACTAGTTTATTATCTGGGCTTGTCCCTGAGAATACAAGACCTTCAGCTTCCATTGCTTCACGGAATTCATTATTGAATTCATAACGATGACGGTGACGTTCGTATACTAGTTCGTCATTATAAGCTTCCATCGCACGAGAGCCTTCTTTTAATTTACAAGGATATAGTCCTAAACGTAATGTACCACCTAAATCGATGTCATCACTTTGATCTGGTAAGAAGTCGATAATTGGGTATGGTGTTTCTTTATCAATCTCAGTAGTATGTGCCCCTTTTAGACCTAATACGTTACGAGCAAATTCGATAGATGCAAGTTGCATACCTAAACAAATCCCTAATAATGGCACATCATTTTCACGGGCATATTTAATTGCTGAGATTTTCCCCTCGATACCACGGTCTCCGAATCCACCTGGAATAAGTATCCCGTCTGCAGTATTTAATAACTCATGAACATTTTCTTCTGTTACATCTTCAGCATTGATCCAGTCAACTTCGATATCAGAATTATAAACATAGCCAGCATGTTTCAATGCTTCTACAACTGAAATGTACGCATCTTGTAGCTCTACATATTTCCCAACAAGAGCAATGCGTGTTTTATGTTTTAAATTGGCAACTTTATCAACAAGCTCTTTCCATTCTTCCATATTCGCTTCTGGTGCTTCAATGCGGAAGTGTTCTAAAACGATATCATCAAAATCTTGAGCATGAAGGTTTAGAGGAATCTCGTATAAATAATTTGCATCACGGGACTCAATAATATCTCGAGGCGTTACATCACAGAATAAAGCTAACTTCTCTTTCATTTCTTGAGAAACAGGGTGCTCTGTACGAACTACAATAATGTTTGGTTGAATTCCAAGTGAACGTAATTCCTTCACTGAATGTTGAGTTGGTTTTGTTTTTAATTCCCCAGCAGCTGCAATGTACGGAATTAAAGTACAGTGAACATACATAACATTGTTATGGCCAAGGTCGGATTTCATTTGGCGAATCGCCTCTAAGAATGGTAAAGACTCGATATCACCAACAGTACCGCCTACCTCTGTAATAACGATATCTGCGTTTGTTTCACGGCCTGCGCGTTGAATACGGTCTTTAATTTCATTTGTTACATGAGGAATAACTTGTACCGTTTTACCGTTGTAATCACCACGACGTTCTTTTGCAAGAACCGATTGGTATACACGTCCAGAAGTTACTGTCGAGTGCTTACCTAAATTAATATCGATGAAACGTTCATAGTGACCTAAGTCTAAGTCAGCCTCTGCACCATCATCTGTTACGAAAACTTCACCGTGTTGATATGGACTCATTGTACCTGGGTCAATGTTTAAGTATGGATCAAATTTTTGAATCGTTACTTGTAGTCCTCTATTTTTTAATAGTCTTCCAAGAGAAGATGCTACAATTCCCTTCCCTAGTGATGAAACTACTCCACCTGTTACGAAAATATACTTTGTCATTTGTTATCCTCCTCTTATACGTTTAAAAAATAAGAAAAGCCTTGAGTTCCTCGAGTCGTGCTTTTATATAAGCAACCTTCCACGAGTTTTTCATAGCTATACAATGAATCACTATTTACTTTTCTTTTATTTTTTCATTGATGTGATTGGAAGGGTTTTTGGCGCACTTTACAATAAGTGTATTTATTATCTTGCACAAGGTACACAGCACTATGTACAAGTATTTTTGATACGAAGTTGTGATACCTTGCTTTTATAAATAAAGCTCTGAAACTTACTATATTGTTGATTTTCGTTTCCAAAATTAACTTAGTCGGACGCGTATTCGTTACTTCACCTTAGCATTTTACGACTATCAACTTTCATCAACAAATAAAATATTACCGAGCTAAAAAACAAAAAAGCTCCTCCTGCATATGTTGCAGGGGGAGCTTTGAATAATCACGGCCAATCTCCATTTCTAATGGAGCCCAAGTAAAAGATTAAACGTATCATATAAAGAAGTCAAGTCATTTCAGAATGAAAAAGTGACAAAACTTGAAATTACCGATATAAAGCGCAAGGTTCAAAATAATTTATTCTTCTTCCTCTACATCTTCTTCATCTAGTTCCTCTTCTTCATCATCAATGATAAATGCTTCTTCGTCATCGATTAAATCATCGTCGATTTCTTCATCTACATCGACTTCAACATCCACGTCAGAGTCTATTGCATCTATGTCTTCATCGAAATCGATATCCTCATCATCGATTTCTTCTTCATCATCGTCAGCTATCTCTTCCTCAACAAACTCTTCGAAGTCTTCCTCGAATACTAAATCGTCTTCATCAATTTCGATTTCTTCTTCATCATCAAGAAGAGCAGATTTTGATTTTTTCTTACGTGATTTAACTGTTGGTGCTGTTTCTTCTTCGATAGTCTCCACTTTGTACCATTCACGAAGACCCCATTGAGTTTCCTGATTAAGTAAAAAACGACCATCAATGTTCATATCTGTGTAAAATTGTACTAAATATTTTTGGATTTCTTCATCAGAAGCACCATTTAAGTTTTGAATTTCTTTTAATAAATCCGTAAACGGGATAGGTGATTTTTTTTCTTCTAACAGTGCATATGCTAGGTCAATTAACGATTCCTCTGCTAATTGTTCTTTTGTCATTTCACGAAGGTTCAATTCGTGCACGTCCTTTCTCTAATACATTACATTTAAGCTTCGCTAAAGTAATCTTAACAATAATACCCATTATATACAAAGTATCATATACTATGCTAGTTTGATTTATTGTTTTTTATTTTATATATCGCTACTATTCCAAAAATGAAAAAAATATACAGGTAATATATAAAGGAATAGCACCCATTCCACTATTATACAGAAGAAAGGCGGCAATGATAGATGCAA
Organism: Ureibacillus massiliensis 4400831 = CIP 108448 = CCUG 49529; assembly: GCF_000772965.1. Lineage (GTDB taxonomy): Bacteria > Bacillota > Bacilli > Bacillales_A > Planococcaceae > Ureibacillus > Ureibacillus massiliensis. Next base: position 243,465 of record NZ_JPVQ01000001.1, on the reverse strand, counting down.
GTACTGTGATCTTGTGAAAAATTGGTTTCAAAAGCTATAGCCTGCCTTTAATATTACTATAAGATAATTATATCTTTGTATTTATCATAGTAATAACAACACACCGTTAGACTACTTTTATTTATTACATATTTCTTCTATATTTTCCGCCAACCTCATATAAAGCTTTTGTAATTTGTCCTAGACTTGCTACTCTCACTGTTTCCATTAATTGTGCAAATATATTTCCACCGGACAGTGCTACTTCTTTTAATTTGTTCAAGGCTTCTTCGCATTTACCTTCATGTGTTTTTTGGAAATCTCTTAAATTATGAATTTGAAGCTCCTTTTCTTCTTTCGAAGCACGTGCCACTTGTAATGAATTTATCTCTTCTTCTGTTTTCGGATTCGGATTCAAGTAGGTATTGACGCCAATAATCGGTAATTGTCCAGTATGCTTTAATTGCTCGTAATACATGGATTCTTCTTGAATTTTCCCGCGCTGATATTGAGTTTCCATCGCGCCTAATACGCCACCACGATCATTAATCCGTTCAAATTCGTCCAACACTGCTTGTTCTACTAAGTCTGTAAGCTCTTCAATAATAAAGGCACCTTGCATTGGATTTTCATTTTTCGATAAACCATGTTCCTTCGTAATAATAAGCTGGATTGCCATCGCACGGCGAACCGATTCTTCCGTTGGTGTTGTGATCGCTTCATCATAAGCATTTGTATGCAATGAATTGCAATTATCTTGCAATGCCATCAAAGCTTGTAGAGTAGTGCGTATATCATTGAAATCCATCTCTTGTGCATGAAGGGAGCGTCCAGAAGTTTGGATATGATATTTCAATTTTTGAGACCGTTCATTTGCTCCGTATTTATCGCGCATGACAATTGACCAAATACGACGAGCTACTCGACCAATTACTGTATACTCAGGATCTAGCCCATTAGAGAAGAAGAATGAAAGATTTGGTGCAAAGTCATCAATATTCATACCTCGACTTAAATAATACTCAACATATGTGAAACCATTTGCAAGTGTAAATGCAAGCTGAGATATTGGATTAGCACCAGCTTCTGCAATATGATAGCCAGAAATCGATACTGAATAATAATTTCTTACTTTATGATCAATGAAGTATTGTTGAATGTCTCCCATCATACGAAGTGCAAATTCCGTAGAGAAGATACAAGTATTTTGTCCTTGATCTTCTTTTAAAATATCCGCCTGTACTGTCCCGCGCACAACCTGCAATGTTTTTTCCCGCACTTCTGTAAATTCATCCAACGAAAGCGGTCTACCAAGCTCTTGTTCTTTTTGGCGTACTTGCTGATCAATCGCTGTATTTAGGAACATCGCTAATATAATAGGTGCTGGACCATTAATAGTCATTGAAACGGAAGTACTAGGTGCACATAAGTCGAATCCATCATAGAGCTTTTTCATATCCTCTAACGTACAAACACTAACACCAGACTCCCCAACTTTTCCGTAAATATCCGGTCTGTAATCTGGGTCTTCGCCGTACAATGTTACAGAATCAAAGGCAGTTGAAAGCCGTTTTGCATCGTCATCCTTAGATAGATAATGGAATCGTTTATTTGTTCGTTCTGGTGTACCCTCCCCTGCAAATTGGCGCTTTGGATCTTCCCCTTCACGTTTGAATGGAAATACACCAGCTGTATATGGAAACTCGCCAGGTACATTTTCTGCATATACCCATCGTAGAATTTCACCATAATCTTTAAACTTTGGTAATGAAATTTTAGGAATCTTTGTACCAGATAAAGAAGTTGTTGTTAGGATTGTTCGTATTTCTTTATCCCGTACTTTTGTAACAAATTCATCACCTGAATAGGCTTCCTTTAATTTTTCCCAGTTTTCGATAATGCGGATCGATTGCTGAGTTAGTTGGCTTTTCACACCTTCTGCTAATGATGTCAATGAAGCTAATAAAGCATCGGCATCTGGTGTTTGTGTACGGACCGTTTCAATCGTACCTTCTAATTGATATAGCTTTCGAGCAAGCTCTACTTGTTGTGCTGCGTGCTTATGGTAATTGCGAACCGTTTCAGCAATTTCTCTTAAATAGTATCTTCGGTTATTTGGAATAATTACGTCTTGTTTTTGTGTTTTCACAAACTGGTCAAAGGAAGTTTGCCAATTGTATTGGAGCTTTTCATTTATCTTCGAAATAAGGGCAGCAAATAATGCATTCGTTCCTTTATCATTAAATTGACTTGCAATCGTACCGTAAACGGGCATACGATCTAAGCTTTCATTCCATAAGCCGTGGGATCTTTGGTATTGCTTTTGTACCTGTCTAAGGGCATCTTCAGAACCTTTTTTCTCAAATTTATTTATAACGATCAAATCTGCATAATCAATCATATCGATCTTTTCAAGCTGCGTTGGTGCACCGAATTCGCTCGTCATCACATACATTGAAAGATCTGTATATTTTGTAATTTCTGCATCCCCTTGACCAATACCACTCGTTTCAACAATGATTAGGTCATATCCTGCCGCTTTAACAATCGTTAGCACATCGCCGATAGAGTCGGATAATTCTGTTCTTGACCCTCTCGTGGCAAGACTGCGCATATAAACCCGATCATTGAATATGGCATTCATACGTATGCGGTCACCAAGTAAGGCGCCACCCGTTTTTTGCTTTGTTGGATCAACTGAAATAATAGCAACCTTCTTATCAGGGAACTCTCGTAGGAACCGAAGAATCAATTCATCAGTTAAGGATGATTTTCCTGCACCACCTGTACCAGTAATACCGATAACCGGTGTTTTTTGTGCTATTTTTTTCGCTTCGATTATGAGCTGAGCGATTTCTTCAGAACCACCGATTTCAGCTGCTGTAATTAAGTTTGCTACAATTTCTGGTCTCTCTGTCGAAAGCTCATTTAGAAGCTCCAAATAATTCCCTGTTAATGTTGAAAAATCTGCTCCTTCAATCTGTTTATTAATCATTCCTTGAAGACCTAATTTCATGCCATCTTCCGGTGAGAAAATGCCAGCGATTCCGTATTCATGGAGCTCTTTAATCTCTCGTGGCAGAATTACTCCGCCACCACCGCCATATATTTTAATATGGGGTGCTCCCTTTTGTTGGAGCAGGTCATACATATATTTAAAGTATTCCATATGACCACCTTGATAAGATGAAACTGCAATGCCTTGTGCATCCTCCTGTATTGCTGTATTCACAACCTCTTCTACAGAACGGTTATGACCAAGGTGTATCACCTCTGCGCCACTTGCTTGTAAAATTCTTCTCATAATATTAACGGATACATCATGCCCATCAAACAAGCTCGAAGCAGTTACAAACCGAACATGATGTTTTGGACGATATACCCCTAGTTCTGCTTGTTCTTTCTCTAATTTCACCATACGTCTTACCCCTTTCTTAACGTAAACATTGTGCAATTCCTTTGTGAGTTGTGTCAGAATCAACATTTGCATACAGATTCAATGTCGCGTGCATCATTAGTACCTGTTATGAATAAACACCGCTAATGACAAGCAATAGATATATGCTTATTAGCGGTGTAATGAGCTTCTTACTCTTCTTCTTGTAGATGTATCATCCCTGAAAGCAATAGTTTTGTTTGAGCATTAGTGTATTCTTCTAGCGTGTATCGTTTTTGAAGTGTCCACTTACGAAAGGCCCAAGCTTGCCCTTGAACAACAATTTGATTTGCTACAAGGAAGATTTCATCATCTGTTAATGCCTTCCCCCCAGATGGCATACAGTTTTTAATAATTTGTTCAAAGAAGCTAACCATCCCTAATTCCTTTTCAAATACGTAATGCATCGCTTCTTTTGAAAGCGATTTTGTTTCTTGATACATGATTGTAAATTCATCTATCATACTATCAATCAATTTAAAATATTGTTTAATAGCGTGCTTCAATTCTCCAAGGGTTCCTGAATGAGTTGTAATGCCCGCTAGTTGCTGTTTCACTTCATCATAAATATGATCACATACTAAATAGAGGACATCTTCTTTTGTGCGAATGTATTCATACAACGTCCCAATACTAAATCCAGCCGATTTTGCGATTTCTCTCGTTGTCGCTCGATGAAAGCCCTTTTCTTTAAAAAGTTTGACAGCCCCACCTATAATTTGCTGCCTTCTTAATTCAATTAGACTTTCATCTTTTACTGATGTCTGAACGACAATTTTATTTTTTTGAGCCATTTTTATTTTGTTATCATACGGGAGATGACAAGACGTTGAATCTCTTGTGTTCCCTCGTATATTTGAGTGATTTTGGCATCACGCATATAGCGCTCGACTGGATATTCTTTTGTATAGCCATAGCCCCCAAAAATTTGTACTGCATCTGTTGTGACAGACATCGCTGTGTCGCCTGCCATTAATTTCGCCATTGCAGACTCCTTCCCATATGGTAAATTATTTGATTCTAACCAAGCAGCTTGATACGTAAGAAGTCTAGAAGCTTCTATCGCTGTCGCCATATCTGCTAATTTAAATGACACACCTTGGTTTGCAACGATTGGCTTTCCAAATTGAACACGTTCTTTTGCATAGCCAACAGCGGCATCTAAAGCACCTTGAGCAATACCTACCGCTTGTGCTGCGATTCCATTTCGACCACCGTCTAGCGTTTTCATCGCGATGATGAAGCCTTCCCCTTCTTCTCCAAGTAGATTTTCTTTTGGAACACGACAATTATCAAAAATAATTTCCGTAGTCGGTGAAGAACGAATGCCCATTTTCTTTTCTTTTTTCCCAACTTTAAATCCTGGGAAGCTTGATTCAACAATAAACGCACTTGTTCCTTTATGTTTTGAGGACGGATCAGTAACTGCAAAAACTATATAAATTTCAGCCTCTCCACCATTGGTAATGAAAATTTTCGATCCGTTTAAAACATATTCATCACCTTCAAGTCTAGCATTTGTTGTCATCCCACCTGCATCACTGCCTGAGCCTGGTTCTGTTAAACAATAAGCACCGATTTTTTTACCTTCTGCCATTGGGCGTAAGTATGTTTGTTTTTGTTCCTCTGTGCCAAATTTATAAAGTGGCCAACCCGCTAATGAAGTGTGTGCTGATAACGTTACCCCTGTTGATGCACAAACTCTGGAAAGTTCTTCAACTGCGATTGCATAAGCTAAGTAGTCGAACCCCGCTCCCCCGTATTCTTCTGGCCACGGAATTCCTGTTAAGCCGAGTTCAGCCATTTTATCCCAAATTTTGCGATCGAATGCTTCGTTTTCATCTCTTTCTGCAGCAGTTGGTGCTACTTCATTTAGTGCAAAGTCTCTGATCATTTCTCGTAATTGTTCATGTTCTTCTGATAATTGAAAGTTCATATTCCTACCCCCAGTGTAATTTTTTATATACAACCCTTTGTTCGAAGTTTTAAAAAAACTTATGCTTGGTATTTGGTCGTAGTTTTCTTTATGAAACACTTACTTATATAAATTTTTGCTAATGACAATCTTTTGGATTTCACTTGTACCTTCATAGATTTCAGTAATTTTTGCGTCACGGAAAAATCGCTCTACCGGATAATCCTTTGTATATCCGTACCCACCAAACACTTGAATCGCCTCTGTCGTTACTTTAACGGCGGTTCTTGAAGCAAATAATTTTGCCATTGATGCCTCTTTCGCACAGGATAGGCCTCTTGTTTTTAAATCAGCGGCTTTATAGACGAGTAATCGAGCAGCCTCTATTTGAGTTGCCATATCTGCCAGTTTGAAGCCTACTCCTTGTTGAGTGGCAATTGGCTTACCAAACTGAATTCGCCCCTTTGCATAGTCAACAGCTGCTTCAAAAGCAGCTTCTGCAATCCCAAGAGCTTGTGCTGCAATTCCAATACGTCCAACCTCTAAATTAGCCATAGCAATTTTGAACCCATGATTTTCCTCACCTAATAACTGACTATCTGAGATTTTCATATTTTCAAAGGTAAGCTGTACGGTTTTTGAGCCGTGAAGCCCCATCTTTTCTTCATTTTTCCCGATAATTAAGCCAGGTGTATCTTTTTCAACGATGAATGCAGATATCCCACGGGGACCTTTTTCTGGGTTGGTAGAAGCAAATACAATGTAAACATCCGCTTTTCCACCATTTGTAATAAACACCTTTGAACCATTGAGAATATAATGGTCGCCGTCTTTTACTGCACGTGTTTTAAGTGATGCCGCATCTGATCCAGCACCTGGTTCTGTTAAACAGAAGGCACCTAAAAATTCACCGCTTGCTAATTTCGGAATATATTTTTTCTTTTGCTCTTCACTACCGAAATATAGAATCGGATTTGTCCCGACAGATGTATGAACAGATAAAATAACAGCTACGACAGCGCTTACTTTTGAAAGTTCATTAATTGCTAAGATATAGGAAGTGAAATCCATTCCTGCTCCACCTAAGTTTTCTGGTGTAGTCATCCCCATTAGCCCGAGATCTCCCATTTTTTTTAGGATAGGTGTCGGAAACTCACCTTGCTCCATGTTTTCAATAAATGGTGTAATTTCCGACTGAGCAAAATCCCGGATCATATCTCGAACCATGATTTGCTCTTTCGTCATTTGCAAATCCATACAGAGTCACTCCCTAGATGTCATAGACGTAGAAGCCTCGACCTGATTTTCGACCCAACCAACCAGCCGCCACATACTTCCGAAGCAACGGGCACGGACGATATTTACTATCTCCTAATCCTTCATGAAGAATTTCCATAATGTATAAGCAAGTATCTAAACCAATGAAATCAGCTAACGTTAGTGGTCCCATTGGGTGATTCATTCCAAGCTTCATAACATCATCAATTGCTTCTTTTGTTGCAACCCCTTCATACAATGCATAAATCGCCTCATTAATCATTGGCAATAAAATTCGATTTGATATAAATCCAGGGAAATCATTTACTTCAACTGGTGTTTTTCCTAAAGAAGTTGTCATCTCTTCAACTGCTTTATATACTTCATCAGTTGTTGCAAGACCTCGAATAATTTCTACTAGCTTCATAACCGGAACGGGATTCATAAAATGCATTCCAATTACTTGCTCAGGGCGTTCTGTTACTGCTGCAATTTCAGTAATTGGTAAGGAAGATGTATTAGTAGCAAGTATTGCATGCATTGGTGCAATGGCATCAATTTCTCTAAAGATGGATTGTTTAATATCCATATTCTCCGTTGCAGCTTCAATGACAATATCCACATCAAAGGCATCTTTTGTTTCAAGAGATTGGGTAATACGACTTAAAATTAACGATTTCTCTTCTTCTGTTTTACGACCCTTCTCCACATCACGACCTAAATTTTTAGTAATGCCATTTAGTCCACGATCTAGAAACTCTTGTTTAATATCATTTAAGATGACTTCATATCCTGCTTGAGCACATACTTGCGCAATGCCTGATCCCATTTGTCCAGCACCGATTACCATTACTTTTTGAATTGCCATATCGTTTACCTCCCATATTTTAATTGCACTGTTAAATAAAACTGCATAAGGTTCCGAACGAAAGGAAGGGATCATTCTCTTCCTCATCAGAAAACTTTGAAGTCGTGATAAACAGAGTATTTTAAGAAACGATTAGTGAAAGGATTGCTTGTGAATCTATTATTGTTTAGGTACTTCAATCATAATGGCATCCCCTTGACCGCCACCCGAACAAATAGCGGCAATGCCAATGCCACCACCTCGACGTTTTAATTCATAAGCTAACGTTAAAATAATTCTTGCACCTGATGCGCCTATTGGATGGCCTAAAGCAACTGCACCACCATTGACATTTACTTTTTCAGGGTCAATCCCTGCAATTTGATTACTTACTAATGCAACAGCTGCAAATGCTTCGTTAATTTCAATTAAATCGATTTCTTCGATAGATTTACCTGTTTTCTTTAATATTTCGTTAATGACTAGCCCTGGCGTTTGTGGGAAGTCCTTAGGGTCCACACCTACTTCTGCGTGAGCAACTATTGTAGCAAGTGGTGTACGACCTTCTCTTTCAGCTTTTTCCTCGCTCATTAGAACCATTGCGCATGCTCCGTCATTTACACCAGGGGCATTCCCTGCTGTAACCGTTCCTTCTTTATCGAAGGCTGGTCTAAGTTTTGATAACGCTTCCAAAGAAGAGTCTTTTCTAGGCGCTTCATCTGTTTCAACTAGTGTGATATCTCCTTTACGTCCTTTCAATTCAACAGGCACTATTTCTTCTGCAAATTTTCCAGATTCCATCGCTTGTAGTGCTAATGTATGACTTCGCAATGCCCAGCTATCTTGTTGCTCTCTTGTTAATTGGAACTCGCTCGCTGTGCTATTGCCATAAGTTCCCATATGAACATTGTTTGGATGGAATGCACAGGATAGTCCATCATATACCATGCCATCGATTAATGTTGCGTCACCCATTCGAAGACCCCAACGTCCTTTTGGTAAATAGTAAGGGGCATTTGACATCGATTCCATGCCACCTGCAACGATAACTTCCTCTTCCCCTAGGCGAATTAATTGATCTGCTAACGTAACACTTCGCATACCGGATGCGCATACTTTGTTAATCGTTTCTGTTTTCACGTTAAATGGAATACCAGCTTTGGAAGCTGCTTGGCGTGAAGGAATCTGTCCCTGTCCCCCTTGTAAGACAGTACCCATCATTACTTCATTTACTTCCTCAGGTTTTACCTTTGCTTTTTCTAATGCACCTTTGATGGCAATACCACCTAAATCACTTGCTGATAGTGCCGATAATGCACCACCAAATTTTCCAAAAGCAGTTCTTGCCCCATCTAAAATAACTGTTTTGTTCATTTTTCCACCCCTATATTATTTGTTTAAACTAGTAAACGATTTTCTGGATTCATAGAGTTATAGATAAAATTTTGTACGCTCTTGCGTTGCAGTGGTTCCTCGTCGCAAACAAAATGACTCAATTTCAGTTGAGTCAAAACCATGTGCTACTGCGGTGGTCACATCACAGATGGCACCATCCTCGTCGCAAATTCGATGACTCAATTTCAGTTTTATACCAATTTGCTCCTGCGTCGCTTCGCTATCCTCGTCGCAAATTGAGCGTCTCACCGCTACGTGTTCAGACGCTCAATTGACTGAACGCTCGCTCGGATAATATTTATGAAAAATGGGAGTGTTTTAGAACTCCCATTTTTACTTAGATGACTTTGATCGTAAAGAATGAAGATTATTGCTAATTTACTCACTTCAAAATGGTTACTTACATCACAGCTTCTTCCAACTTATTCAATTGCTCTCCAAAGACGGAGCGTTCTAGTAATTCTACAACATCGTATGTGCCTACTTTATCTTCTACTTCTTTTGCCTTTGTACCGTCAGAAAGCATTGTTAAGCAGTATGGACAGCCTGAAGAAATGACCGATGCGTTTGTCGCTAATGCTTGTTCAGTACGAGCGACGTTAATTCGATTACCAACATGCTCTTCCATCCACATTAATCCTCCACCTGCTCCACAGCACATTGCTGTTTCACGGTTACGTTCCATTTCTACTAACTTCACACCTGGAATGGATCTTAAAATTTCACGTGGCGGATCATAAACGTCGTTATATCGACCTAAGTAACATGAATCATGGAATACGATTGTTTCTTCCACACGATGGTTTAACGTTAATTTATCTTGTTCCACTAAGTCATACAATAACTCTGTGTGATGGTAAACTTCGCCTTCCCAACCGAAATCTTTGTATTCATTTTTAAATATATTGTATGCATGCGGATCGATTGTGACGATTTTCTTTACATCGTTTTTTTCAAACTCATCGATGTTTGCAGTAGCAAGTTCTTGGAATAAGAATTCATTTCCTAAACGTCTTGGCGTATCCCCAGAGTTCTTTTCCTTATTACCTAAAATTGCAAACTTCACGCCTGCCTCATTCAATAATCGAGCAAAGGATAATGCAATTTTTTGTGAACGACTATCAAATGCACCCATTGAGCCAACCCAGAATAAATATTCAAAGCCTTCTCCAGATTTATTTGCTTCTTTCACTGTTGGAATAGTGACTGTTGGATCAAGATCACGCCAGTTTTCCTTTTCTTTACGATTAAGTCCCCAAGGATTTCCTTGACGTTCAATATTATTCATAGCGCGTTGTGCGTCAGAGTTTACTTTTCCTTCTGTCATTGTTAAGTAACGACGAAGATCAATAATTTTATCAACATGCTCATTCATTACAGGGCATTGATCTTCACAGTTACGGCAAGTTGTACATGCCCAAATCTCTTCTTCCGTAATAACATCTCCGATTAAAGATGGACTGTAAATATCCTCAATTATTGCACCTTCTGCTCCTGCTGCCATAGCAAGTTGATTGCCATTTGTATTTCTAAAGAATGAAGCAGGTACCCAAGGTTTTTTCTTTGTCACCACTGCCCCAGTATTCGTAAGGTGGTCTCGTAATTTGACGATTAAATCCATTGGTGAAAGCATTTTCCCTGTTCCAGTAGCTGGACACATGTTTGTACAACGCCCACATTCAACACAAGCATATAAATCTATTAATTGCTTTTGAGTGAAATCTTGAATTTTACCAACACCAAAAGATGGCATTTCTTCTTCGTCTTCCATTTCCTCCATCGCTTCAAAGTTAATCGGACGGAGTGTACCAGCACGATCAAGTCGATGAAAATAAACATTGACTGGACCTGCGATTAAGTGGAAGTGCTTCGACTGTGGAACATATACTAAGAATGTTAATAAGATAAGTAAATGAACCCACCACATAGCATAAAAGACTACCGCAGCAGCTGTTGGAGGTAAGAATCCAAATACCGCTGCGATACTCGAAGCAATTGGTTCACTTCCTGTAAAGCCATGTCCTTGCCAAATCATGCTCATTGCGTTGCCAACTAATGTCGATACCATTAAACCGCCAATAAAAATTAACACTAGTCCATTTTTCCATCCGCGTTTTAAACGAACAAGCTTTTCAATATAACGTCGGTAAAATGCCCAACAAACAGCAAATAAAATTATTGCGGCTACGAACTCCTCAAATAAAGTAAACACTTCATAGAGTGGCCCTAGCGGCAAATGAGAACCAGGTGCTAGTCCTTTCCAAATGAAATCGATCGCACCAAATTGAACTAATATAAAACCATAGAAGAAAAATACATGAATAAGACCACTCTTAGGATCTTTTAATAATTTCTTTTGTCCAAAAACATTAACCCAAATTTTTTCAAGTCGCTCTTTGACACTGTCATTGAATTCTTCTTTTTTTCCTAGCTTTACATATTCATATCTTGTCTTTAATAAATAGATAAATAATCCTAAAGCATAAAACACTACTAAAATGAAGAATACCCAGTTTGCAATTAATAAAGGACTCATCTTGTCTCCCTCTCTTGTCTCCCCAATATAATTGGCTATTTATTACCCCTATTAGACTTAAATATAATGCTAGTTTTCCATCCACTACGAAACGTATATCTATACTTTTATTCTAAGAGATGAATGAGCATTCAGTCAATAAGTAGTTTGAAATTTCCGAAATGTTTGAATTACGATACTTTCACAATTTCGATTGAAAAGTTATGGTAAATATAGGAACATTATTGTTGTGGTCTGTTTAAATCAAAATAAAGGAGCACGTTTATGGAGCATTGGGGTTATTTATTAACGTTAATTTGGCTATTTCCAATTTTATTTATTTTTCATGATTTTGAAGAGATTATTATGGTGGAAAAATGGTTAGCTCGAAATAAATCAAAGATATTCACGCTTTTGCCTAAAAAAATGGCGGAGCAAATTGTTAAACAGTTTTCAATGACAACAGCTCAATTTACTGTCGCCGTTCTAGTAGTCTTCCTGTTCGTTAGTATTTCAACGATTCTTGCAAGTCGTTATGTACTAGGCGAACCTTTTGGTGATATTTATTTATTTACAACTGTGCAACTCGTATTCTTTTTACATGCTTTTACTCATATCGGTCAATCTATTCTTCTTCGTTCAATTACACCCGGAGCCATTACTTCTGTTATCATTATCATTCCTTATAGTTTATATTTATTTCCTGCGATGCTTCATTATGAAATTATTAGTTGGCAAACGATATGGATTTCCTTGCCTTTAAGTATTCTAATTGTCCCTGTATTACTTTTCGCTCATTGGGTAGGTAAAAAATTCATTTAAGAGATTGTGCCCTCCTTGCTTAACAAATAAAAAATGATGGATGACTCTGATATTTAGAGCATCCATCATTTTAATAATCATTATTTCATGATATAGATATCCATATATGTTGATTTGAATTCAGGACTATAGCTAGAAAATGCACGAATATTATTTGTTATTTTTTTACCTTCAACCCCTGCATTAAATCCTGCTTGTATTTGACTTACCGTGATATCGGTTCCTTCTAAATCATTTAAAATATTTACTGCTATTTCTTTAGAGATTGCTGTAATAATTCCGCCAATTATAGTTTTCTTCATTAATGCTCCCCCTCTAGTTATAATTCTTCTCTACTCATTTTTAGAAGAGCATATACTATGTCCTTCATTTAGAAATTTCCATTTTTGAAAATTTCCTTAAAATAAAAATGACGCTATCCTCAAGGATAGTGTCCGTTCTTTAAATATAATATTTTACAATAGCAAATTACTTAATGAGTATTTATTTTTGTATTTTTACTTACTCTTATAATCTGGAATGCATTCATAAAAGCCTGATATCTTATCTACAAATATATTACTATTTCTCGCTATCTTGAATATATTCAATATTACCTTCGTTTCTAGTAATTTCAAAAGTATCCACAACTGTAGTTCCGTCTACTTTATAAACTGGTATTGTATAATTTGATTGACCAGAATTAATGTGATCTAACACTTCAGAAAGATTATTAAAGTTTAGATTAATATTCTTAGAATAAACGTAACCTTCAATACCATTTTTTCCAATCACTCGTATAAGGTCTGGACTATCTTCTTGTGACTCTGAATAAAAATCTGATCCATAAGATAAACCATTTTCATTAACTTCATAAGCTTTATCTGGAATCACAGGAATAGACGCTAATGAAAATTGGACTTTAGGTGATGCATAACTTGTGTACGTACTATATCCATTACCATTGTAAAATTGCATTCTAGCTTTTGAATAATAAGTTCCACTTTTATTAGTTATTGCTGAACCATCTTTTATTCCTGCAGCTGGTATCGAATTATAGTAAAATGCACCACCATCTACACGAGTTCCAGCAGAATTATAAAGATTTGATTCTACACCCATGTATCCTGTTGGAACATTATTCCCAGATACAGTTGAGATAACGCCAAATCCGGTAGTTTGTAATGAATTAGTTTCTACAGTGGACCAATACGAATATGAAACACCATTAATAGTTACAGATTTCTTTGTACTGGATGCAGATGCTGCAAAAGCATTCATACTAAAATATGAAAATATTAAAATTACAGCGAATAATGATGCAGTTATTAGTTTAAATTCTTTTACTTTTTTCACAATATTACCCCTTAATTAAAATAATATGTACCAATTACTGTTTCGCCATCTTGCAAATATAAAGGAGTCGATTTTTCACGTGATTTATTATACTCCTCTAACTCACTTGGCGAAGATATACCTTTAGGTCGATAAATATAACCTAATACTCCATTCTCACCTTCTGTTAGCGATAAGACAGGTTCATCAAGAATTAAGTTTCCCATATCTGGTCCATATGTTTCCCCTTTTTCATTTTTCGGGAAACCATTTTTTAAAATATATTCTTTGGTAGGAATAATTAATTCTGAGGAACTCAATTCTTGGTCATTATCACTACCTTTATTAACTTCTTCTAAAGGTTTATTACTTGTAATTATTAAAAATATTAATACACCGAACAACATAGAAGTAACTGTAAGCACCTTAATAATTAAGCTTTTCTTATTTACCATTTTATGCCTCCTTTTTAAGTTTTTAAGTGCTTATACTTAATATAATTTATGATTTAGAAGATTTCAATATTAATTTACATTTTTTCCATTTTACGGTTAATCACCATAACTTGGGGTTTATCTATCAAATATTCAATTATTTTACATTTTGTTATAGAATAAAAGCGAAAACTCGTGTATCGTAATTGTTGCCTAGACAAAACACGATTGGAGTTTTCGCTTTGTACACACAGTTTATCAAATTAAATTTACCTTTACCCTCCTTTTTTACAATTTCTCTACCAACTGAAGAAGAGCCGAACGTCTTTCCGGTAGAAGTGTGCCCACAAACAATCATGTGCCCGATTTGCCAAGGTCATACCGTCCGGCATGATCAGACCAAGCTCGTTTTCGCCACGGCTATGCATGGAATATCGGTATGTTATGGATTGAGCTTTTTGTGCCTCGTCAACGTTGTAAAAACTGTGGATTCACTTTCTCCTACAACTATGGATTAGGACTTGTTCGTTCCTCGACAGAGGCATTTCGTATGCAAATTATCAAGCGGTGTCAGGGTCGCTCCATTAAGGATGTTTCGTGTGAATATCATCTCCCTTATACAACCGTGGAACGTTGGTTTTACTTGTATGCACCGGACCAATTAGTAGAAGAATCAGCGAAACAGATTTGTGTTGATGAATTTGCCCTTCGCAAAGGACACAACTACGCGACAAGCGTGTTAAATACGAAAACAGGGCGCATTTTGGCTATTCTCCCACACCGAAATCAAGAAGCAATTACGTCTGTTTTACAAAAAATAACGGGTACTATTCGTGCAGTCGTGAGTGATTTGGCACCGGCAATGGCCTATGCAATTCAAACTGTATTTCCATTCGCTATTCACGTGCTAGATCGTTTTCACCTCGTCCAATTTTTCACGGATGCTCAGCAAAGACGTAGACGGTATTTAGATGAAGCGAAAAAGCATCATAAATCACGTTTTATAGACCGCTGCTTAGCACGGAAGTCAGAAGAATTAACAGCTGAAGAACGTGGGTTTGTGGCTGAATGGAAGAAAGAAGATTTTCATACGAAGCGCATTTATCAAGCGTTAAATCACATGAGATATGTTTTGAAAGCAATTACAATGACACAAGCAAAACGACGATTAAAAGAATGGTTCAAGCGCTACCAATTTCAGAAGTGCGGTGTCGTTTCAAAGATTGCAAAAACACTGATTGCCCGTGAGAAAGCTACTAAACACGATTGTTTCACCGCTTTCAAATTGCACCATATCTAACTGCTCTGTAATTTCCATTTATCATCTTCCCCTTTCCTAAACAAGCCCGTTCCTTTAAGAGTGCTATTTCACTATCTCAGTTAAAATTTCAACTTAAATATCCAGAATCCTTTTAGATGTTATTCCAAAATATGGCACTTTTCATGAATAAAGACATATTTCTTATTAAAGAATGATCTGCACCCCAAAAGTTAGAGTAAAAAACTAACTTTTGGGGTGCAGTACCTAAACGCGCCCAATTGTTGAAGTACGTAATTCAACTACAGCCCCACGTAAGTCATCCATGAAGTATACAGCCCCTTAACCATATTTTAATGTGTAAAGGGGCTGTTATTTTTATTATTCAATATGTTTACTTTCCAAGTACTTAACTAATAAGTCAATTATAAAGAAAATCGTTACATAAATAAATGCTATAGTTGAGTAATGTAGCAAGTTAAATGTGATTCCCATTAGAGAATAAACTCCTGCTATTAGTATTCCACATGCTAAATGTTTGATATAAGTGATTAAAAAATGATTACTTTTACTAAATAACTCTATGAGAATTGAAAAAGTTACTCCCCCTATAAAAAGAGCAGGGACAGTTGTTATACTTACCACAAAACCAATAGCAAAATAGTTATCTATAGGGTTATTAGAAAATACATATAACTAAGGGTACTACAAAATAACAAAGAATAGCTGTTAGAACTGCAGAATATAATTTTCTACTCAACATAATTTTAACTCCTTATATATAATTATGGTAGCCTATTCAAATTGAATAGATAAAATATCTTTTATTTCAACTCCTTTTGGTTATATTAAAATCTCTAGACCAACGATTATAAAAAATCATGGTACTAGGGTTTTTTATTTCAATATAATTGTAAATTTTACAAATTCATCTTAATAAAAACCCCGTTATTTGTGAAGTGATCCCTAAAAGTTAGACACGGTTAATTCATTAGGCAGATTGTTGATGAGTTCGGTATTGTACTGGACTCATGCCTTTTAATTTTGTCTTAATTCGTTTGGTATTAGAGTACTCAATATACTTTTCTAATTCTTTTACCCATAGAAAAACTGCACCTCTAATTGTGATATGCTTCCCTTCGGGTATATCGCATTTAGTTGAAGAATTAGAGCAAGCACTTATGATGGGGAAATTAAAGCAGTTTCGTAGCAAGTTAGAGAAAGAAAGTGGATATGATGATTTTAGATGAAATGGGTTATCTTCCTTTTGGGGAAGAAGGAGCAAAATTATTGTTTCAAATTATATCAGAGTGTTACGAACAAAAAAGCTTAATTATTACGTCTAATTTAGAATTCAGTCAGTGGAATCGTATTTTCTCAGATTCACGTTTAACGGCTGCTTTAGTGGATCGCTTGATTCACCATCCCTATATCATTTCATATACGGGGCAGAGCTTTCGTTTAGCCAACGCATTGTCGAGAAAATAGTGAAAATATTGGGTGGCAACACTCTGTATTTTTCGTTGCAATTCTCTGCACTTTTATCTTGCAAAATACAACATAAATATTTAACCTTAGACGAGTTGAATGAAGAATACATAAAATTTTATAATTACAACCGTTATCAAGAAAAATGAAACGGCCTTAGCCCTATGGAATACAGGATTAAGGCCGCATAACTTAATTTTAATTATTTCCACTGTCTACTTGACAGGGAGCACTTCAAACTTTGATGTTTTAGGCTTTATTTTATTTAAATACATCTCCACTACGGATATATTCTACATCATTTACGTTCAATCGATAATTTACTGCACGAGCAACTGCGAAGAAGTAATCTGATAAGCGATTTAAATATTTTTGAACAATTGACGGGACATCTTCAACAGCATTCATTAATGTTACTACGCGACGTTCAGCTCGGCGACATACTGTTCTGGCAATATGAAGGGTTGCAGCAGCTTGCGTCCCACCAGGTAAAATAAATCTTTTTAACGGCGGTACTTCTTCAGTTAAAGCATCGATTCTTTTTTCTAATACTTCAATCGAAGCTTCCTGCAATTTATATTTTCTTTCCTTCATCACATTTGCTAAGTCGCCCCCACAATCAAAAAGCTCATGCTGAATTGTCTCCAAATCCTCCAATATATCTTTAAATAGATTTGCATCCAATTCCGTCATTGCTTTTCCAATGAATGAATTCAATTCATCAATTGTACCGTATGCTTCCACACGTAAATCATCTTTATTCACACGGCCACCCATTAAACTTGTTTTACCCTTATCCCCTGTTTTTGTATACAGTTTCATTTCCTATTCCCCTTTTCGTGAATTTTGAATTGCTTCACTAATTGCTTCAAAAACACCTCTCCCAATAACTTTTCCTACCTCAGTTATCGGCCCCGCATATTGCATAAGCTTGCCTTGCTGTGTAGCTGCAATAAGCAAACTATCCGTTGGTGTACCAGTGGCAATCGTATTTGATATTGTATCATACACTTTTTCGTGTTGTAGTGCCTTCGTTTTTGCCTCTGTTGCAGTCATCATCCCCTGAACAAAGGCTTCATCAGATAAATTTCCGTTAATAATAATCCATGTATTTATTGTTCCGATATACTGTTGATCATCTCTCGTGTAGGCCTTTGAAACATCGATAGCATTTCCCACACCTGCTGTAACAATTACGAAAACAGTTCCAAAAGAAGCGTCATAGCTTTTTATTACTGCGTCTTGTGTGTCAACTGCCGTCATCATCCCAACGGTGTTTGTTGGAGACAATCCTTCATTCATAATATACTGCAAATATTCTTCCTTCACCTGCTCAATGTGATAGTTTTGTTGTACCGTTCTATTCAATAATATCGAATACCAGCCAAGCCCTGCATTATGAACAGCTGAAGATAATACTCTTAAAGGAAAATCTGTTTTTAACATTACATACTCATTGCATTTTTTTATGTTGTTAATCGTTACTTTATTATTAATCCCATCATTTTGAATTTCAGGTAATAATGTTATTTGTGGTTTTGGTTGTACTGGATGGGCATGAGAGGCAACTTTTGCATGGTAAACATCCATAATATCACCCTCTAGTAACACTTCATGCGGCTCACCAAAGGCTCTTACAACACCAGAATCCATTAGTAAAATTCGATCACAGTACAAGGAGGCTAAATTAATATCGTGAAATACCGATACAACTGTCAATCCTTGGTCGACAACTTCTTTTCTTATCATATCTAAAAGCTGCTGTTGATGTGCGATATCCAAATGGTTTGTCGGTTCATCCAGCAATAATAAATCAGATTTCTGAGCTAAAGCCTGTGCAATGAAAACCCTTTGTCGCTCCCCACCAGATAAATTTTCAATGAATATATGTTCAAATGGCGTAACGCCCGTTTGATTCATTGCACCTACAACTGCTTCTTCATCTGTATTTGACCATGAAGAAAAAAACCCTTTTTGATGTGGATATCGTCCGATAGATACGGTATCCCTAACTGTATTTGAAAATGATGACCCGTGTAGCTGTGGAAGGACAGTCATTTTCTTTGCTAACTCTTTCGCGGAATAATGATTTTGATTAACTTGATCAATGAATACAGATCCCGTTGTAGGAGTTATAATGCCACTAATCAATTTTAGAAGTGTCGATTTACCGCATCCGTTTGGCCCAAGAATGCCAAGCATTGTACCTTTTTCTACTTTAAATGAAACATCTTTAATAATTGGAGTTGAACTATAGCCACCTGTTAAATTTTCTACTTTTAGCAACTATGCTCCCCCCTTGCCTCTTCTTTGTTTGTAGAATATATATGCAAAAACCGGAGCGCCAATAAAGGCCGTAATAACTCCTATCGGAAATTCGGATGGACTTATAATTGTTCTAGATACAAGGTCACAGATGATTAATAAAGATGCACCGTTTAAAAAGGATAACGTTAACAAATGTCGATGATCTGTTCCCCAAAGCATCCTTGTCATATGCGGCACAACAAGTCCAACAAATCCGATTGTCCCAGATACAGCAACAGCAGCACCTGTAAGCATTGATCCTACGATAAGTACCGCAAACTTGCTACGCTTCACATTAACACCTAATGAGTGCGCACGCTCATCTCCGTACATCATGGCATTTAATTCCCTACGATAGAACCATAAAATGATAGAGCCAATGATAACAAATGGCAAAATCATCGTCACATATGGCCATCCGCGCATCGAGACACTCCCAAGTAGCCAACCAATCACTTCTCTCAGCTGTTCACCAGTAAGGGAGATCATAAGAGATATACACGAGCCTAAAAATGAACTAAATATAACCCCTGTTAAAATAAGCGTCTCCATTTTCATAGAGCGATCCACAAGTCGAGCAAATGTTAGCACGACAAACATTGTAATGATGGCAAAAATCATTCCGAAAATTGGCAATGTAAGTGATCCGAAAATTGTGATTCCAAAGAAGATGGTCGCAACTGCTCCAACTGACGCTCCTGAGGAAACACCTAAAGTATAAGGATCTGCCAATGGATTTTTAAGTAGCCCCTGAAATGCAGCACCTGCAATGGCAAGTGAAGCTCCAACTAACCCTGCTAAAATTACCCTCGGCATTCGAATACTCCATAAAATTGCATATGTATTTGGATTGGCAGCTTCATCCCATAAAGCCGAAACGGGAATATCAACAGCTCCAATGGAAACTCCTAGCCAAATGCTAATAAGTAGTACGATTATAGAGGAGAAATAAGCAATAATCATTTTTTTCATAGATTTACCTCTAAACTTTTGATATAGCTCTTTCGTTTAACGAACTAAAAAATTAACGTTATTATAACGTATATTCTAATATGGTGCTATTGGGTGAGTTTTCATTGGAGTAATGCTAGTACTTAGGCTCGGAGCTTCAGAAAAACTAATGGATGGTTGAATATACTTACTTTTCACTGAAGTAAACGACGATTTACGTGAAATACTCGCGCTTTCGGATCAAATACTCGCGGTTTTGAACTAAATACTCGCGGTACATTCTCGCTTCACCGCCCCCTACTATTGGCAAACAAAAACCAGCCCACTTACTGGACTGGTTCATTCGTCAAATTCTATATCTCAAAATCATATTCGCCGGGAAGTACACGGCGTAAGAAACGACGAGTACGTTCTTCTTTTGGCGTGACAAAAATTTCATGAGGTGTACCTTCTTCTACGATGTTCCCACCATCCATGAAAATCACCTTTTTTGCCACGTCCTTTGCAAAGCCCATTTCATGTGTTACCACAAGCATTGTCGTTCCTTCACGAGCGATTTCCTTCATTACCTCCAACACTTCTCCTACAAGCTCTGGGTCAAGGGCAGAAGTTGGCTCATCAAATAAAATCACATCTGGATTTAACGCAACAGCGCGAGCAATGCCCACCCGTTGTTGTTGACCACCTGACAATTGACTTGGGTAGGAATCATATTTATCTGATAAACCCACTTTATCCAGGGCTTCTCTAGCAGTTTTAAACGCTTCATCCTTTGGAACTTTTCGTCCAATCAACAACCCTTCCGCTACATTTTCGATAGCCGTTTTATTATTAAATAAATTATAATTTTGGAATACAAAAGCTGTTTTTTTACGAACCTCTAAAACTTCTTTTTTTGATGCAGAATGTAGATCTACAGATAAATCTCCAAATCTCGCTGTCCCTTCATCCGCTCTTTCTAAAAAGTTAATGCAACGTAGAAGTGTCGTTTTACCAGAACCACTAGGCCCCAAAATAACAACTACATCACCTTTATCTATGTTGAGATCTACCCCTTTTAATATTTCGTTTTTCCCAAAAGATTTATGAACATTTTTTATTTCTAACATTATTACCCCTCCTTACGCAGTTACCGGCGCTTTATAGCGACTTAATCGTTTTTCAGCTACTTTAAATAAATATTCAACCGTAATACATAAAATCAAATAAACGATAAAAATATCAATATATGCTTCTAAATAGTTGTATCCGACATTTGCCTCCACCTTTGCTTTTAATGTAATTTCTTGTAATGAAATCGCATATCCAAGGGATGTTGCTTTTATTAGATTAATCGTCGCATTACATAAGTTTGGCATTGCAGATACAAGCATTTGCGGAATAATAATACGACGATAAGCTTGCGCAGTTGTTAACCCAACAACATGCGCCGCTTCTAATTGCCCAGCACTAACGGTTTTCAAGGCAGAACGAAATACTTCTACTAAAATAGCAGCAGTATTGAAAGAAAAAATAATAAATGCATACCACAATGGATTTACCTCATAGATAGGAAAATCAATATTATATTTTTCAAAGATCCCTGCAAGGATAAGTGGAATAATACTATATAAAACAAAAATTTGAATAATAATTGGCGTCCCTCTTACAAACGACACATAAACCTTTGTAAAACCATTTAATATAGGTATTTCATTTATTCTCGTTAAGGCAAGGAAAAAACCGATGGGCACTGCAATTGCCATTGCTACGACTGTTACAAGAAGCGCAACAGGAACACCGCTCAATGCAACAAAAAATGTATCAATTAAAAATCCCATATTGATAAAGCTTGAGTTCATCTTTTTTCGCCTCCCTAACTAGTCTTTAATGAACGTTGCCCTTTACTGAACACTTTTTCAAGCTTTGTAAAGAACTTCTCAATTGCGATTGAAAGCACCCAATAGAATACAGCTAGCGCGATGTATATTTCTAAAGCATGTGTATTGTAATTATTTGCGATAATTAAATTTGCTTTTCCAACGATATCAATAAATCCGATTGTATAAGCAAGTGCACCCTCTTGTAAGACAGAGATTAACCCGTTACCGAAGTTCGGCAACGCGATTACAACAGCCTGCGGGAAAAGAATTCTTCTCATTGCTTGGAATGGCGTCAATCCAACACTTACCGCAGCCTCGTATTGACCTTTATCAACCGCTAAATAAGCTGAACGGATAACTTCAGCCATCATCGCAGCAAACTGCAAGCTGAATGTTATGACGACAAATACCCCTGTATGTACATCTTGTAAATAGATGCCAAAGAAGTAGTCTGCAAAAGCGGGAATCCCATAATATACAAGAAAAAGCAATACTATTGAAGGCGTACAGCGCATTATCGTAATATAGCTATTTGCAAGAAAACGTAAAAATCGATTTTTCGATAATTTAAAAACAGCAATCACTAAACCTAATAAACTACCAAAAATAACGGCTAAAGCAGCAACGAATAATGTAATCCAAAGATAAGGTAATAGCTGTGGAAGCGCCGTCCACAGGTAATTTATATCGAAATATTTTTCCACCTAACTTCACCACTTTCCTTACCCAAAATCAAGCTATTACTAGAATTATAGTCAACTCTATACTTTTCATTTCAAAACATTGTTGGACTAAAAGTAAAAGCAATAATATTTGTCTTTTCCCATTTTATTAAATTTAACAGTTGGACAAACCTATCATAGATATAGAAAGGGCTCCCTAGCAACTGACTGCTGGCAGCCCTTACGCTATTTAATTATCGTTCTACTTGGTCTAACACTTCGAATAAATCTTTACCATAAAATTCGATACTTAACTCGCGTAGTTTATCTGTTTCTTTTAATTGTTTAATAGCTTCATCGTAAGCTTTAGCAAATTCCACTTCATTTTTGTTGAATAATGGCCATGTTTTAATTACTGCGAATTCATTGTAAACTACTTCATCTTTTAAGTTGTAGTATGGACCGTTCTCTTCCAATACCTGACCTTTAAATGCGCCTTCGATAATAACCCCACCATCGACACGACCTTCGTTTACCCATTGAACAACGTCTACTGTAAACTCTTCACCAGCTTGAAGCTTTACCGGATTATCTGGGTTTGCTTCGTTGTATTCAGCAATTACTGTATATTGAGCATTGTTTGCAGCAATTGGAGCAAGAGTCATACCTGCAGATGCAAAGTCGCTTAAGTTTTTAATGTTTTCATTTTCTTTCTTTAATACAAGCCCTGCACTACTTAATCCTAAAAATTCTTCTGGGTATAGGAATTTTTGCGTACGCTCTTCTGTCCAGAAGGCATTTTTAACACCAACATGATATTTCCCTTGTTCAACACCAATTAATAAGTCATCACTTGTTGTTCCAACGTAATCAAATTGATACTCTGGTAAAAGTTCGTCAACTAATTTCATTACTTCTACATCATAGCCTGTTGGATTTCCGTTTTCGTCAATATAAGTCATTGGTTTACCAGCTTGGTCGTAAGCAACTTTTACTATACGAACTTCGCTACCACCTTCTGCAGCTGTACCTGAAGATTGTTCGCTACCGCCACTACCACATGCAGCTAAAATGGATATCGAAGCAAATCCAACTACAGCAAATTTTAATAATTTATTGAACTTCATATTCATTCTCCTTTTTTGTTTCATCTTGTTTTAATGCAAATTCCGCTAATTTTTTAATTGTAATATCATCCATTGGTGGATTGTGAAGTCCTGCACGAACATCACGATAATAGCGTTGAAGCGGATTTGAACGCTGTAAGCTTTTTGCACCAACAACGCGCATCGCTTTATCAACAACCTTTATTGCCGCATTTGTCACGACATGTTTTGCTGTATTTACTGCATTTACGATAACGATTCCTTCATCCTCTGTTAGCGTATGGCCTTCAGCTTCTTTTCGTATTGAATCTTGATAGCTTTGTGCTGCGCCATAAAGTGCAAATCTGGCTGTTGCAAGCTCTAATTCGATTTCCCCAAGATAGCTTTGAACATTTGGTAATGTTGCAATCGTTCCTTTAATACTGTTTGGTGAATGCGTGTTAGCAAATCGAAGTGCATAGTCACGTGCTGCTTGAGCAATACCTAAATACGTTGCAGGGATTAGAAGTAACCATCCATTCAATTTAAACCCAGTGTTGTATGTTGGAAGCTCTACTAAATCTGATTCATCAACTGCTACATTGTTAAGCAATAAGTCGTGACTTCCTGTTCCACGCATCGCGATAACATCCCATGTTTCATCGATAGATAAACCAGGAGTATCTTTATGAATTAAGAAAAAACCAACCTTTTCTTTTTCTTCAATCCATGCAGATGTTAAGAAGTAATCAAGTTCAGGTGATCCAGTTGTGTAGCTTTTCCGTCCATTAATCACCCATTTATTCCCTTCACGTACCGCCTGTGTTCCCGGACGACCACCACGAATTGGGCTTCCAGTAGCCACTTCACTTACCGCACGATTAATAATGGCACCTTGCTCTACCTCTTTTGCAAATGCCTCTAATTTTGACGAATCCCAATATTTATTTTCGAACAATTCTCCAACCGTAAGTAATGTCCAAGCTATCGCCAATGCCGTGCTACCATCGTAGCTCCCTAGTGTTTCCTGTAATGAAATTGTTTCATATAAACTTAAGCCTTCTCCACCTAGTTCTTTTGGCAATGTAATTTTCGTATAACCAATTTTTCGTAACGCTTGAATATGCTCACTTGGGAAGCTTGATTCTTTATCAATTTGCTGTGCATTCCCTTTAAATGGTTCTTCAAGTGTTGATAATTTTTCTAGCCATTCTCTTTGTTGCTCGGTTTTTATGAACAGATCCTTCATAACGTCAGATCCTCCTCTTCTCGTCCTGAGATAAATTTTCAATCCGAATTCGTTAATACCTACTTTTTCGCTAAGAAAAGTCGGTTAACTATTTGAATTGATTTTACTTTCTGATTATTTATTCGTCAATAGGTATTTCAAGGTTTTTTTATCGGAATTATAAAGTTTTTAAAATTTTGTAATAATTAACCATCAAATCATCATTTATGACAAATAAAAACGCACAAGTAAGTTTATTACTTTGTGCGTTTCCATTGAATCTATAAAATTTTTATATGAACTTACCTATACAATATCTGAAAAGTATTCGACTGTTTTCATCGGATCTCCTAATTTTCGAAGTCCCCAACTGCCCTCCAAAAATATTTCTGCAAGCTTTTCGTATTTTCCACCATATTTATCAGCCCACTCTACTGACACAACACTCTCATACATTAATGCCAACTTTTCTGCTATTTTTTTACCTTCAAAGCTTTGTATAGCATCATCCAAAGAAACAAATATTTTCAGCTGTTCTTCCAATTCCATTAATTTCTCCTGCACAATGACTTTAAGTGAATTGTTTTTTATTCGTGATAAACGATTATTCATTTCGGTTACAAACAGTTCATGCGCTCTAAATTTTTTGAATAGACGGATGACCTCGAGTGCTAGGATGTTTGCTGTCCCCTCCCAAACGGTTAATACCTGCGCATCCCTTAGCAGCCTTGGTGTTACAAAATCTTCAATATAACCATTGCCCCCATGGAGTTCTATCGCCTCGCTCGCATATTTTACCGCCTGTTCAGCCGTTTCTTTTTTTATAATGGCGATATTTAAACGATTCAAAATGATGTCCCTTTCCGAACCATTACCGCTTGTTACGACATCATACAATTGAATTAAATCAAAGGTTGTAGCTACTTCCACATGAACTTTTGCTGCAAACTTTGCAAGTGAATCTTGAATCATCGGATAATTAGTTAATACCTCTCCAAAGGCTTCTCTGTTTGAAAGATAATGTTTTGCTTCCGAATAAGCTCTACGCATAATCCCGACAGAAGCAATCGCATTACAAATTCTTGAAAGATTTAAAGCTTCCAGCATATAATAAATTCCTTTATTCGGATCACCCACGACATAGCCGACTGCCCCATCGAATTCTACCTCTCCAGCTGGAACAGCACGAACACCTAACTTATCTTTTAATCTACGAATTCGCAAACCATTTACAGAACCATCGTCATTTCGCCATGGAACAGCAAATAGGGTTAATCCTCTCGTACCGGACGAGGAACCAGGTATACGAGCTAATACCATTGCGACCCCGCACATTCCTGCATTCGATGCAAAGTACTTTTCACCATATAGACGATAATTTTTTCCATCGAAACGCGCCTCTACAATGTTGGCACCAACGTCTGAACCACCTTGACGTTCCGTTAAAAAAGTAGCTCCTTCGTACAGTTTCACATCTCCTGTTGAACAAACATGTGGGAGAAATTTTGCCTTCAAGTCTTCATCTGCATAATGGTCAAATAAATATGCTGTTGCCATTGTTAGAGTCACAGGACAATAAATCCCTGGTTCCGCTTGGGATAATAAATAACCTTGCGCAAAACTATAAACGTAGTTTCCCTTTCTCCCCAATTGTGGAATCTCCTTATGCACATATCCAACAATGCCTGTGTTATAAGTTTGTTCAATTGTTTTCTTATATCCTTCATTCACCCAAACTTCTGATACCTCTTCACCGAATTTGTTGTAACGCTCCAAACGAGGTTTACCTTCTCGGTCAGAGTGCTTTGCGCGTTCATCAATCTCACCAGCAACAAGCTTTCCAAAATCGTCCAATTCTCTTCCAGCAAAATCACAAAACTCTGAGTCTAGCATTTGTTCCAATATTTTATGAAGCGTATGGTCGTTTGTAAAAAAATTCGTTTCCCGTTCCACCTTTGACTGTAGTACCTTCATTAGCTCACCACCTGTTGTTTTAGTTGTTGCTTTAATATTTTTCCAGATGCATTACGTGGAAGTGCTTCTACTTGTTCATAAATGCGAGGCACTTTATATTTGGCTAAATGCTGTGATAAATAATCTTTCAACTCTTGTTCGTCTATTTGCTTTTTAGCTGCATAAATTGCTTTAACCGTTTCGCCCCATTCTTCATGTGGAACCCCAACAACAGCTACTTCAACAATGCCTTCAAATTGCAGAATACGGTCTTCTATTTCTTTTGGATAGATATTTACTCCCCCTGAAATGATGACATCTTTTTTACGATCCACTATCCAAATATAGCCCTCCTCATCATAGCGAGCTAGATCACCTGTTTTTACCCAGCCTTCAAGAAAAGCAGCTTGCGTTGCTTCCTCATCGCGGTAATAGCCTACCATATTCCCCTCGCCATATAGGACTACTTCTCCAACTTCTCCTACCGCCACGTCTTCCCCGTCCTCATTCACAATACGCAGTTCTGTTCCAAAGGGCGCTCGTTTTCCAATACTACCAGCCTTATCTTTATGCTCATAACCGAATAGTAATGAACCTGAAGGGCCTCCTTCTGTTAAGCCATAAACACAAGTTAGGTTTTCTGTTTGGAATACTTGTTGTAAATGACGGACTTCTTTTTCAGAAAGTGGTGCTCCTCCATAAACCCACCATTTCATTGAAGATAAATCTGCAGATCGAAGTCTTGGATGAGATGCGGTAACTAAATAAGCAACTGGTGCTCCAAAGAAGTGAGTTGTTTTTTCGGTTTCAATAGAATCAATAAATAAATCCGGTGTGAATGTAGGTGTTAGAACATTCGTCGCACCTACTAATACTGCTGACATAAGGAATAAATGTAGTGGTGCTGAATGTGTAAGAGGCATCATCAATAGTATGCGGCTTTCTGGCTTTACTTCCATTTCAATAGCAATCATATGTGCAACCGCTAAAATATTACGATAACTGAAAAGTACCCCCTTTGGTTTCCCTGTCGTTCCTGATGTGTAAAGAATTGTGGAGAGATCATCTTCTTTTAATAGACAAGCTACTTCATTGTTGTTACCGCTTACAATTAATTCGTTGTAGCTGTACCAGTCTTCCTGTGATGCTCCTGTTTTAATTTTTATATTGACATTTGAAATCTTTTCGACTGCTGCAAATATTGCTTCATGGACAAGAATGGCTGTTGCTTCAGCATGTTCTGCAACATACTCCACCTCTGTTAATGTAAACTTCGCATTGACCGGAACTACAATGGCTCCGATACGCTGAATAGCAAAATAACTAACGACAAATTCCAATACATTTGGCATGAAGATTAAAACTTTATCTCCTTGATGAATACCTAGATTTTTTAAGGCATTACTAAAACGATTCACTTGGTCATCTAACTCTTTATAAGTCACTCTACGTCCATGACAAATAACCGCTTCATTTGTCGGATACTTACGGGCATTTCTTGCTAACAAATTTGAACTATTCATCAACATCTCTCCCTTTTATTTTCGCTAATTTTTCAATAAAGGTCCCATGCAATTCCATTAACTCTTCTTTCATTACCGTAAGCTCTGCAATCTTTTCTTCAATTTCTTTCATTTTTTGTTCCCCGTACTCAACGGTCCTCTCTAGCTGCTGAACTCCTGTTCTGTCTAAATCAAATAGCAGCACCATCTCCTTTATTTCATCAAGTGAAAAGCCATATTTTTTGCCGCGAAAAATGAGTTTCAACTTTGCAATTTCTTTTTTTGAAAAGGTTCTTTGATTTGAATGAGAACGATTTGGAGACAACAGTCCAACTTCTTCGTAATACCTTAGAGTTCTAGTAGATACATTGAAAAGCTTCGCGACTTCCTTAATCGTTTTCATCCTTATCACCTCTGTTCCTTTTGGAATATTATAGCATTTACGTTAACGTAAACTTCAACAAGATTTTTACTTTTAGCAGAATAAAACATTCGTAACTAAGAAAAATATAGCAATTAAACTAGTTGAATGGAATATCTTGAGGATAGGGATTGGTATTATTACTTTTAGAAATGATAACGGGGATATAAATAATTCACTTTCTTTTTTTGGAAATACTCGCGCTTTTGAATAGAATACTCGCGCTTTCACGCGGAATACTCGCGGATTTCCGAATTCACAAAAAAAGCCCCCTACGGTTAGGGGACTAAACTGTTCTACATTTTTTCTGGTGCGCTAACACCGATTAATTTCAATGCATTTGCAAGTGTGATACGTACAGCATTAATAAGCGCTAAACGAGCCTCTGTTAATTCTTTATTATCAGGATTTAATACTTTTTCAGCATTGTAGAAGCTATGGAAGCTTGCTGCTAGTTCTTGAATGAAGTTCGCAACTCTATGCGGTGTTCTATGTTTAGCAGCTTCAGCCACGATTTGTGGGAATGAGCCAACTTTTTTCAATACTTCTTCTTCTTTTTCAGCAGTCAATAAATCTAGGTTTTCTAGTGAAGATGCAAAGCCTTGCTCCTTGGCAGAGCGTAAAATTGAACAAATACGTGCATGAGCATATTGTGCATAGTAAACCGGGTTTTCATTTGATTGTGAAACAGCTAAGTCTAAGTCGAAGTCCATATGAGAATCACAAGCAGTTTTTACGAAGTAATAACGAACTGCATCTAATCCTACTTCTTCTACTAAGTCTCGCATCGTAACAGCATTCCCTGTACGTTTACTCATTTTATATTTTTCGCCATTTTTATATAGCTGAACCATTTGAATAACTTCGACTTCTAATTTATCACGATCATAACCAAGCGCTTGAATGGCAGCTTTCATACGAGGGATATATCCGTGGTGGTCCGCACCCCAAATATTGATTAGCTTATCAAAGCCGCGTTGAATTTTATCTTCGTGGTATGCGATATCAGGTGTTAAGTATGTGAATGAGCCATCAGATTTCACTAATACACGGTCCTTGTCATCTCCAAATGTTGTAGAGCGGAACCAAGTAGCACCTTCCTCTTCAAATACATGACCGTTTGCTTTTAATTTATCTAAAGCAACCTCGATTTTTCCGTTTTTATATAATGAAGTTTCTGAATACCAAACATCAAAACGAACACGGAAGTTTTCTAAATCTCTTTTTAATTTATCTAATTCAAGCTGTAACCCATTTTCGCGGAAGAAATTAAAGCGCTCTTCATCTGATTTTTCTAAAATGGAGTTACCGTATTTTTCAGCAAGTTTAGAAGCAATGTCAATAATATCTTGCCCATGATAACCGTCCTCTGGCATTTCTGCTTCTAATCCTAAAGCTTGTTTATAACGTGCTTCTAATGAATAAGCAAGATTGTTGATTTGATTGCCTGCATCGTTAATATAGTATTCTCGAGAAACCGAATAACCAGCAAAATCTAACACATTACATAAAGAATCCCCAAATGCAGCACCACGAGCATGTCCTAAATGTAAGTCACCAGTTGGGTTTGCTGACACGAACTCCACTTGAATTTTCTCGCCGTTCCCACTTGTCGAACGACCATAATTTTCACCTTGTTCTTTAACAGCTTTTACAACAGCGGCAAGGAAGTCTTTACGAACAGTAATGTTAATAAAACCAGGGCCCGCAATATCGACTTTCTCAATATCTGTACCTTCAGTTACAAGGTTTTCTACTATACTTTCTGCAATGGCGCGAGGTGGCTTTTTCGCGATTTTCGTTAATTGCATCGCAAGATTCGTTGCAAAGTCACCATTCGCTTTATCTTTTGGTGTCTCTAAATGTATGTTTAATTCTGAAGTTGATTCGACTAACTCCGCTTTTATTACCGCTTCTGCTAAAGCGTCTTTTATCGATTGTTGTAATTGTTCTACTGCATTCATGCTTTACCCTCCGAATATTGTATTTCCAATTGATATTCCCCTACGGATTGTCCTCCAATGATCAAATCATATTGAACGTTGAAATTTCCTTCTATTGAATTATTATCATTATGTACATGAGTTAATCGATGCGTCTTTGTCAGTATTGGTAAAGTTCCGTATTCTGTATCATAATGACCATTTTGTTTTTCTTGTAAATTAAATGGTAGCCTCATTTTGACGCCTCCACTTCTTAATATAAATGCGTTGTGGTCATTCATTTTTACAGTCGTTCTAATCGTCTTCCCATCTAACACTTCTTCGTATCGTAAATACATTTTGTTTGATTTTCGAATAAAGGATCCCTGTAACCACAATTCATAAGATTCGTGATCCCCTTCTGTTGGGCGAATCGTTGAATTTAATTTAATCTTCACGTTTTTTTCAATATCTAACGTCGTCATGTTTGTGGTCACTTCCCTTTTCCTTTTATAACCTATTTATTATAGGATGAAAGATAGAGATTAATCAAGACGGAACTATAAAGTTTGGGGTTCTAATAAAATGATCGTAAAAATTTGTGAAAGTATTCGATTGAGTTTGTGTTCGAATTTTTATCGATCTATTTTGTGTCCGTATCGATCTATTTTGTGTCTATATCGCCCTATTTTGTGTCTATATCACCCTATTTTGTGTCCGTATCGCCCTTCTCAATTTTCTACCTTTTTTATCGCCCTGTTTTGTGTCTGTATCGACCTATTTTGTGTCCGTATCGCCCTTCTCAATTTTCCACCTTTTTTATCGCCCTGTTTTGTGTCTGAATCGATCTATTTTGTGTCTATATCACCCTATTTGTGTCTATATCGCCCTGTTTTGTGTCCGTATCGCCCCTCCCCGTTTCAAACCCCCATCCTCCATCTACAAATTAAAAAAGCATGGAGAATTCATTTCCCCATGCTGCTTAATTATTTATTTCACCCAACCGAGTATCATTTCACGAATGAATTTGCTTGCGATGTTAGCAGTCATTTCAGAATGATCGTAAACGGGAGCTACCTCCACTAAGTCAAAGCCCACTACATTCACTCCACTTCCAGCAATTGCATGGATGGATGCTAATAATTCTTTTGAAGTAATACCACCTGCATCAACCGTTCCTGTGCCGGGAGCATGTGCAGGATCTAATACATCAATATCGATTGTTACATAAACATTGCGCCCTGCTAAGCTTGGAAGCACTTCTTTTAAAGGCTCTAGCACTTCAAATTTTGAAATGTGCATGCCATTTTCGCGTGCCCAATCAAACTCTTCTTTCATACCTGAACGAATACCAAAGGAATAAACATTTTTCGGACCGATATGCTCTGCAATTTTACGAATAGGTGTTGAATGGGATAATGGTTCTCCTTCATATTCAGTACGTAAATCTGTATGGGCATCAAAGTGAATAATCGCTAAATCATTATACTTTTCATAAACTGCCTTCATTACAGGCCAAGAAACTAAATGCTCCCCACCCATACCAACAGGAATTTTCCCATCAGCCAACACTTTTTTCACAAAGTCCTCGATTAAATCTAATGATTTTTGCGCATTACCAAATGGCAACGGAATATCACCAGCATCGAAATATTTTACATCGTCTAATTCACGATCTAAATATGGACTATACTCTTCTAAACCAATTGAAACTTCACGAATACGCGCAGGACCAAAACGTGAACCAGGGCGATAGCTAACTGTCCAATCCATTGGCATTCCATAAAGCACTACTTTCGATTCCTCATAATTTGGATGACTTTTAATAAAAACATTACCTGAATATGTTTCATCAAATCTCATATCACAATCACCTACTAATATTATTTTTTCCAAATTTACTTTTCCCATATCCTAGAGCGTTTATAGTACATTAAACGAACCTAATTTATTCCCCAATATTCAACTGGATAAATTTCGGTCCCTACTTGCACATAAAACCTATACCCCATCACTTTTATTGCATCCTGCCAAATAGCCAGAAAATTACGAATACCACAAAAATGAAACTTTTTTCGTGTTTTTCCGTATAATTTTATATACAATTTAGCAAGAAAATACAACTTTTTGTCTTAAATCTGCGACAAAAGGATATTTTTCCTAAGGGATATGTTGAAAATATAATTTTTGTTCCGCAAAAAAGTATAGTGCTTTTTAGACAAAGTGCAACAGTTTTTTTAAGTATACATTCGATTAAACGATAAGTGAAAGGTCTATACTATCGTTAATTGGAGAGATTGGGGTGAATAGGGTTGAAAAGACGTAGCTACTTTCGTAAAAAAAGACGACATAAGTGGTTGAAGATTACTGTACTAACACTTGTCGGATTTATTTGTGCAATAGCTTTCGGGCTGTTGTCATTGCGAATATACGCTCAAATTGCAGGGGCTCCACCTCTTACTATACCGAAAGCATCCGTATTTTTAGATAGTAATGGCAATAAAATCGGGGATTATTATACAGAAGAACGTCGTTACTGGGTCGAACTTGAAGACATTTCACCTTATTTAGTTGATGCAACCATCGCAGTGGAAGATAAAGAATTTTATTCACATAACGGATTTGATTACTCTCGAATTGTTAGTGCCATTATTAAAGATTTAAAAACACAAAGTATGGCTGAAGGTGCTAGCACAATCACTCAGCAGCTAGCTCGTAATCTTTATCTTACATTAGACAAAACATGGACGAGAAAAATCAATGAAGCACTTTATGCTTACAGACTAGAAGTCTTTTATTCAAAGGATGAAATATTAGAAGGATACCTAAACACTGTGAACTATGGGCACGGCATGTATGGCGTAGAAGCTGCAAGCCAGTATTATTTCAGTAAATCTGCTAGTGAATTGACATTAGCTGAATCTGCAATGCTTGCTGGAATTCCAAAAGGTCCTAGTATTTATTCACCGATTAACGATTTTGAGAAAGCATCAAATCGTCAAAAGTTAATTTTAAGTCTAATGGAAGATCAAAAATTGATTAGCGCAACAGAAAAAGAACGTGCACTTTCTCAACAAATCGTATTAAAAAATGATGAATGGATTGCATCACAAACGATTGCTCCTTATTTCTTAGATACCGTGTGGCAAGAAGCAACGGAAGTTCTTGCAGAAAAAGGACTAAATATTCGTGAAGGTGGATGGACGATTAAAACGACGTTAAATCAATCCCATCAAAAAGCTGCAGAAGAAGCTGTAGCCAATAATATGCCAGATAGTGAGCTGCAAGTCGGTTTTGTAAGTATGGATGTGGATACTGGACACGTTACTGCATTAGTGGGTGGCCGGGATTATCATGAAAGTTCATTTAACCGTGTAACTCAGGCTGTTCGTCAACCTGGTTCATCTATCAAACCTATTTTATATGCGGCTGCATTAGAAAATGGTTTTTCTCCTTTAACTTATTTAGAGGTTGGTGAAACAATTTTCACCTATGATAACGGACGAGCTACTTACAAACCACAAAATGTAAATGGACAATATGCAGACAGTGAGATGTCCCTTGCACAAGCGTTGGCGATTTCAGATAATATTTACGCAGTAAAAACGTTACAAGAAATTGGGTACAATGAATTCCGTGATATGTTGAAACGTTTTGAGTTGAATTATACTGATGAGGATAACCCTTCTGTAGCGTTAGGAACAATCGAATCATCTTTATATGACTTAACTAGTGCATATAACACCATTGCGGCATATGGAAAAAAACATGAGCCAACCACTATTCTTTCCATTCAAAATGCTGAAGGTGAAATTGTATACGATGAAAGTGAGTCGTCTGAAGAAGAACAAGTCCTTACAGAACAGGATGCATTTATATTAACTCAGTTAATGACAGGTATATTTGATCCCGTATTTAGTGACTATTCCCCTGCAACGGGTGTTTCTTTAAGATCTCGTATGACACATACGTATGCTGCTAAATCCGGAACTACACTTAGCGATCAATGGATTATCGGATATACACCAAGTGTTACTGCTGGTGTTTGGAACGGTTACGACCAAGGAAAAACATTATCTGTCCAAGCCGATATGGCCGCATCCAAACAAGTATGGATTGAGTTCATGGAAACAATTAATAAAGATAAACAAAATGAAGTCTTTGAAGTCCCTTCTGGTATTGAAGGAGTCGTTGTTGATATTGAAACCGGTAAGCTTGCCACGGAAGCTTGTCCTAAGCAGCGTCTTGTTTATATGAAGGAAGAGGATATTCCAACTGAGGAATGTACAATCTTTGATGATAACGAATGGGGAGATTTCTTCAACCTATTCCAATTTGAAGCATTCTCTGACATGTTTACTTTTTAACATAATCCATGAAAAAAGCTCTCTCTTATTCGGAATTTATTTCCGTAACAAGAGAGAGCTTTTTTATGGCGTTAGAAAGCATGGGAATCATGGGGCATTTAGCTTGGGAAAGGTTTAAAATGCCGCATAACTCTCATAGCTTTCGTTTCGCCAAGGTGTCCTAGCTACTATTTGAGCTATAAAATTAGTGTACTTTTTTTCAAACTCACTTTCAATAATGGAATGAACTTGAAAAATAACTGTCACAGATTGTTCAATTTTCCACTCTTTATTAACTCACTATTCTTGACAAACCTGTTTTTCAAGAATCAACGAATTATTTTGAAATAATTTTTTACTGAACAGCTAAATCATCCTTCAATTGTTGTTCACTTCGATCCCACATTTCTTGATTATGGGATTTTAAAAATTCTGCTAGCACTTGCTTTGATAAGTCATCCATAAAATCAACCATGATTTTACGTTTCATGGATTTATCCATTTTATTTACATGATCTGCTAATATTTTATAGCCACGGCGTTTTTCTTTATTTACGACCATTTCACAAGCAGTCACCCCAGCATAATAAGGTCCCTCTTCTTTAAAATCAATCGTAACCCAAACGAGCCAATAAGGTTTCCCACCTTCTGAATCCTCACGATTTGTCGTGAACTTAACTCGTCTTTCTACTTCACTTTTTGCATGCATGGCACCGATATCAATAAATCCTCGTTTTTCTTCAATATCGATAAAAACTGGTGTTACATTTTCTAAGGATAAAGAACCAATCCCAAATCCTTTATGTCCATCTGTAGGATCGTTTTTAATGATAGTAAATCCTATCTTTTGTTTTGGTTTTTCTTCACTCGCCATTGTAAATCCCTCCATATATGCCTATTATAAAGAATATAGTTACAATATATCCACTAAGGAGGATGGAAAAATGCCAATCGTTACAGTAAAATTGCTCGAAGGTCGTACAGATGAGCAAAAGAAAGCTTTAGTTGAAAAAGTGACTGAAGCCGTTGTTGAGACAGTAAATGCAAAACGAGAAGCTGTTACAATCGTAATTGAGGAAATGTCTAAAAATCATTATGCTTCTGGTGGCGTAAGAGCAATCGATAAAAATTAGTTATAGCAAATGGGGCATGTCCAAAAGTGAAAAGTACACCACTCTTTTAGGATATGCCCGCCTTTTTAGATGCGATGTCACCATAACGAGCGTCTAATTCAATTGCTTCTTTAGGACAGCTCCATCTCTCGCATGCCCTCCCCTAATACTAGTCTCTTAACACCTTTTGCAATCTTTCTTTTAAAACGACACTAATATTTTTATCTTCTAATATTTCTTTCGGATAATACACTTTATGATCCGTTTTAATCCTGCCTGCAATGGCATCTACTAAAAAGGATTCTTTAGATAGCTCTCGTATCTCTCCGTTTGGCTTTTCTAAGAAAATAGGTATTCTTGGACTTTCCTTTCCTGGACGGTAAAAATCATATGGTAAATCGGATGTGCAATCATGATATAAATAATATTCGATATCAATGCCACTTCGAACTAGTAATGTCTTTAACTCTTCGTATCTTTCAGGCTCTTCTTCTGGATTCATACTTGTATACCCAAAGAGCTTACGATTCACAAATCTTTTACATAAATCACTTAAAATCAAGTCCTCTTCCTTCATCCAGTATTGGAAATAGGTTAGTAAAATATATTCATCTAGTGAAAGGTATTCTTCTAATGTAATATTCTTTTCAAAAAAGGATTTAAAATGAGTCGGCTCATGTTTGAATGAATATCCTTCTTTATTTAATTGTTTTGCTCTTTTTAAAATATTATTTAACAATACTTCCGCACTGCGTGAAACAGGATGAAAGTAGACTTGTAAATACATTTGATAGCGCGACATTATATAATCTTCGACGGCATGCATACCACTAGATTTAATCACGACTTGTCCTTTACGAGGGCGCATGACACGTAGAATTCGTTCCATATCAAAATGACCATAGCTTACACCTGTGTAATAAGCATCTCTTTGTAGATAGTCCATACGATCTGCATCGATTTGGCTAGAGATTAAGCTAACAACTAATGCATTCGGATATTTTTTCTCGATAACTTGGGCAACCTTTTCAGGGAAATCTTCTGAAACTTTCCTCAAGATGGCATTCACTTCTGTATCCTCTAACAATATGCGTCTTGTAAAATATTCGTGATCTGTATGGAACACATTTTCAAATGCATGGGAAAATGGACCATGACCTAGATCGTGTAATAACGCTGCGCACAAAATGAGAAGACGTTCACTCTCATCCCATTCTGGGCGACCCCGAAATACATCGTCTACAATTCTTCTTACGATTTCATACACTCCTAATGAATGATTAAACCGACTATGCTCTGCACCGTGAAATACAAGGTAAGTTGTTCCTAGCTGCCTAATACGACGTAATCTCTGAAACTCTTTTGTGCCGATAAGATCCCAAATTACTTGATCTCGCACATGAATATATCGGTGTACAGGATCTTTAAATACTTTTTCTTCTACTAATTTTGCATTTGCATAATTTTTCACTGTTAGCACACCACCCATTCCCATTATCTTACTTTCATTATATGTGACTTTTCATCTATTTTCACTTCATATCTTACAATCAAATATATTCTATAAAAATTTTTAATAAAAATAATAAAGCTATCTCCATTCGAACAGAGATAGCTTTTTAGGGGTGATTCTATCCACCCGTACATTATGATTAACCTTTTAATTTCGCTTTTACTTTTTCCATCAATTCTTCTTCAGTTAATGCATTTACAGGTCGACCATTTACAAATGTGAAGGTTTTTTTTCGTCCTGGTCCGCAATATGAATGGCAGCCAATTTCAATCGTTGCTTCTGGATCCAATTGTTTTAATTTCGGAATTAACGTTTTTAAATTAACGGCCTGACATTCATCGCAAACTTTAAATTCGTTTGCCATATTCGTCAACAACCCTTTCTATTTGTATATTTTAACTCTTAAGTAGAGAGATTATTTACAAGGATTTCAAATCTAAATGCTATTTTAGCCTATTAAGAAGTATTCATTCAAGCATTAAACGATTATATCCGTCAAAGGTCTGAAACCAATTCAATCAAAAAATTCAAAAAAATTTCCTATTAATATAATAAATATGAATATTTTTCTAAAAAAATGGCGAAGATACATTTTGAACAAATAAAACTATTAACATCGCAGGAGGTAAAATAATGGTCAAAGTTAGACAGGATGCTTGGTTAAAAGAAAACGATGAACTTTTGGCAGAAGCGGTATTGCGCCATGTCAAAGAAGGGAGTACACAATTAAATGCTTTTGAAGAAGCTGGAGATGCATTAAATCGTACAGCTGCTGCATGCGGTTTCCGTTGGAATGCGGTTGTTCGTCGTTTATATGAAAAAGAACTAGCCGAAGCTAAAAAAGAAAGAAAAGAGAGAATGCGAGTATTAGGAATGAACGGTAGACGCCGTAATCAAGGTGTTTATTTACTACCAAGTTCTCAAAGTAGTGAAGAAACAAAATCTATTCCTCTATCTGCTCTTAATCTAGATATTGTGATTGCATATTTACTTCGCCTACAGCATAACAGTGGCTCAGACAATGAAGCTATTAAGTGGCGTCAAATTGCAAATGCAGCAACTGAGAAAATTAAAGATCTAGAAAGAACTATTAAACAACTCGAAACTGAAAATAAAGAGATTCGAGAAGACTATGAGCAATTCGTACAAATTATGAATCGCGCTCGTAGACTCGTAACACTAGAAGAAGATGAACAACGTATTGCACCTGTTTTTAAAATGGAGAAAAACGGCAATCTCGTTGCAAATTATTCTACTACTAGTAACGCTGAAAGTGGAAAAGAAAACGTGGATGTGCCTAATTAAGCACATCCGCGTATTTTTACTTTCATAGACGATTAGTTTTTTATTTTCTTATGCTAAGAGTTTTGTTTACTAAACTTACTTTCATATTCTATTTCTCTAATGTGAGCATTTTTTTATTACGTTCTAACACTCTGTTCATATAAAAAGTATAGTACTCTGTTTCATTATCATTCAAAACTTGAAGTTTCATATCCCCTGTAGATTGTAAAATAGTTTGCAGTCGCAACACCGTTTCATAAACAGTAAGTTGTCGATTCATCAATTCACTTAAGCTTGCCATAACTTCTGGATTAATTTGTGGATAAGCAAACTTAGTCTTTTCATCTTTTAGACTTATTTGATAAAACTTCCGGATGAGCTCAGCTCTGGCACTGCCACTACCTTCAATACATAAATAAATCTGCACCGCAATACCTTGTCGCATTCTACGTTGAGATATACCAGCAAACTTCTTGCCTCCGATACTCAGATCATAGGAACCTGGACAATAGGAGCCAACAATTTCATATGCTTCAATTTGATCCGCAACCTCAGGAAATAGCATTTTAATCAAATCTACCATCGCTTCATAGCCATTATTAATACTAATGGATTGTTCATTTTCACTTAATACAAGCGATATGTTTAATACACCTGAATCTAGTACTACTGCTAATCCACCAGAGTTTCTCACAATTGCTTTATAATCATTTGATTCTAACCATTCGATTCCGTCTTGAATATAAGGTAAGCGGTGATCCTGAATTCCTAATACAACAGAGTTTTCATGTACCCAAGTGCGAACTGTAGGAGCACTCATCCCCTGTCCCACAATGTGACATAGTGTGTCATCCATTGCAAAGGATTCAAGCGGAGTTCTTTGTAAAAAGCTGATGGATTGATCGATAAAACGCCAACTATTTTGATTTAATAATTGATTCATTTTCACTAATGCTCCTAAATCGTCTATTTTGATTTGGTTTTATTTACTTTCAAGCATACACGATTCACTTTTTCTTTAAAAGTGGGCACACTACTTTTGGAATTGAATAAATTCACCAATTTGTAGTATTCAAATCAAGGAAATTGTTAGATTTTATGCTAAGATTGTGAATGAAAACGATAATCAATTAAGGGAGTGTTCATACAATGAATGAAGCAGCTATTACATTAGACGGCTGGTACTGTTTACACGATTTCCGAGCTATTGACTGGACTTCATGGAAATTAGTTTCTGAAGAAGAACGCACGAAAGCAGTTGATGAGTTCGTACAATACTTAGAAAAATTAAATGAAGCACATGTTGCAAACACTGGTTCACATGCGTTTTATTCAATTTTAGGACAAAAAGCAGACTTCATGCTAATGATTCTTCGTGAAACACCAGAAGAGCTACAAGAGCTTGAAGCAGAGTTCAATAAGCTTGCCATTGCTGATTTTACTGTTCCTACTTATTCTTACGTCTCAGTCGTAGAACTTTCAAACTACTTAGCAAAAGGCTCTGACGAAGATCCATATCAAAACCCACATGTGCGTGCACGACTTTACCCTGAATTACCACGCACGAAATACGTATGCTTTTATCCAATGGATAAACGTCGTGAAGGTAATGACAACTGGTACATGCTTTCTATGGATGAACGTAGAGAATTAATGAGATCTCATGGTTTAATCGGACGTAGTTATGCTGGTAAAGTAAAACAATACATTACTGGATCTGTTGGTTTTGATGACCATGAGTGGGGCGTTACATTATTCTCTGATGATATGCTACAATTCAAAAAAATCGTATACGAAATGCGTTTTGACGAAGTATCAGCTCGCTACGGTGAATTTGGCGAATTCCTTGTAGGAAACATCCTTGACTACGATAAATTAGTTAAGTTCTTAACTGTTTAATAAGACTGACCATAAGAAAGGACGACTCAAATCAATTAGACCTGAGTCGCCCTTTTATTTTTATTCATCATTCGATTTTAATATTAATATGATTGTATTAATAAAGAAGCCAATGAATAAGATTAAAATAAATAAGTACCAATGCACTGGTTGATTATAAAATCCTGCAACTATAAAAGCGATAACTGCACTAATAATGATAGCAATCCACGTACCAAACTGCATTTTAACCAACCCCTCATTAGTTATTTTCGAATATTCATACTCCTTATTTCAAAATTTACAACCGTTAAATTAACCGTTCATAACATATCTTTTCCCCTATTTTATTGACAAAATGACACATTTATACAACTTTTACACACTATTTTTTACACCCTAAAATGCCATTGCTATACAATTTTCTACATTTTTATCATTTTTTATTCTGAAACATATACTGATGCATACATTTATTTTGAGGAGGTATGAGCTATTGCTGTAATTGCTGCTAATGATGCTCAAATCCAATTACTCGCAAGATTAATGCGTGCAGAGGCTGAAGTGATGGGAATCTCGGGATGCTTAGTTTGCAATGTCGGTGTCAATCGTGTCCGTGCTGACTGCCTCGATTACGAAAATATTCGCTCTATTGAAAATTAATTTTTAAAAGTTCTCGAGGGTTTAGGACTCAGGAAAAATTTACTTTTACTAGCGATCAAGACCTCAAATTTTTGCATTAGCTAGACGTGTAGTAAATGATGAACTTTCTTTTGCCCATGGACCGAGCTTTGTGATTTTTTATGCCTACAGGGAATTGCCCGAGCACAGTGGTATTATCACTGTAAAAGTTTAAATCCCATGTATCTATGCCTCTAATCAGGGCGTTTGTCCTGGAATCTAAATTTAAAATTGAAAGGATGTTTTTGGTTGACTTATTATTATTGGAATCATAACAATCAGCAACAACAACCCTTTACTACTAGTCCACAATACCCGTTCCCAGCTCAAACACCTAGTCAAACACCTAATCAAACACAACAAATGACTACACCAGCCTTCCCTAGTACTGCCTCAATGGCGCCAGCTGGAATACCAACATTTACAACTAGCGCAGGAGGAGCTCGTGGAGAAGAATCTTATATCGAGAATATTCTACGATTAAATCGTGGAAAAGAAGCTGTTTTTTCTTTCACCATTCCATCAGCTGTAGGAACAAATGAAAGCGGAAATACTGTACTCGTTCGTGGAGTTGTTGTTGAAGCTGGTAGAGACCACGCTGTCATTCGTGAGTTTCAAACAGACCACTATTACCTATTCCCGATGATTTATTTTGATTACGCTAGATTTGAAGAACCAATTACTTACTTACGTGGGGGATCAGTTGTTAATCCAAATGCCAGACAATAATGCTGTAATTGTAAAGCCCACTTCAAACTAACGAGGTTTGAAGTGGGCTTCTTTGTCAGATTTTAAATTTTTGAACTTGCGTTTGTAAATTTTGTGCTTTTTCGCTTAAATCTACCGCAATCGTGTTTACTTGATCCATTGTAGCAGATTGTTCTTCAATGCTAGCTGCAATCATTTCCACATCATTGGCGGATTTTGTAGAGCCACTAGCGATTTCAGTTACTGACGCTGAAACTTCTTCAGCGCTTGCTGATATTTGTTCTGCAGTAGCAGATATTTCTTCTATTTGAACTTTCATCTTTTCAACAGCTTGAACAATACTTGTGAAAGATTGTCCAGCCTCTCCAATAACTTTAACACCATCGTTTACAGATGTTATGGAGTTATTTACAGCCTTTGTAACATTGTGAGTGTCCTTCTTAATTTCAACGGTTAAAGCAACAATTTGACTAGCAGATTCTTTGGATTCTACCGCAAGTTTACGTACTTCATCTGCTACAACAGCAAAGCCTTTGCCATGCTCCCCTGCTCGTGCTGCTTCAATTGCCGCATTTAAAGCAAGCAAGTTGGTTTGTTCTGTAATATCAGTAATTACTCTTGAAATGGTTTCAATTTCTTCTGTTTGCTTGCTCAGCTTCTGAACTAATTCATTAACAGAAGTAGTAGAGTTGTTGATTGTATTCATTTGTTGCTCTGCCTTGCTTAAAATTGCTTCCCCGTTGCTAGCGGTATCGCTTGCTTCAAGGGATGTAGAATGTAAAGTTTGAGTGGATTCAGCAATGCGCCCTACTCCAGCTGC
Source organism: Ureibacillus massiliensis 4400831 = CIP 108448 = CCUG 49529 (assembly GCF_000772965.1). GTDB lineage: Bacteria > Bacillota > Bacilli > Bacillales_A > Planococcaceae > Ureibacillus > Ureibacillus massiliensis. The sequence continues at coordinate 200,570 of NZ_JPVQ01000001.1, read as the reverse complement.
CGTCTCTTCCATTGCATTTGCACTCTCACTTGCCGCTTTTGCACTACTTTTAGCAATTTGTGCAGTTGCGCTAACTCTGCCTGTTACATCCTCCGTTGTTGCTGAAATTTCTTCAGTACTTGCACTTAGTTGCTGAGCTGCCGCACTTAAATGCTCAGCATTTAACTGTAAATTTTGTACTAATGATCTAAAATTACCTTTCATCGTGTTAATCGCGTTAGCAAGCTGGCCAATTTCATCCTTTGATTTAACATGGATATCCGCCACTGTTAAATCACCCGATGATAAAATTTTAACGGATTCTGCAACAGATTTAATCGGTTTAGAAATCGCTCTATTGACATAGAAAACTAATGCTAATCCTATAAAGATACTAATAATCAATACGATGACTGTTGTAGATTTCGTAATAGCAATTGCAGCATTCGTTTCATTATTGATTGCTGTTAACTGTCCTTTTTGATAGTCAATCATACCCGTTGTAATTTCCGCTAACTCGGCATTGCCTTCTTTTAATAGGTTTGACACTATAATGGACGCTTGTCTTGTTTCTCCAGTATCCACAGCATCTAAGGCTAGTTGTAGATTACTTTTAAATTCTTCATTAAGTGTGATGATTTCACTTAAGTATCCACGCATTGTTTCACTTTGTGCTAACCCGTCTAGCTCCTCAATTTTCGAATCAAATACTCCTTGATAATGAGCTAACTCTTCTTTAGCACGTTGTGAGCCTTCGAGGATAACTTCTCTCACTAATGCACCTTGCATAGAGACAGCATAGCGAATATCATCTGCAACTAGCATTTGATTAACACGACTATCCAAAGCATCACGCATCTTTGTTTCAACATTATTTAAACTGAAAAAACTAATAACTACTGATATACACATTAATACAATTAAAGCGTAGAATGATCCACCTAACTTTGTCCCAATTTTCATGTATGTTCCCTCGTTTACTAGTTTATTTATTTTAAATATTATTATTAAACTATTACACTAAAATATTTATCCCAAAATAATAGATGAAAAAGTAGTAATTTACTAATGTTGTATAATCTTAGGAAGGTGAAAAACATGCTTTCATCATCACTATATCTATTATCATCAAAATTTTTAGTTATCTTGATTATTCAAATATTGAATCGTTGCTAATCCAAGCGTTTTTGCTGCAATCAGCATGGCTCTTTCATCAAAATTGAAGCGGGCGTGGTGATGCGGATAGGCAACCTCCCAAGTCGGATCTTTTGCTCCGGTAATGAAAAATGTGCCTGGAACCTGTTGTAAATAGTAAGCAAAGTCCTCCCCTACCATAAACGGATCACATTCCTTTACCTGCTGCACCTCTTGAATTTGGCTAGCAATCTCTGCGATAAATGCCGTTTCATTTGGATGGTTCACAACCGGTGGATACCCTCTGAAATATTTATATTCATAATTCGCATGAGCACCTTCACAAACGGCTTTTAATAAGTATTCAATCTCACTTTCTATAAATGTACGAATCTCTTCATCAAAAGTTCTTACAGTTCCTTTTAAAATCGCAGTATCCGCAATAACATTAAATGGATTTATCGCTTCAAAATGACCTACTGATATAACTGCTTGTTTTAAAGGGTTTACTCTGCGTGAGACAATAGTTTGGAGCTGAGTAATGAATTGAGAGCCCAGTAAAATAGCATCTATCGAATTATGTGGCTCTGCACCATGACCGCCTTTTCCCTTTACTTCAATTTCAAAGCGGTCCGCAGCTGCCATAATGGGACCATTTTTCACCCAAACGTCACCTAAAGGAGTAGTTGCCCATAAATGTGTGCCAAAAATGACATCTACACCATCTAAGCAACCATCTTCAATCATAGGCTTTGCCCCTCCTGGAGCAATTTCTTCCGCAAATTGATGAATAAATACTACATTTCCTGCCAGTTCTTCTTGCATATCTTTTAATACTTTTGCAAGCCCTAATAGTGTAGCTGTGTGTCCATCATGACCACAGGCGTGCATGACACCTTCAACCTTTGATTTATAAGGTAGGTCATTTAATTCTTGGATGGCAAGTGCATCAAAGTCTGCTCTTAATGCAACGGTTTTTCCTTGTTTCGCACCTCTAAGTGTTGCAACAACGCCCCTTCCACCTACACCTTCTCTCACATCTAGCCCTATTTCACGATGAAAATCTGCAATATATGCAGGTGTATGTACCTCGTGGAATGACAGCTCAGGATTTGCATGTATATATCGTCTAATTGATACCATTTCTTCAAACACTTTATCTAAACCCATTATTAGGTTTTCCACTCTCGACAACCCCTTCATTTTAAAATCTATAACCTTTATAAAACTATTCTACCAAAAATTATAATATTAATAGTTTACCTTATTTAATGAACGAATGTTTTAAGTTGGTTAGGTTACTTAGCATAGAAATTTAATGACTTATAGGAAAATGTATTAGGCTGCGACATAAACATTCGTTTAGCCTATATTGTTAATATCCAAGAGTAAAGCGAGTATACTAGGTTCCAACGCATTTTTTGAGAAAAAAAGAACCACAATGCTTTTGATCATTGTGATTCTTTGGTGTCAGTTTATTTTGCGTGTTTTAATGTAGATACAATTAGTAGAACCCATCCAATTAGGAAGAACACTCCACCGATTGGTGTAATTGCTCCCAAAACTTTAATTCCTGATAATGCCAAGACATATAAACTTCCTGCAAAAAAGATGATTCCTATGTTCATACAAATCGCTGCCCATTTTAATGATTTGCTTGAACCTAGAATTTTTGCACTCATCAATACGCCTATTATGAGGATTGCTGTAGCATGAAACATTTGATATTGAACAGCAGTATTCCAAATCCCTATTCCATAATCATCTAATATACTCTTTAGTGCATGTGCTCCAAAGGCTCCTAACGCCACAGCAAGGAAACCATAAATAGCACCTGAAATAATCGAACCTTTCATTTTTACTTCCCTCAATTTCCTTTTTTATTGTGTTTTTTATTTATTAAAAATCAAACAAAGACTCACCGTTCGCATCCTCTTCTTTTAATTTATTTGAAGGTAGTGATGCTGTATTCTTCATTTGTATCGATTGAACGTTATCTAGTTCCTCATTTTTTTGGAATGTCACAGTTTTATTAGAATTTTGCTCAGCTAATAGGACATCGCATAATGCACGGATTGCAACGATATGTTCACGTATTAATTGGTTGTCATTTACACCCTTTGCAATGCGCGTATGTTTTTCAATTTCATTGAGTATTGTATCGACAGAGATCATCGTTTTCCCTCCTGTGTTTTGGGCACAAACTTCATGCATTCCATACCAGAAGACTGTTTTACAACTACTGAAGGAAGCTGCTTTGTTTTAAATCCATAGGCTGTACATCCACGAGGTCTGTTTTGGTCCCAAGTAACTTTAAAATATTGACATTGAAAACAATTGATTCGCACAACTCTTCCCTCACTTTCTAGTACACTTTATCAGATTACTAAGAGAGAGGAAAGCTTGTCTTTTAAGTTTTATGTAATCTTTTATACTATTCTATACACCAGTCAATCGGTTGCTTTCCCCAAGCTTCAAGCTGTTCATTTATTTTAGAAAATGGCTTACTTCCAAAAAAACCTCTATGAGCACTTAATGGACTTGGATGCGGTGCTTGTAGTATGACATGATGTGCACCTGATTGCCTGATAATAGACTGTTTAGATTGGGCAGGTCTTCCCCAAAGCACAAAAATGATTGGGTCCTGTCTCTTCGCTAATTTTTCTATAACTGCATCTGTAAACTGCTCCCAACCCATTCCTTTATGGGAATTGGCTTCACCTTGACGGACCGTTAGTACTGTATTTAAAAGAAATACTCCTTGCTTTGCCCATTTCATCAAATAGCCATCTTTCGGAATAGGACAACCTATATCACTCTGTAATTCTTGAAAAATATTTCGAAGGCTCGGAGGATGTGGAACTCCAGGCTTAACTGAGAAACACATCCCATGCGCTTGTCCAGGTCCATGGTACGGATCCTGCCCTAAAATAACGACTTTAACATCTTGATAGCTCACGTAAAATGCATTCATGACTTCCTCTTTTGATGGATACACTGTAGTTGTACTGTATTCCTGTGCGACAAATTTTCTGAGCTGTTGATAATATGGTTTTTCAAATTCATCTGCAAGAATTTCTTGCCAGTCATTCTCAAATATTTTTTTCATTCCATAACACCTCTACCTTTCACGGTACTTTATTAGGAATGAAATTTCAATGAATGTTGTCAAGAAGTATCGATTCAGACACAAAACAGAGCGATAACAAGTGTTGCGAAACCAGTTCAACGGTGTGGAGAGCGATTTGGACACAATATAGGGCGATATGGACACAAAATGTATCGATTCAGACACAAAACAGAGCGATATCGACACAAATTAGAGCGATTCAATATAAAGAGCATTACCTATGATAAAGACATTGTTTGAAGTAAGAGTTTCTGACCATGTAATTTTATAAGATTCTGGCTATTTTTATACTATCAGTTCTACTTTATACTTAACTTACAATTACTATACAAATGTAAAAGGAGTTCGATGTAAATTGTTGAAAAAAACATTAACAATTGCCGGATCTGATGCATCTGGTGGTGCAGGATTAGAAGCAGATTTAAAAGCATTTGAAGAGCATAATACTTACGGAATGGCAGCAGTCACAGTGATTGCAACGATGGACCCAGATAACAATTGGAACCATGGCGTTTATACATTACCTATTGATGTATTAAAAGCACAATTAAAAACAGCTTTCTCCACTGGAATCGATGCTTTAAAAACAGGTATGTTATCAACTGAGGAAGTAATTCAAACTTCAGGTGAAGCAATAGCAGCATCAGGAGTGAAAAATGTAGTGATTGATCCTGTGATGGTATGTAAAGGTGAAGATGAAGTATTAAATCCAGGTACTGTTGGTGCAATGATTGAATTTTTATTACCACATGCATTAGTAACAACACCAAACCTTTTTGAAGCAGGACAATTGGCTGGCACTGGTACACCAAAAACGATTGATGAGCTAAAAACAGCAGCAGAAAAAATCCATTCTCTCGGTGCTAAAAACGTCGTGATTAAAGGTGGTCGTGCTCTATCAACAGATAAAGCAGTTGATTTATTCTTCGATGGGGATAAATTCTATTTACTTGAAACAGATAAAGTAGATACCACTTATAACCACGGTGCAGGCTGTACTTTTGCAGCTAGTGTAACGGCTAATTTAGCTAATGGTATGAGTGTGAAAGATGCTGTCTTTGAAGCAAAAGAATTTGTCGCTGCAGGTATTAAACATGGCTGGAAACTAAACCAATTTGTTGGCCCTGTATACCATGGTGCAAAACCTCGCTTAGGTGCACCAGAAGTAACAATTAGAGAAATTTAACTATCCACTCCAAAGTGGTATATTTATGGAAATTTGGAATACTCTATAATGTGTGTATCAAAAACAGCAAATGTGTATATCTTCAAAGAAATCAGATACACGAAAAGCAGTGTGACATCATTTCGCACTGCTTTTTCATTTCATTAATTAGAAATTTTTACTATACTATAAAATACATAGATGTGGAAAGGAGAATTAGGATGAAGGAAGTACAAATTAACGAGCTCCAAGAACTGCTTAATTCTTTTGCGAACAAAGACGTCTATATTCATTTAGAAACAACGAATGGGGCTTATGCTACGCATTTTAATGAGCAAGTATTTAACGCAGGGGCTTTTATTCGCAACGCGAAAATTCGCTATGAATTAGGAAAAGTTGTCGCTGATTCCCCTCATCGCGTCGGATTAAAAATGGAGCATGGTTGGGTCTATGCTCAAGGCATTACTCATTACGAACTGGATGAACAAGGTCGACTTTTAATGGCTGGATTAGACTATACTGGAAAACTTGCCGTTGCACTTGAAATAAGTGAAACGCCATTTACTTACTAAGGAGTGATGAACTGATGACATTACAACCTGAAAATCATGTATTAGTCGTTTTCCCGCATCCAGATGATGAAGCATTTTCTTCTGCTGGAACAATTCGACTTTACCGAAATATGGGGGTTCCCGTTACATATGCTTGCTTAACTTTAGGAGAAATGGGACGTAATCTTGGCAATCCTCCATTTGCAACACGTGAATCATTACCTGAAATCCGTCGTAAGGAGTTAATTGCTGCTTGCGAAGCGATGGGTATTGAGGATTTACGCATGATGGGCTTACGTGACAAAACTGTAGAATTTGAAGATGATGAAAAAATGGTGAAGCTAGTGACAGATTTAATCAACGAACTAAACCCATCTTTAATTATCACCTTCTATCCAGGATATGCAGTACATCCTGATCATGAGGCAACAGCACGAGCTGTCGTTGAGGCTGTTCGACGTATGGAGAAAAGTGCGCGCCCTCGTATTTATGCCGCTGCCTTTGCAAATAACACTGTTGATGAATTAGGTCAACCAACAATCGTACACGATGTAAAGGCTGTACGAAAAGATAAAGAAGCTGCTCTTATCGCACATAAATCTCAAACAGCATGGATGATGGAAGAAACGATACACCGTGTTGAAGAAGGAAAACCGATGAGCGATAGTTGGTTTAATATCGAGTCTTACTATCTTTATACTTTTAATGATTAAAGAAATTAAACCAAGCATTACAAATTATATAATTAAAATTTTGGGCAGGAGTGAATCATTCCTGCCTTTTTGCTCCTTAAATGAAACTTTTCCCTCTTTGAATAATCCATACTTACTATCCACAAAATAGCAATGAATTAGGTAGATTGAAATTCGGACTTTTCTGAATAATATTTCTTTTTTTATACATGTAGACATATGAATAACATCACGTTATAGTGTATAAATATTCAGTGTTGAATATTAGTTATATTATTATCGAGGTATATAAAAATGACAAAAAAAATCACACCTTATACATGGTTTTTATTTCTTGCCCTTTCTATTTTAGGCGTTTTCTTATTTATAACTCCATTTAATACAGCAGATGGATTGAAGGTTCCAATAGCATATTTAGCCAATACGCTATCTAGTGCCGTTGTGCCATTTATTCATTGGTTTGCATTTGCTGTGTTTATCATTGCTGCAATTGGTTCGATTATTATGCAGTTTATTCCTAGAAAAGAAAGACATACAATTTTCGATTCTCTATTTCGCGTAAATTGGTTCTGGACAATCATGCGTGTGCTTGCTGTTATTTTCGCAGCGATGTATTTGTTCCAAATCGGTCCTGAAAGCTTTATGAGTGACAATACTTCTGGTTTACTACTTAGTCCAGATGGTGGATTAGTTACGATGATGTTTTCATTATTCTTTTTTGCGGGTTTGTTATTACCATTATTAACAGATTTCGGATTGCTAGAGTTTTTTGGGTCCATGATGGTAAAAGTGATGCGTCCACTATTCAAAATTCCAGGCCGTTCTGCGATTGACTGTTTAGCATCATGGGTTGGAGACGGGACAATTGGTGTTTTACTAACAAGTAGACAATATGAAGAAGGAAACTATACGGCTAGAGAAGCAGCAACCATTGCTACTACCTTCTCCGTTGTTTCGATTACATTCTGTTTTGTTGTTTTAGAAACGGTTGATTTAAATAATTATTTTTTACAATTTTATGGAACCGTAATTTTGACTGGGATTATTTTAGCATTCATTATGCCACGTGTTTTCCCTTTAAGTCGTAAACCTGATTTGAATTTTAATGGTAGTAAGCCCGATGAAAACCGTGAAGCAATTCCAGAAGGTCACAATGTTTTTTCATTAGGTTTACAAAATGCATTAGCCAAGGCGGATAGCAATAAAAACCTAGGTAGAGTTCTTACATCAGGCTTTAAAAACGTTCTTGAAATGTGGTTTGCAATTACGCCAATCATTATGGCTTTCGGTACTATTGCGTTAGTACTTGCAGAATATACAAGCTTCTTCAAAATTTTAGGAATGCCTTTTGAGCCGATATTAGCTCTTCTACAAATTCCTGAGGCTGGCGCGGCGGCTCAAACAATGATCGTAGGATTCGCTGATATGTTATTACCTTCCGTTTTAGGGGCTGGCATAGAATCTGAGATGACTCGTTTCTTTATTGCTACGATTTCTGTAACGCAGTTAATTTACATGTCTGAGGTAGGCGGCCTAATTTTAGGTACAAAGCTTCCATTAAAAATATGGGATCTATTCCTTATTTTCTTGATCCGTACACTTATTTCAATGCCGATTATTGCATTGATTGCACATTTAATATTTTAAGCTGTTTAAAGAAGCTACTCTTTTGTCTGAGTAAGCTTCTTTTTTATACAAGCAGGTTTAATTAAATGATTATATTTTTTGAATTCACACAATATTTGTGAAAATACCATTGATTTTATGTTAAAATGAATAAATGTTCTTACAATTACGGAGGTAACAAGACGATGGAAGTTGCAGATACAAAAACTTTTGCAGTGGAAAACATTTTAAAGGCTTATCATCTTTTGAAAGAAGTAGTATTACATACACCTCTTCAAAAAAATGAATATTTATCAGAAAAGTACGGCGCTAACATTTACATTAAACGTGAGGATTTACAACATGTTCGCTCGTTTAAGCTGCGCGGTGCATACTATAAAATTAAAAAAATCGAAAATGAAGCACGTCAGAGTGGTGTGGTCTGTGCAAGTGCTGGAAATCATGCACAAGGTGTTGCCTTTGCATGTGCACATTTAGATATTAAGGGTGCGATTTTCATGCCTTTAACAACACCAAAACAAAAGGTCGACCAAGTTCGTATGTTCGGACGTGATAGCATAGAAATTATCTTGGCTGGAGACACATTTGATGACTCAGCAGCTGCTGCAAAGGATTATTGCGAAGAGCATGAAATGATTTTCATTCATCCCTTTGATGATTTAGATGTAATTGCAGGACAAGGAACTGTAGCAGTAGAATTTATGAACGATATCGAAGAACCAATTGATTATGTATTTGGTGGAATCGGTGGTGGCGGATTAATGTCAGGAATCGCAGCCTATGTGAAAAACCTATCCCCTTCTACTAAAGTAATTGGTGTTGAACCAGCCGGCGCTGCAAGTATGCAAGCAGCCTTTGAAAACGGTGGCCCAACGACCTTAGCGAAAATCGATAAATTCTGTGATGGCACAGCTGTGCAATGCGTCGGTCAAAAAACTTATGAAATTTGTCATCAATATTTAGATGACATCCTGCTTGTCCCAGAAGGGAAAGTGAGTACCACAATCCTTGATTTGTACAACAAACATGCTATTGTTGCGGAGCCATCTGGTGCCCTCCCAATTTCAGCAATTGATCTATATGCTGATGAAATTAAAGGGAAATCTGTCGTTGCTGTTATTACTGGTGGTAATAACGATATTAGCCGTATGGCGGAAATCAAAGAGAAATCTTTATTGTATGAAGGTTTACTTTATTACTTCATCGTAAACTTCCCACAACGTGCAGGAGCTCTACGCCAATTTTTAACGGTTGTTCTTGGACCAAATGATGATATTACAACATTTGAATACACAAAGAAAAACAATAAAGAAAGCGGCCCTGCTTTAGTGGGGATTGAAGTAAGCAAGCCTGAAGATTACCAAGGATTAATCGATCGCATGCGCATCAACGGCTTCGAATTTACTGAAGTGAATAAAGATAGTCAATTGTTTGGATTGTTAGTTTAGTTTAAGGGCTCCCCGCGCTTTTTGGAAGTGCGGGGGGTTTGTTTATTTGTGGGATTTGGGATTTGGGATTTGGGATTTCAAGTTTATCGCTCTATTTTGTTATGCTCGTTTCGCGATTCTTGTTATCGCCCTATTTTGTGTCCGTATCGCCCTCCATGCTCTTATGCTCGTTTCGCGACCCTTGTTATCGCCCTATTTTGTGTCCGAATCGATCTATTTTGTGTCCGAATCGATCTATTTTGTGTCCGAATCGATACATTTTGTGTCCATATCGCTCTATTTTGTGTCCATATCGCCCTCACTCTCTTATGCTCGTTTCGCGATCCTTGTTATCGCCCTATTTTGTGTCCGAATCGATACATTTTGTGTCCATATCGCCCTATTTTTTGTCCGTATCGCCTTCCACTCTCTTATGCTCGTTTCGCGACCCTTGTTATCGCCCTATTTTGTGTCCGAATCGATACATTTTGTGTCCATATCGCCCTATTTTGTGTCCATATCGCCCTCCACATCTTCACTAGATCGCGTATCATCATTCACTCTAATTTATAACTCAGTATATCTTCCGGTATGAAATACAATCTGCCTCTATTATTTCCATAGCACTGTAAATTTAATGATTTTAATAGCTTATAAGACGTTTTTGATGATGCGATGTTGAAAAATTGTTTGAATGCACGATTCGATATCCACGGACTAAACAACAATCGATAATCATTCAAACTTTTCAACAAGATTTCCTTACTTTTAGCGTTACATTTTGGACAAATAAAACGACCATTAGAATATGTCATGATGGTTTGTTGATTACACTGCTCACAAATTGCTCCATTTAAGAGTTTTTGTTTATCGATATTTGGTTTCCATCGTTCTCTTTTCAATGATTCTAATAAAAAATCTTTTAACATATTCATTTCTTTAATTGAAATCTCTTGTTTAGAATGCTTTTTTAAAAGCATCGTAATATGTGAGTGTAAACCACTTAAATGAAATGATGGGATTCTTTTCGACATTTGCCCGATGATTGTGGACGTATTACTGAATACGATTGCACTTTCAACTGGTAAATGAAGTCCTACCAAATCCATCATTCGCCTAATTAATCTTGTGTGTCTTTCTACTTGATCCACTGGACTAGAGTATACTTCTTTCCTATCATCCTCTTTTGTATTTGTAAATTGTCGTTTCTCCTCATCGTAATCAATTTTTCCTGAAATATTTTTAATTTCAACAATAAAAATAAAATTTGGACTCAACATGATCGTATCCATTTGATGGGAGTTTCCTATTTCATTTACCGTTTCATAATTAAAGAGTAAATAGTATTCTATCGGGATGCTTAGTTCATTCCATTCGTTATCTACTTTTAATTCTCCCTGGTAGCCCTTCCTCTGACGAAAGTACATTTCTTGAAATTTAGGATATTCAAAATCATTTAGTAATAACCTACGTGATATTGCTTCAAGTACTTGTAATTTACTAGATTTTACTCGTTCAAGAACAATCAATTTCCTCTTTCCTCCTCCTTTTCGTATTTTATATGGTAAGTGGAAATATGACGAATGTGGAAAATTCGAATTTTAAAGGTTTTCTTGATATTAAATCTATAATTTCAAAGGTCATTTTTAATTAAAAAAATGAAGAAACCTTAGTAATAAAGCGTTCCTTCATTTGTTTATAAATATTGCATTTTATAACTTTCACATGTTTATCCCAACAAAAAAAGAACCCACCAAAATTCAGTAGGCTCTTCCTTGATTATCGTTATCCTAATAATGCTCTGTCTGATGCCATTTTTTCGCCGCGGATGCGTTCGAATTCTGCCATTAGGTCAGGGATTGTTAAACTTGGTTTGTTTTCTGCAGTTACTTCGTAGATGATTTGACCTTTATCCATCATGATTAAACGATTGCCTAGGTCAATTGCCTGTTGCATGTTGTGCGTTACCATTAATGTTGTTAGATTGTTTTCCTCAACGAGTTGCTTTGTTAAGTTTGTAATAAGCTCAGCACGAGATGGGTCTAGTGCGGCTGTATGTTCGTCTAACAACAAAATGGACGGTTGAGTAAAGGTCGCCATTAATAATGATAATGCTTGACGCTCACCACCAGATAACAATCCAACCTTTGCATTTAAACGATTCTCTAAATTTAGATGCAATTTCTCTAACGATGTTTTGAAGAAATCTTTACGCTCACGATTAACGCCGAATCGCAATGCACGTTTTTTATTACGAGAATATGCAATCGCTAAATTCTCTTCAATCGTCATCGTTGGTGCTGTGCCAGCCATTGGGTCCTGAAAAACACGGCCAATGAATTTTGAACGTTTATACTCAGGGTACTTCGTCACATCTTTTCCATCAATGGAAATAGCACCAAAATCCGGGCTTAATGCACCTGCAATCATGTTTAGCATCGTCGATTTACCCGCACCATTACTTCCAATGACAGTAACAAAGTCACCAGGAGCCAGATGTAAGTTGATATTGTTTAAAGCCACTTTTTCATCCAGTGTGCCTTCATTAAAGATTTTGTTTATTCCCTCTAGTTTAAGCAAGGTCATTCCCTCCTTGCATTCCTAATCGTTGCTCCGCAAGACGCTCTAATCGCCGTTTTTCTTTACGTTTTTTCTCTCGTTGCTTATTAATGATCTGCGGAACAACAAGTGCTAAAATTACGATGATTGCTGTAATTAGTTTCATATCTCCCGTGTCTAACCAATCAACCTGTAGTGCGAGTGCGTAAATGATTCGGTAAATAATTGCCCCCATTACAATTGCAAGAGTTGTACGGAAGATTGTTTTTGTGCCAAATATCGCTTCACCGATAATAACCGATGCAAGACCAATGACAATCATCCCAATCCCCATATTCACATCTGAGAATTTAGAATATTGAGCGATTAATGCTCCAGAAAATGCAACTAATGCATTGGAAAGACCTAAGCCTAATACGATCAATGAATCCGTGTTCGCTGAGAAGCTTCGAATCATTCTTTTGTTATCGCCTGTTGCACGGATTGCTAACCCAACCTCTGTTTTTAAGAACCAGTCTGCGATCATTTTAATAGTAATTGTAATTACTAAAACAACTAGAATTGTTCCCCATGTTTGAGGTGCTGTCTCAAATCCTAAAGTATCTTTCACAAAGCTTGTTAATGCATCGTCAATTCCTAAATTACTCCAAAAACTTTGAAACTGTGAAAAAATTGTTTCTTCGTTTAACAACGGAATACTTGGGCGTACAATTGCATCTTCTGAAGTAAGGCCCATAATTCGTAGATTGATGGAATACAATGCAATCATCATTAAAATCCCTGACAAAAGCGGATTGATATTTCCTTTAGTATGTAATAAACCAGTCATACATCCTGCAATAAATCCAGCAACAACCGCCGTTAATGTAGCTAAAATCGGATGGTAGCCAAATGCAATCATCATCGCCGCTGTAGCTGCCCCTGTTACAAAGCTTCCGTCAACCGTTAAATCTGGAAAATCTAACACTCGGAATGTTAAATACACTCCGAGTGCCATAATTGCATAGATGATTCCTTGTTCTACTGAACCGAACAATGCTGTAAATGGTATCATTTTGAATCATCTCCTTGCTCGTTATATCAAATTATTTTTTTTGCATGCTAACAAGAATTATTCGATTACTTCCGCGTTCCATGAATCTTGAATTTCTACGCCGATTGTTTCAGCAGTAGCTTTATTAATTACTAACTTTAAGTTTGCTGGATATGCTGCTGGGATTTCTGAAGGTGTTGCTTCACCTTTCAAAATTTTCACAGCCATTTCTCCTGCTTCATAACCGATATCATAATATGAGAAACCGTATGCAGCTAAACCGCCACCAGCAACTGAATCTAATTCACCAACGATTAAAGGTAATTGATTTGTATTCGCTACATCCACTACTGTAGAAAGTGCTGTTACAACTGTGTTATCTGTAATAATGTAGTATGCTTCTACTTGGCCTAGTAAAGATTCAGCAGCTTGCTTTACTTCTGCAGATGTTGAAACTGAAGCTTCAGTTAATGTTGCACCTTTTGCTTCTAATAATTCTTTCATTTGTTTTACTTGAACTACAGAGTTTTGTTCACCTGTGTTGTAAATCGTACCTACTTTTGTAATCCCAAGCTCATCAATAATAAAGTCTACTGTATTTGAAATTGTTTCTGGATGTAAGTCAACTGTACCTGTTACATTTGCACCTGGCGCTTCCATTGAGTCAACTAACTCTGCACCAATTGGATCAGTTACTGACGTAAATATGATAGGAATATCACCTGTCGCGCTTTTCGCAGCTTGAGCTGACGGTGTTGAATTAGCAAAGATTAAATCAACATTTTCACTCACTAATTTTTGCGCAATTGTTATATTCATACTTTGATCATTTTGCGCATTCTCTTTCACAAATTCTACGTCTAAGCCAGATTCCTCAATAGCAGCAATAAATCCTTCTGTCGCAGAATCTAATGATGCATGTTCTACAATTTGAGTAATACCAATTTTATAAGATTTCGTTTCTGTCGGTGTTTCCTCTGCTGTACCATTTGTATTTTCAGTTGATTCAGCAGGTTCATTAGAAGGTTCGCTACTACCCCCGCTCCCACACGCAGCAAGCAATAGAATTAAACCAAATAATAAAAACGATAGCTTTTTCATACGTTGTTTCCCCCATTAGTCTTTCTTTCTCACATGATTTTGGTTACACATATCCGTTCTAGTATTCTACTTTATGTGAGTTTACCGCTATATTACAGCCGATAACTATAATAGTCAATAACATTGTGAATCTTCAGACTTTAACAATTTTCTAAATATTAAGTCAAATATATTAATCTATCGCTTTAAAGCGCTAAATTACCCAATTAATATAGGGTTTCTTGCGATGAAATTATTATATAAATATAATAAAAAAAGTTACTCAATTCCTCCCAATTTAATGTAATTAATTTACAATTACATCAAATTGTTAATCGCACGATTTTGACCTAATTTTACATTTATGTTAATATACTAAATTGTGTGTTTATCTTATCGTCCGTTTTCAATATGAGATATTAATACACCGTGGTTCGTAACCATCCCACGAAAAAAAACTAAGGAGAAGTGAATATGAAAACGAAATTTATTGCTACTATCGGTTTAGTTGCAGCCCTATATGTGGCTATTACATTTTTAATTGCACCTTTTGGATTTGGTGAAATTCAATTCCGTGTATCTGAAATATTAAACCATTTAGTCGCCTTTAACCCACTTTATATGACGGGTGTTGTAATTGGTGTGTTTATTGCGAATTTATTCTCACCATTAGGTTTGTACGATTTAGTGTTCGGTGTGGGACATTCGATTATTACTCTTGCAATCTTTATTTTTATTTGTAAATTTGTGAAAAACATCTGGGCACGCCTTATCATCAATACATTTTTATTTACCTTCACGATGTTCATCATCACGATAGATTTGCACTTAGCTTATGATATTCCATGGGGATTGTTCTTGTGGACTTGGTTTACTTGTGCAGTTGGTGAGTTTGTTGTATTAGCTGTTGGGGCACCGATTATGTACCTTTTAAATAAACGATTAAATTTTAAAGATTTAATCAAAAATCGCGGATAAAAAAACTTAAGAACAAACAATTTGCTATCACAAAACCATTGGCAAATTCGTTTGTTCTTTTTTATTCTTTTTTCTAGTCTATTTACTCTACTCTATATGCCGTTCCTATTTCTATTGTAAAAACATATTCTATTTCTACTAGTAAATAAAAGAAAAGAGGTAGAATCATCATGAGAAGAAGACGCTTAAGACTAGGCTTATGTTATCCTGGCTATCGCTACTGCGGACCTGGCTGTAGTGGTCCTGGCTTACCAACAAACCCCGTTGATGCATGCTGTAAAATGCATGATGAGTGTTATGCAAGATACGGTAGAACACCATTTTGTGATGAACAATTTTTTCGATGCTTAGCTCCTCATATGAGACGTAATGATAAAATGGCTAGAGACGCGGCGTTATTTTCTAAAGTAATAAGATTACGTAATTTCTTTTTCTAATTAAATTACATGTAGCACCGTTCCTTATTAACATTCATAAATATATATAACTAGCATATCTTTGTGGTAGCTATTATTTTGTCAGAATACATTGACAAATTCCGTTTTTAAGTCTACAATTCAACTTAACTAATTGTTCGGTAACGGAGAAAGGTTGCGGTAGCGCATCCACCGTTTCGAGAAGAGCTTAGATTTAGTTTAGATGAGAATAGCCGAGTAAAATTGATGAATAAGAATAGTAGCGAAATTCGCATGGTTTAGAGAGCTAGTGGTCGGTGTGAACTAGTGCATGCCTTTCGTGAATGGGCCTTATGAGAGCAGCTGGCATTAGTCTGCTGACGTTTTTCCTACGTTATAAGGAAGTGTTTTAAGTACTAGATACCTAAAACACGCCAAGGTGGAAGTAATTTATATTACTTCAACAGAGGTGGCAACGCGGTTTAAATCGTCCTCTACAAAAGGAATTTTCCTTTTGTAGAGGGCTTTTTTATTTTCCATCTAATCTTAAATATTACATTTAGGAGGATGAAGAATATGACGATTTTAGAATTCACAAATCGTGTGAGCAAAGGTGAAAACTTACCATATGAAGAAATGATTGAAGCAGTAAAAATCGTATTTAATGAAGAAACACCAAAGGATGAAATTGCAGATTTTCTTATCGCTTTAAGTACAAAAGGTGAAACGGTACAAGAGATTGCAGCACTCGCAACGGTGATGAAGGCAAATGCCTTACCAGTTCCTGTTCCAGAAGGTTCGTATTTAGATAACTGCGGTACTGGTGGAGACGGACTTAAAAGCTTTAACATCAGTACAACAAGTGCATTCGTTCTTGCTGCAAGTGGTGTCCCTATTGCTAAACATGGGAATCGTAAAATCTCAAGCGCATCCGGTAGTGCCGATGTATTGCAGGCATTAGGCATCCATACAGATTTTACAATTGAGGATCATGTTGAAATGCTAAAACAAGAAGGTATCACCTTCCTATTTGCACCACACGTTCATCCGAAACTTAAACGTATTGGTGAAGTACGTCGTGCAATTGGCGCACCAACTATTTTCAATATGGTAGGCCCGTTAACAAATCCCGTAAACTTACAAACTCAGCTTGTTGGCATCAATCGTCCAGAATTCGTAACTCAATATGCAGAAGTGTTAAATATTTTAGGTCGTAAACGTGCTGTCGTTGTCTCTGGAACAAAAGGTATGGATGAAGCTTCCCTTGATAATGAAAACAAATTTGCACTTTTAGAAAATGGTGAAGTAAAACAAATTGAGATTCGTATAGAAGATCTTGGACTTTCTTCTGTGCCTGTGAACCAATTACGTGGTGGAACACCAGATGAAAATGCTGATATTTTAAGAGATTTACTAAAAGGAAAACAAAGTCCTTACTTCGATGCCGTTTTATTAAACGCAGCACTTGGCCTCTTTGCATCAAACAAGGTGGATTCCGTTCTAGATGGCGTGGAATTAGCTCTCGAAACAATCCAGTCAGGCCATGCTATCGAAAAGCTTGAGGCAGTTATCGAATTTAGCCAAGGAATTTTAAAGGAGCGCGCAATATAATGACGATTTTACAAACGATTATCGACTATAAAGAAACATTACTACCTCAATTAATTGCAAACAAACCCCAATTTAATGTTGTGAGAAAGGAGCGTCCTTCACTGTATGATGTACTGCGGAAATCGAAGCAGCTTCAAGTCATTGCGGAAATGAAACGAGCATCTCCTTCTAAAGGGTTAATAAATGAAGGTGTAGATCCTGTTGCACAAGCGAAAAAATATGAAGCTGCTGGTGCTATATGTATCTCTGTATTAACTGAAGATAAGTATTTTAAAGGTTCTTTTCAAGATTTAGCTGATATTGCAAATCATGTGGACATTCCGATTTTAAATAAAGATTTTATCATACATGAGGTTCAAATTGATGTTGCAAAAGCTGCTGGTGCTTCAGTAATTTTATTGATTGTTGCAGCTTTATCAGACGACAAACTGAAATCATTATACGACTATGCATCTAGCTTAGATCTTGATGTTTTAGTGGAAGTACACAATGAAGAAGAGCTGGATCGCGCCATTGCAATTGGTCCAAAAATTATCGGTGTAAACAATCGTAATTTAAAGACCTTTGATGTTGATTTAGCACAAACAGAAAAATTAGCAGAGAAAATCAATACGATTCCTGAAATCGCCTTTATTAGTGAAAGTGGCATATGGACTAGTGAAGATGCTGCGCGTGTAGCAAAAGTAGGCGCTCGTGGTGTACTCGTTGGCGAATCTTTAATGCGAAGTGGGAATGTTGAAGGAGCCTTAAAATCTTTACAGGTTCCCCTCTCTGACAATGAAAAGGTCGTGAAGTCATGACAAAAGTTAAAATTTGCGGATTGAAAGAAGTCGAGCATGTGAAAGCTGCTGTGGATGCTGGTGCTAGTTTCATAGGCTTCATGTTTGCCCCGAGCAAGCGCCAAATCACGATAAATCATGCTAAAGAGCTTGCTAAACACGTCCCAACACATGTTAAAAAAGTAGGCGTGTTTGTTAATCCAACAAAAGAAGAAGTTTGCGAGGCAGTCGAAACAGTTGGTCTTGATTTCGTCCAATATCATGGCCATGAAAGTGCTGACTTTATCCAAGAATTAGGATTTCCTTCCATTAAGGCCTTTTCCATTCGTGGATATGAAGATGTCGAAAAAGCTAGTCAATATGATGTAGATTACTATTTATTTGATGCACCAGGAACTGATTTTGCTGGTGGAAGTGGTCGTGTTTTTGATTGGACATTACTTGAAGAAGCTACGATTTCAAAGGATCGCGTAATTTTAGCTGGTGGCTTAAATTGTAAAAACGTTTGCCCTGCTATCCAGCAAGTTTCCCCATTTGGCGTAGATGTATCAAGTGGTGTGGAGCGAGATGGTAGAAAAGACGCCGATTTAATTAAAAAATTCATACAAGCAGCAACAACTGTAAAAGGAGTGTATATATAATGGCAACTGAGACAAAAGGACGTTTCGGCCGTTTTGGAGGGCAATTTGTCCCGGAAACATTAATGACGGCATTACAAGAACTTGAAGAAGCATATGACAACTATAAAGCTGATGAAGAATTCCAAAAGGAGCTTCATTACTATTTAAAAAATTATGTTGGGCGAGAAACACCCCTCTATTTCGCTGAAAGATTAACAGCTCATTGTGGTGGTGCCAAAATCTATTTAAAACGGGAAGATTTAAACCATACAGGGGCTCATAAAATTAACAACGCCCTCGGCCAGGCGCTTCTTGCAAAACGTATGGGCAAGAAAAAAATTGTTGCCGAAACTGGTGCTGGTCAACACGGTGTAGCCACTGCAACAGCATGTGCCCTACTTGGATTAGAGTGTATCGTGTATATGGGGGCAGAAGATGTAAAGCGTCAGGCATTGAACGTATTCCGAATGGAGCTTCTTGGAACAAAGGTAGTCGGTGTTGAAAAAGGTTCCGCTACGTTAAAGGATGCGGTCAATGAAGCACTGCGCCACTGGGTTACAAACATTGAAGATACGCACTATATTTTAGGTTCAGCAATGGGCCCTCATCCATTCCCTACAATTGTTCGTGATTTCCAACGAGTGATCGGCGATGAAACTCGTAAACAAATTCTAGAAGTAGAAAATCGTCTACCAAATGCCGTCGTTGCTTGTATTGGTGGAGGAAGTAACTCCATTGGTATGTTTTATCCTTTCGTAAACGATCAGGAGGTGGATTTATACGGTGTTGAAGCTGCTGGAAAAGGCATCGATACAGATAAACACGCCGCTGCCATTCATGTCGGTAAAACAGGCGTCCTTCATGGAGCATTTATGTACTTATTGCAGGATGAAAATGGATTCGTTCAAGAGGCTCATTCCATTTCTGCTGGATTAGATTATCCTGGTGTTGGTCCAGAGCATTGCCATCTTCATGAAAGCGGCCGCGCAACCTATGGGAATGTGACGGATGAAGAAGCATTAGAAGGTGTAAAACTACTCTGCCGTACAGAAGGAATTTTACCTGCTTTAGAAAGTGCCCATGCGGTTTACTTTGCTTCAAATCTTGCGAAAACTATGTCTTCTGATGATATTTTAGTCATTTGTTTATCTGGACGCGGAGATAAAGATGTACACACCATTTCTTCTGCCCTTGGAGGTGACTTAGCATGAGCCAATTAAAAGAAGCTATTTTATCTACTGTCGCAAAAGGTGATAAAGCATTTGTTCCATATATTATGGCTGGCGATGGTGGATTAGATAAAGTGCAACCGACCATTTTGAAGCTGCAGGAGCTTGGGGTTACTGCTATTGAAGTAGGCATCCCCTTCACAGATCCTGTTGCAGATGGTCCAACCATTGAACTTGCCGGTGAACGGGCATTAGCAGAGGGTACCACTTTACGAAAAGTACTTGAAACTTTAACTAGCTTTGCAGATGAAATTTCAATTCCACTTGTTGCGATGACTTATTTAAATCCTATTCTTGCTTATGGAATTGGGGAATTTGCTCGCGATGCTTATGCAGCTGGAATTCGCGGCGTTATTATTCCTGATATGCCTTTAGAGGAATGTGAAATCGTCCATCCTGCCTTAAAGGAGGCTGGTATTGATTTAGTTCAGCTTGTTTCATTAACAAGTACACCTGAACGTATTGAACGTTTAACTAAAATGAGCGAAGGCTTCATTTACGCAGTCACTGTGAATGGGATTACTGGGGCACGACAAAGCTTTGCCAGTGAGCTGGATGAGCATTTCAAAAAGCTTCGAAATTATAACGATACACCTATTTTAGCTGGGTTTGGAATTTCCACACCTGAGCATGTGAAGAATTTCGCACTCGTTTGCGATGGTGTTATCGTAGGTAGTAAGATTGTGGATAGCTTAGCTAAAGATGACTGGGCTACTATTGAAGAATTAGTGAAAGCTTCAAAATTGGCTGCCGTGAAATAATTGGTGGCCCCTAGATTGAGATTGGTGCGCGCTTAAATAAAGGCTAAGGAAATGGGATATTTAATTTCCCTTTCCTTAGCCTTTTTTATGAAAATGACTTTTTATTTAATTTGCTACTTAATTTCTCAATCATATCTGCTGTCATTTTTTCCAAATCGTAAGCTGCTGTAAAGCCCCATTCCTCTTTAGCAGCCGACGGGTCAATAAAGTTAGGCCAGCTTTCTGCAATCCCTTGACGTACAGGATCCACAGCATAGTCCATTTCAAATGCTGGGATATGCTTTTTAATTTCTTCGGCAATTTGATTTGGTTCAATACTCATGGCCGTTATATTAAAGGCGTTGCGGTGCTCTAATTTGGAGCCATCTGCTTCCATTAAGTCGACAATTGCTTGTAGCGCATCGGGCATATACATCATATCCATGTATGTACCTTCTGCAATGTAGGAGGTGTAGCGCCCTTCTTCCACCGCTTTATAATAAATTTCCACAGCATAATCTGTCGTTCCCCCACCAGGAGGCGTCGTGTAAGAAATTAATCCTGGGAATCGAACACCTCGAGTATCCACACCAAAGCGATGGAAGTAATAATCGCATAATAGCTCCCCCGCCACCTTACTCACTCCATACATTGTTGTTGGTCTTTGTATTGTGTCCTGAGGTGTATTTTCTTTTGGTGTTGTTGGACCAAATGCGCCGATTGAACTTGGGGTAAAAAACTGTAAATTCAGTTCCCGAGATACCTCCAATGCATTGATAAGACCACCCATATTTAATTGCCAAGCATAGAGCGGCTTCTTCTCAGCGGTGGCAGAAAGAAGAGCCGCCATATGGATGAGACTATCTGCATTGAATTGTTTCGCTAGCTCATACATTCTCTTTCCTTCTGTTACATCAAGTACTTGAAATAGGCCTTCCTTTTCTTTAGGTTCCCTTATATCCGTTGCTAAAACATTTTCTTCTCCATAAAGCTTGCGGAGTTTGACCACTAATTCAGAGCCAATTTGTCCAAGCGCCCCCGTAACGAGTATTCTTTTCATGTCGTCTCCTCCTAGGTTGATGGAATATGTTTTCCTTATTGGAGAAATTCCGTCCAAAACTAATCAACCTATCATATGCAATACGCCTATATAAAGTAATTAAAAAGGAGACTGTTGACGATGTTTTTTTAAAGAGGCTCTGACTTCATATGGTGCTTTATTCAATTAAATTTAATGAAATATCAACAATGGACTGAAACGAAAAGGAACGACCATCTTCTAAATAAAATTTACCGCTTTGGGTATTTAACTTGTGAATGACACCTGTTGTTTTATAAATTTGCTTTTCTTCCCAAACCTTTAGCTCTACTTCAGTTTTCTGGGTGTAAGCTCTTTGCAATTGTTCACTTAGCTCCTGTAACGTCCATTCATCAAGTTCCGGCTTTTTTACGTATTCGTCCTGTGCCTTCCATTCACGTAACAGCTTCACATGCTCTGGCAGCATCATGGCATTCCATTTAATATTCCCCCGATCTCGAATCATTGTTCATCACCTCTTTTTTATTAGGGATGCGGGGAGGTGTGGATGTTTTGGGTGCGAGAATATTTTCGGGCGAAGTATGATATCTTGTGCGAAAAGTGCGAGTATTTTGGTCTGAGACGCGAGTATTTTCGGAAAAAGTGCGAGTATTTGTCCGAAACCCGCGAGTATTTTGGATCAACCCGCGAGTATTCCTCCGAAAAGTGCGAGTATTTTGGATCAACCCGCGAGTATTCCTCCGAAAAGCGCGAGTATTTTGGATCAACCCGCGAGTATTCCCAGTAAAAGGAACTCAATTCAAGCACCCCTCGAATTTCGCAAAACCCCCTTATTTCTTATGCCCTCCCAATAATTGAGCACGCGCTACAGCAGTGCCTGCATCTGTAAATGATACCGCCCGCAACACAGCAGTGGCTCCATGCTTTGAACGTAAAGAGTCCATCGTAGCGCCAAGCTTCCGCTTCTTCCATTTCATTTCATCAAACAAACTGAGCTGCATAGAGTGTTCTGATTCCAATTTCGAAAGACTAATATCAATATGTCGTACTGGTCTTTCTGCGTAGAATTCATCGAGCAGTTCCTTACACACTTTATAAATTATCATCGTGTCATTTGTCGGTTCATCGATTGTTCGCGCGCGATGGAATCCTCCTCCAAAGGTATCTTTACTATAAGTAACACCAAGAGTAATTGTTCTGCCAATCTGATATGCTTCCCTTGCACGTCTTGCTACATCTTCACACATTTCTAAAATAACCGTTAAAATTTCTTCACGATGACGATAATCACGCATGAGCATTTGCCCTTTTCCAAAGCTAATTTGCCCTTGTACAAGCGGTGCTCCAATTGGCGATAAATCAATACCCCATGCATGGTAATACAGTTGATTTCCCATAATACCGAAACGATCCTCTAGCATTTTCAAATCTGCGTTCGCTAAATCCCCCACTTTAAAAATGCCCATATTATTTAAGGAGCGCTCTGTCCGTCTACCAATTCCCCACATTTCAGAAAGTGGCGAAACTGGCCATAGCTTTTTCGGAACATCCTCGTACGTCCATTTCGCAAAACCTGTTTTCTTTGCATCTATATCAAGGGCAAGCTTTGCCATCAGCATATTCGGCCCCATCCCAACCGCACTTTGAATTTGGAATTGATTAAAAATATTATACTGAATACGTTTTGCTGTCTCTTCAGGTGGACCCCAAAGCTTTTCCGTACCCGATAAATCAATAAAGCTTTCATCTACACTGTAGACATGAATAGCCTCTTTTGGCACATACTGATTAATTAAATCTGTAATCGCCATTGACATTTGAACAAAAAACTCCATTTTCGGCTCGAATAATTTAATATCAGGATGTTTTGGTATTTCATAAAGACGTGATCCCGTTTTAATTCCGAAACGTTTTTTCATTGGTGGCGATGCAGCTAGGACAACACTTCCCTTTTGCTGAAAATTTCCGACAACGGCTATCGGCACTTGCATCGGATCAAGATTTTCCAACATTGCCATACAACTTGCATAAAAACACCTCATATCGATACAAATAATCGGTCGATCTGGTGCATTTTTATATATAGAGAAAGAATCCTTCTGCCAAAAATCTGTATCATATTCATTCAAACTACTTGCATGCATCAAACACACCTCCAAAATATTTCATTATAGTGTACGCGAACAAACGTTCTTATATTCATTTTAAAATGAGATAATTGAGACGGCAAGTGGTATTATTTGGGGTTTGGAGAAAAGTTGAATCGAAAACTAAAGAGGAACATCGTACTTTACAAATTTTTCAATCCGTTTTACAATAGGAACAAACGTTCTTGATATTATTCCTTAAAACACAAAAATATGAATGATAATTTTGAAGTAGGAGTGATAATTGAATGGAAAAGCATGAATTACAAGAAGTATTAAATGCACTGAAAATTTTTTCAACAGAGATGAATGGACGATTCGATTCTTTAGAAAATCGAATGGGGAGTTTTGAGACTCGTATGGAGAAATTAGAAAATCGCGTTGACCAACTTGAAAACACGATGAATGAGCGATTTGACCGTCTAGAGAAAAAATGGATGGTCTACGTGTAGAGCTAACTGAAACACAAGAAACTGTTGATTATCTATCAGGCAAAAATCTACAGCATGAAAAAAGAAAATCCGAAAACTTATTAAAGAAACTTAATATTTTTCACGACTGAAGTATTTTTAAACGCCATGTACGTTTCAATTATTTACATTAGAAAAATAGAGTTGAGCCATAAGTTATAGACTCAACTCTAATATAATTACTCTACTATCTCAGTAAAAAAGCATGTTTTCATATGATTGACAAATGTTTCTCCTAAATCTGTGAAGGTTGCTGTTCCTCTTTTGTGGATAGCGGTTTTAAATCCTTCTGCATCTGCACCAGCAACGGTTAAGAAGTCGCAAATATCCGTGCAAACACCCACAACATGGACTTTTTCAACATCAAGTGCACGCAATTTTTCAGCTAAGTTCGTATTAAAGAACGCATTGTAATTCGATTTCGGCTGCATCATAACGTTGGAATTTGCTTCATGTTCTTGATACCAAGTCATAAGGTCACCATAAAGCTGTTGGCCGAAAGTACCTACCACATTATGCGCTGGCCAAAGTTCAAAGTGTTGGTCATTTTCTTGATGGGCATCCATTGCGACTACAACCACTTGATCACGGCTCAGAAATTCATTTGCCGTTTCAATAATATATGGGACAATCTCTTGAGCAGGTTTTCCCGCTGTTAAACTCCCATCATCCGCTACAAAATCATTACTCATATCGACGATAATCAAAGCTTCTTTCGCCATACACTCTCCCCCTCAAATTCCTAATATATCCATTATAAAGCGAAAAATGATTAAGGAAAATCAAATGGACTTCTCTAACTATTTTTATTTCGTTTCAACTAAATATACTGTGAAGCCTTTTCGGTTTACAACGAGCTGAAGGTTTCTAAATAAAAAGAGCAGAAAGAAAACTCCTTCTACTCTAATTCGTAAAGATTTGTTTAATTTACTTGCTCTAATAACGGGAATAAATCTTTGCCATAGTGTTTTTCCATTAGTTCACTTAGAGCACCTGATTCACGGATTTCTTTAATCGCTTCGTCATAAGCAGCAGCGAATTGTTCTTGTTCTTTGTTGAATAAAGGCCAAGTTTTGATTACGGCAAACTCATTGTAAACAAGGTCATCTTTAAACTCATAGTACGGACCGTTTTCATCTAAAACTTGTGCTGTATATAACGCTTCAATAGTGATTGCTCCATCCGCACGACCTTCGTTGACCCATTGCACAACGTCTAAATTGAACTCTTCACCAGCTTCAAGCTCCACTTCGTTAAATGGGTTTGCTTCATTATAGTCAGCAACAAGTGTATATTGAGCGCTGCTTGCTGCAATCGGTGCTAATGTCATTTCAGAAGTTGCAAAATCACTTAAGTTTTTAATATTGGATTGATCAGCAGGTAATAACAACCCAGCACTGCTTAAACCAAGAAACTCTTTTGGGAATAGGAAATTTTCTTCACGTTCTTCTGTGTAGAAAGCATTTTTCACACCCACTTGATATTTCCCTTGCTCAACACCGATAAATAGGTCTTCATCTGTTGTCGGAACAAATTCAAATTCGTAATCCTCTAACGCCTCATCCACTAACATCATCGCTTCGACATCATATCCCGCAGGATTTCCATTCTCATCTACATATGTAATTGGCTTTGCCGCTTGTGCAAAGGCTACTTTGATTTTTGTAACATCCTGTGTTTCTTGTACTTTTTCTGGCTGCTCATTTTCAGTCGCCGTTTCATTATTACCACACGCCGCGAGAATCGATACCGTGGCAAAACTTAAGGCGAAAAGTTTACCTAGTTGTTTGAAATTCATTTTTTAAAACTCCTTTTATACGTTTAACTATGGGAATGCGCACTTTACATATTGTAGCAGATTTGGCGAGGAATAAAATGGTCAGAAATGGATATAAAGATAATACCAGAAATGGGATTGGTTAAGAATAAATAATCATAACCATTTGAACTAGTGGTCTTGTCACGCAAATGGTTTGCCTGTTCATATCAAAAACATATTGAAAAGTTCGTCACATACTAAAAAGTTTACTTACACTTCATCCCTTCTCCAGAAAAAAGCTAAATGAGTTCTTGATTAAATAAACATTCTTCTTAAAATAATTGCAGATATATTATGTAGAAGCTTTTTCATTTCATCCAATGCCAGAAAACACGTATAACTCACACCTCGATAGACCACATTCTAGAAAGAATCACCCCGGCGCTACTCTATTAGAACGATATTTATCACTGCTATTCGAATAAATGTATCTAACCCTAGCTCCTTATCTTCCTTATCCTAAAGAGAATTGTCCGTCAATTCCATTCAATCCTACCCAATATGAATTTCCTGTCGGTGTTAACCCATCTTGATTACGGAATGTGTTTTTCCAGTTGTAATCCATGATATCGGTAATATGGAAGTCATATAATCTTCCCACCACATCGACTTCAATAGAATCATATACGGTATGAGCAGCTGATTGCGTTCCTGCAGGCGGTACGTTGTATTCACTATTTGGTATCGTTGTGTTCTTTTCGTGCTGTTCTCCACCTTCTGCTACCTCATATGGATACGTTGCTCCTGGATAATTGATCGCAAAGGCTCGATAATCTACCGTATATTCTCCTTCTGGTACCCATACCGGTAAGAAAAATGTTACTTGTTGCATATCGGGCGGTACGTTAATCCATGTATTTGCTGGATAGAAAGCCGCTTTTGTTTCTGAGTACACATCAAATGGAAATTTTACTTGTTTATTTTTATAATACTTCAAGTAATCTCGTTCCCCATATCCTGGATAATCTAAATGCTGTCCATTTGTTGGCAACCAAACGGTAAACGGTCGATCAAGGATATACGCATGTCGATCTATATCAGGATTGGCTGGTGTGGAACGCAGCGGTGGATTAATTCGTTGGTCATGTTCCTTATCGTCAGATGACCTTGAATACATCACAACCGGTGTATGGACGGTTACGGTATTAATATCTCGTCCATCGGAATCATTCGTAAACGATTTCGTTCTTGATGGTGATTTATTGATATTAATAATTCTTTCATAGTTTGCTGTAATTTCGCTACGTGTCTTATAGTTATTTACTTTTTCAGCATCTATGTAATAGCCGTTTCGATAAAGATCAACAATATCAGAGCTTGGAAGTTCTGTTGCATCTTCCGTAAAGCAATCCATTGGGGAATCATCTAAAAGATTCGTTGTCCCGTTACAAACTGCTTCTTCATCGCTCATGTGTATTTCTCGGTAATCTTCTAAATCAATATCTTGGTCGTTGATTTTTTCGCCACCGCGCGTTTCATCACGATCTGATTCTGTTTCTAGTTCCACAAAGTCATTTGTCACTTCGGGTTGTCGTGTGTGACGTTCGGCTGCTTCTTCAAATTCTATCTTTTCACTCGATGTGAAGTAATCACTTCCACTACTTGGTTTACGGTTACTTTTACCAAGGTCTACCGTCTTTGTTGATAGTGTGACATTGTTACAAGGCTGTACTTGTACGTGTTTTTCCCAAATTGCCGAGTGAACGGCATCAATAGCTGTTTCATGTTCATTGTTTATGACTGTTACATGTTGATTTGGTAACGCATAATTGTCAAATTCAAAGTTATCAAACTCATAAAATACTAAATGACCAATTTGCCAGAACGAATAATTATAGGTGTCTTTAAACGATAACATTTTATGGTCTTTATCTGAATGAGATTCCCAACATGTTCTTGGATTTTCATCACTACCACAAGTATAAGAGGTTTTCCATTTGAGGTTATAATTCCTATCTACTTCCACTGTATAGGTAATCGTTCCCTCGTATTTTTGAAATTTGTAATCCATTAAATACCGCTTGGTTTCCCCATAGGTGTCGAGGTACTCATCGGTGGGAATGGAGTAATCCATCACGTTAAATATGTTACTTCCACTACTATCATCTTCATTGATTTCTCCGATTGGATCGGTATCCATGTCCTTTGAATCACTTTCAATTGTATCAGTAGCCTGAGTAGAGGTAGTAACATGACAAGCTGGCCCGTTACCACCATCTCCACCTCCTGGATTATCATCAGGCATTTCAAATGTTACTGTAAGATAGAATTCATTATTGTTATAATGATATGCTGTTGCTCCTTCATAAGGACAAGGATATCTCTCTACTCTTGTGTCAAATGGAGTTCCGTTTATAGAATTGTATCCGTTGTCAGCGTCGTATCTAAACATTTCACCAGAAGCTATAAGAGCATCATAGGTTTCTTGATCTGTTTTCTCAATAATTATATCTTTATATTGAGCAGGGTCATACCATTTTGGATTTTCTGAAGCATCAGCTGTTTGGTATACATTCTCAGGATACCATCCTCCAGGATCTGATGATCCTGGAGTACACCTGTACAATGTTAAACTGTAACCAGTTCTATCTTCTGGCCTTTCATTAAACAATTTCTCAACAGCTTCATATGATTGAGGTTCGTCTTCAGGGTTGTCTTTATTTACATCATCGTGCATTAAAATCCCATCTATTGTTACACTTTCCGCACTTGCTTCTATAGAATGAAAACTGATAATTAAAAGAAAAAATGAAGATAATACAGCTGCTTCTAGAATTATTTTATTCATTATATCAGCCTCTCTTCTTTATTCTACAGGTGGTAGTCCAGGCTCTCTGTATGTTGTTACAATAGCATATCCTGTAAAATCAAAATATAATGAAAACGTTCCTCCATCAATTACTTTACCTGTTCTGGTTGCTTCATTAATAGCATATTTCAATTCATCAACAGTAAGTCCCATCCATCCAGCAGTTCTTGCTAAAGCTTCTTCTGGAGTAGATTTAGATGTCTCAAGTAACCCCTTATTTAAATGAAAAGTAAGATGTGTAAGGTGTTTATTTTCAACTAATAACTTCTCTTGTTCTACATCTAACATCGCAACATATTCGGCTGGTTTCATATCAGAGTAACCTGCTGGTAATGGAAATCTATCTTTCCAGTCCATTTCAACTAATTTATCATATAATGGATAGCTTTGACCCGGTGCTACATTAGATGGCATTTGTACTACTAATAAAGAACCAACTGGATTAGGAGGTTGAGTTGTCGTATCTTCCTCAATTGGCTTAGGTACAAAGTTTGGATCAAGATTCATCGCTTTGTTCATGAATAATGCGTAGTGTACGCGAGATAATGATTCATTCGGTTTGAACGTACCATCTTCATATCCTGCGGCTACACCGTTTGAATAGAGCGCTTTAATGTATTCTGCGTATTCATTGCTGTCAGGTACATCTTTAAAGCTATAATCCGCCTTTACTTCAAGATCAAAGGCAATTGCTAAGGCTTTTGCCATTTCTCCACGAGTAATGGCTTTCGCACCGTTGAAGTTGCCCTTTCCATCCGCTTCTAAAATACCAGCCATTTGTACTGCTTTTATTTGATCGTAGTAATAGTGACTTTGCGGTACATCTTTAAAGGCTTTGAATGGTAGTGTCTTTGGTAAATCCGTCGCACTATTAATTAATACTGCTGCATGTTGACGAGAAATTTTCTCTAATGGACGGAATGTGCCATCTTCGTAACCATTAATAATGCCCTTCTCTGCCATTTGATGAATCGTTTCATAATAATCGCTATTCTTCGAAACATCAGAAAAGATTTTCGAAAAAGCTACTTTTTCCGATGCAAACGCTGGTGTTACCTCAGCATATTGTGTCATTGGAATCACAATGGCCGGTGTCATAACCGCTAAAGTCAAAGCACCTAAGACAAACTTATTTGATTTCATAGAAATCCCTCTTTTCCTTTTAATATTTTTATATAATTAAATTTTAACAGTCTTTACAGATTGCTCAAATTATACAAATAACTGGTTTTAAGTAATAATCCTTCCTTTGTGAGTATGGATATCTAACCATACCCCATTTTAACAACCAAGATTTGTCCCTTTTTAACTTGTTAGTATTTTTCTTCCAATCTTTAAATCCCACTACGTTCAGATAAAACAATTTCTCCTGGAACATGTATGTTGAAACGAACAACTTTAAATCCCATTATGTTCAGATAAAACGCCTATTTCGAGAAAAATAAAGTGAATCACGAACGTCCTTTAAATCCCACTACGTTCAGATAAAACGAGGAAAACCCCGTTCCAAAACATATTGGTTTTGGTTACTTTAAATCCCACTACGTTCAGATAAAACAATCGGTGACGCATTTGGCGCTTTATTTGGTTGGCTCTTTAAATCCCACTACGTTCAGATAAAACATTAAGAAGTCCATTGTTACAACTTCAGGATAATTCTTTAAATCCCACTACGTTCAGATAAAACAATGGGGTTGCTCGGAAGAAATGTGATGAAACCATTCTTTAAATCCCACTACATTCAGATAAAACCCGTTCTTTTTTATACAAAATTTTAATTAAATTATTCTTTAAATCCCACTACGTTCAGATAAAACTAAAGATGAAGCGAGAGAAATTATTCGATTACTGCCTTTAAATCCCACTACGTTCAGATAAAACGGTATTTTTATGTTTATATCGAGAGTAAAAGCAAACTTTAAATCCCACTACGTTCAGATAAAACGTAAATAATGCCCTCAGCAAGCACCCATAGTCCACTTTAAATCCCACTACGTTCAGATAAAACTTTTCCTTTGGTATTATAAAAAATTAATGGTAACTCCTTTAAATCCCACTACGTTCAGATAAAACAGGGATGGTATGTAGAAAAGTTTTCATCTGTTCGTCCTTTAAATCCCACTACGTTCAGATAAAACTATGTTAGAAAAGTTAAAAGAATCGGTATCCTCTAACTTTAAATCCCACTACGTTCAGATAAAACGTTTTTCTGTGTTTTAATACTTCTACATTTTGGCCATTCTTTAAATCCCACTACGTTCAGATAAAACCATGTCTATGCATTGTGAACAAATCAAATACTTCTGACTTTAAATCCCACTACGTTCAGATAAAACTATAGGTGAATACTTTGATACACGTTTTTCAGAACCCTTTAAATCCCACTACGTTCAGATAAAACAATAACGGCATTGCTAGACTGAATGAACATTTAACTCTTTAAATCCCACTACGTTCAGATAAAACGGACAGAGTGGTATGAGTTTTATAAATATTTGGGTCCTTTAAATCCCACTACGTTCAGATAAAACTACGCAATCGGACAAAATAGCGGAAAAGTATATGCAGTCTTTAAATCCCACTACGTTCAGATAAAACCTTTAGTGAAATTTAACGATGGAAGTATCATGACTACTTTAAATCCCACTACGTTCAGATAAAACTGAAACAATTAACACGAAAGAACATTATTACACTACTTTAAATCCCACTACGTTCAGATAAAACAGTATATTGAGATACCGTAGATTTAAAATCTGAGTGCTTTAAATCCCACTACGTTCAGATAAAACTTAAGTCTAAAACATCAGATTCCGACAACTGGGTCACTTTAAATCCCACTACGTTCAGATAAAACATTTTTGTGGTATAATACGACACCCCTTAATTTTTCTTTAAATCCCACTACGTTCAGATAAAACTGGTAGCGGAAATGTCCATTTAAAAGACGAAATCACTTTAAATCCCACTACGTTCAGATAAAACAAGACGATTACGCGCTTGTATTTTAGGAGTAATTCCCTTTAAATCCCACTACGTTCAGATAAAACGTCCCGCTCCGATTACATTAGTTCGGATAGTTTTTACTTTAAATCCCACTACGTTCAGATAAAACCCTCTTTTCTTCTATTAAACTATAAAAATTTTTGAAACTTTAAATCCCACTACGTTCAGATAAAACTTACAATGCGACGTGAAGTCGTCCCACGTACTATTCCTTTAAATCCCACTACGTTCAGATAAAACCCCTATTTAAAACCTATGGTATATCTACAATTATAACTATAAATTTGCAGTGGACTACTAATAATGTTTCAACAGGAATTAAATTAATTTGTATAAGCTTAATTATATCAATACTTATAAAGATTTTTAAACAAATTACCAAAATGCACCAATTAAAAAAAGATGTCAAAATCTCCTTTTTCAGTTCCTTTAAATTCCTTCTTAATATTTTTGGGATTCTCTACAATATAGTAATAAATACTATCTTCCTCTGGGTTTATTATTTTTTCTACTTGTTGCCTGCATTTTAAAAATTGTCCTTTTGTTATCTCACCCTCAAATACTGAATTTTGAGTCCAAGTTAAATGTTCTCTTAGTTTTTTACAAACTTTTCCTACTCTTTTTTCATTTACATCATAGGTAATAATTACAAACATTTTACCACCATGCTTTCAATGGAATATACTTTGTATCACCAATAACATGTTTAATTAGTTTATAACATTCTAATCGAATCAAATATCTATAAGATACATTTCGATTTAGTTTTCTATGACGAATTGTACTTTGTAGACGTTCATCAAATGCCGTAATAAAAATTTTTCTACCCTCTTCGTTTAAATGGATCATTCCTTCATGATCGTCAAAATGCTTTAGTTGAATTTTCTTCGTGTTAACCAGGGTTAGCAATAATGGATCTACCAACATAGGCTTAAATATTTCTGCCAAATCTAGACATAAGGAAAATCGCTTTTGTGAGGGTTCATGTAAATAACTAATTGTAGGGTTTAAATGTGTTTTATATATTTCTGATAAAACGGCAGTGTACATCATAGTATTTCCGAATGATATTAACGCATTAAATGGATCTCTTGGAGGTCTTTTACTTCTTTCTTCAAAAATAAATTCTTGAGGAATCATTTCGTTTAAGGCTTTGTAATAATGTTGACGTATCATCCCCTCTATCCCCATTGTTTGTTGAACATTTTTTGTTTTATCAATCTCTTTGTCTAATTTCATAATTTCTTTTACAGATTCTGAATCAATATTTTTTCTCTTTCTACAGGTACGAATCATATGGAATGCAGCAGATTTCACAAAATTTTGAGCTAAATAGAGCCTTTTTTCTTTTATTAAATAGTGCTCGCTTTGTTTTACTGTCACAATTCCTGACACCTTTTGCTCCCTTGGGTAAAAACTTCCTGTATAAAAACCATAATAGTTATAAAAATGAAGGATTACTTCTTTTTGACCAACAAAATTTAATAAAGAGCTATTTAAATCTATTTGTCCAAATAGGTGAACATTCTCTATCTGTTCAATCGGGACTGGACGTTTACGACCATCC
This sequence comes from Ureibacillus massiliensis 4400831 = CIP 108448 = CCUG 49529, assembly GCF_000772965.1. Taxonomy (GTDB): domain Bacteria; phylum Bacillota; class Bacilli; order Bacillales_A; family Planococcaceae; genus Ureibacillus; species Ureibacillus massiliensis. The sequence goes on along the minus strand of NZ_JPVQ01000001.1, from coordinate 166,985 downwards.
TCTGCAAGAATATAAAGAGTATTGTCTTTTCGTTGAAGTCGTCCGTTTGAAAACACAAAAATATCACTTTGCATTTTCCCCTTCTCCTTCCTCTGCATAGCAAAAATCAAAATACGCACAGCTTTTACAGTATGTTAGTTTTTTTAATGTTGGAGCAGCTTCATTCTCAACTATTTTATAGACTTCTGCTATAACTTTTCGAATTTTTTCTTCATTTTTTTCATCTAACTCAATTTCAATAACTTTTTTCTCCTTGGTGTAGGCAATTTTACCCCGCTTTTCAATTCCACGTTTTTTCAATATATAAAGATAATATAAAAGCTGAAGTTCATCAGCATTTTTCATTTTGCTAGAAAGCTTTGTTTCTTGAACAAACTCTGAATCAATAACATCAATTTTAGCGGATTATCCAACCATAAGTTCTTTATCTTTTCGTTGATAAGAACTTTCATGAAGTAACGTACCTTCAATTACACGATCATTTTCTGTTTCAAATGAAATTTGTCGGCTATATAACCAAAGTTTTCGTTTGCATATTGCGTAATATTGGATGTGTAAACCTCCTACTTCAAACATTACAGCATCTCCTCATTTAAAAAAATCTACTCGATACATCATCGCAAGCTAATTCTAAACCTCGCTCAGTTGAATATTTTACTGACGCATATAAAATATGACTAAATGCTTTATGATCAAGTCTATTTAACTTAAATCCTTTTTCTTTTTTACGAACCTCTAACCTCCACCGATTAACTGAAATCGTTAATTGATTTAATTGATAAATAATTTTTTTCCTTCCAATCGTATCTTTCTTATCCAATTTTTCATATTCCTCTATTAATTCCATCGCTTCATTAAAACACTCACGTCCAGGAATAATTAAACAACTCGTGATGTCTCTTAATATTTTTTGAGCATCAGATTTTTCTAGATTAAAAGGAGTTAATTTTTTTAGCTCTTTAAGAGATTCATCAAATGTCTTTAAATACTTTGTTCCTGATAAATTTTCTCGACTAAAAATATATTCAACAATATTAATTTTTGATTCTTCGTCTATTAATTGCCCGTCAAATTTTTTCAATGCCTCCAGACCATTTTCAACAATAGTCTCTTCATAAATTGACTCCAAACCTGAAACCTCTTGTGTACAAATAAAGACATTTGGTTCAAGAGGAACTATAGTTTTTGGATAACGTTTCCCTTTTCTATTACATCGTCCAAAACGTTGGAATAAGGAGTCAGGCGTTGCTGCTTCTGTAAATAAATAATCGAAATCCACATCAATAGATGCCTCAACAATTTGAGTTGTAATCCAAATTCCAGCTTCATTACTATCGATTTGACCAAAGGATTTAATTGCTGCTTCTTTTTGTTGGCGATCCTTTGAGGTGAATTGTGAATGTAAAAGATTCACATTTATATTAGGCTCATTATTTAAAGCATCATACATAGCTAGCGCTTGCAATACTGTATTGACAACAATTAAAACTTTCTTGTCCTCAGCCAGGCTAATAACTTCTTCTACACAATTTAAAATACCTTTATTCAATAGCTGAATCTTGTGCCTTATTGGAACTGCATTTTTATTTTCTTTTGGATTATTAGGTAATATAACTTTGCATTGTTTTGTTATATCCGGCTCTAGAAGTTTACGTTTTTTTAGTTCATCCACAAAAATAGCTGGCAAAGTAGCTGTCATAATCATCCATTTCCCACCTAATTTTGTAATCATTTCAATTCCTTGAATTAATATTGCTACAATATGAGGGTCATAGGACTGAATCTCATCTATTACAACTTTTGAATATGCAAGTGTAGCTAATTCTTTTTCAAAACCTCTATATAATAAAGGAAATTTAAAAATTTGATCGATGGTGGATAGCGTAAGCTTGGAAGCAAGTAATTCCGCTTGCAATAGTTGAGTTGTTGTTAACTCAAAAGATTCATCTTCAGAATCCTCAGTACTTACAAATAAATAATCAAATGCTCCCGAATGAAGCAACCCTGTAGATTGAAACCCTATATTATTTTCATTACGAATTCTATCGTACATAGCATTAATACTCACACGCAAAGGTAATGTAATAAATCCTTTTTCTTGACCTATCCATAATAATGAAGCTTCCGTTTTTCCACTACCTGTTTGAGCAACAAGTAAAATATTTTTATCTTGATGTTCTGATGCTATTACTTGAAGTTCTCTAAAGTCATAATTTTTTACTTTCATATAGTCTGTTACTTTCTCACCAACTGACTCATTAATCGCTTGCTCAACATAATTTTCGATTGCTTCATGCTTTCTCTTTGCTGAAGCAGCATAGTCTGCACGGTGAAGTAAACCTTTTAATAGAATGTATCTATTAAGTAATGCTTTTGTCTCAGAGTAATAAATGTCCCTTCTATTGTTTATTATTTTTATATATTGTTCGTACGGTTCATCAGCTATCGGTATACCTATATCATTTTTAATTTGCTCTAAATATCGACGAAGCTGTGTATTGAAAATCTCTATAATTTCACTATTATTCGGTAAACGATCCCGTTCATGATGGTAACCAACAATCAAGGCTAATAAATATAAATCTTCAAATTCAAAAATGGTTGTATCCTCTAACTCATAAAAAGGAATTAATGCAACTGATAAATAGTTATGAGGATAGTTTTCTATTTGAATAGCTTTTTTGTTGTGAATAGCACTATGGATTTTGTTTTGGAAGCCATCACTATACTTTCCTACATCATGATATAAAGCTGCATATCTTAGTAGTTCCCAATCTTTTTCATTTAAAAGAAAAAGGCGTTCGCCGTATGTACGACGAAGCACCTCCACACCATCAAGTACATCACTTGTATGTTCTGAAATAGTTAATATATCTGGTTTCGATTTCGCATAAAACACCATTTTATACTTCTACCCTTTCATTAAAAATACTGGATACTTTGAGTCAAATAAAACTGGATTTATAAACGTTTGTCCTGATGGTAAAAAAGCAACTGGGATATAGTCCCAAACCCTTTTCCCTCTAATAATCTCGTATTTTCGAGTAAGACGATAATAAGTTTTTACTATGTCTCCTCTCAAATCTTTACGTTGATTTGCAATATCTCTTGGAACAAAAAGGTCCATTTGAGTTTTTACTTTATTATACGTTTCTTCTGCTTCTACAAAGCATACTTCATCAATCCGTACAAGATCTTCCCAGCGTCCAAGACTAAGAGTTTTAGTAGGAGTAGTAAGGTTTTCATAAAGCCTTTTAAGTACACTTTCTTCGGTCTCAACATGAATTACATGCTCTATATTGTATAAAAGATGCTGATACATTGGCATAGTAGTTACATTTTCAGGTTCTATCTCTAATACTAACCCATCCATATTTAATGGCAGTTGTACTGATGCCTTTTTAAACATAAATTTATTAGAATAGTCGATGATAATACTTTCACTTTTTCCTTGAATCGACAAATTCATTGGGATATATTCTGTTGCTTCTAAAATGGAATGAAGCATTCCTTTTACAGTAGAAAATGGGGCTAACGGATATGTTTCTCCTACCTTAAAGGCAAACGGTTTTTGATAGCACGCCGTTTCTTGAAATATTTTAAGCCTTAACAGTCGCATTTTGTTTCACTCCATAATGTTGTGCCACCTGATTTATAAGGACCTGAAATGTTTCTTCAATAGTAGAAATATTTTCAGCAAAAGTAGAACGAAATTCTTGTTCATTACTAAATTTTCCTGATGCTATGCCAATTAAAGTATCACCTTTAACACTACTTCCCGCAAAAGTGGTTTCCATTACTTCAATCAAAGGATTTACTTGTAGTTCACCATTTTTCAGTTGAATACGTCCTTGGAATAAAGGATTTGCATATGGATATACACCACCTACAATAAATAAAGGTGCTAAATTTTCTTGTCGACCTCTAATATGACGTGATAACAGCTTAACAATTTCTAAAAATTGTTGTACACGTTCAAAACGCTGTTCATTACTCAATGTCACGTTATCATTTGAGTCGATACCTATTTTATCCAAATCAATCGTAATCGTATATGTGTATAAACTAATATGATTTTCAATATTCGCTAAGTTAGGATCTAATTTATTCCTTTCAGCTAAACCCATATTATTTAAAAACTCCATATCACCATTATAGGGTTCTAATGAAACGGCATGGCTTAAGCGTACAACAGCCGCACGTTTTAATGATTTTTTCCCAGTTTTTAAATAACCAAATAAATCCATCTCAACGGAATCTTCAATAGTCACTTCGTCTTTAAATTGCACAGTACCTTTTTCTTTCGATACTACATCAAGATTCCAATCAAACCATTCGTTTCCTAAACGAACAATGTCATATCTTAGTGCTTGACGTGATGCGAAAGAGTATATATTTCCGTCTGCCCGATTAAATTTTTTCAATTCAGAAATGTTCGCAAATCCTTCTCCATAATTAAGTGATCCTGCTTCAAATACGATTGTTATTGTCAATGTTTTACCCATGTCCTATTCCTCCCTTTTAAAGTTTTACTTCTGTTTCTTCTATTATTTGTTTTTTTCCCGGAGTAAGTCCTGCTATGAATGCTAAAGCTATAGATGTAAATTCCTTATCTGAGGTGTTTAAATCTACTGCTTTAACTAAATTTTTCCCTACATTCATATTTGCAGCCAAGTGTAATCGAACTACTGTATCAAAAAATAGTTCCCTATTTCCCGCTTTAGCAGCATTTAAGAGTCGATAAGCTGTAGAAGTTAGTTTTTTCTCATTCGGAGCTTGATAGAGAGTATCTGTAGCTTCTTCCTTTTTCCCTCCTAATGTTTGTGCAATTCGAAAACCCAATGCGTACATTTTTTCAGTTACAGTTTTTTCCGTTAGCAAGTTTTTTTCCTCCTTTAACATCAATAGATGTTCTCTCATTATAAGTGCATTTTTAAGTGAAAACGTGTCTCTATTAGTTGTTGGCAGGTTCATTATTCGATGCATTTCTTTCATAATTAAATTTTTACAATCTAAATTATCAAAAGCAGCTCGAATAATTTCTTCACGAAATTGGTAAGGAGATATCTTCTCTATAACATTTTCTTTTGTAGAAATAATGTAATCTACAAAATTCGGATTTAAACTTTTATATTCTAGAAATGTTTTTTTCGCTTTATAATCTGTATCCCATTCAATAAGCACAGTCACTTCATTGCGTCGATTTTCTATTTCTTTTAGTTTGCCGAAGGAATCACGGATTGCTTCACTAAATCTTGTATCTGTTCTCATTGAATTTGAAAATTGATTATTTAACATAAATGTTTTTTGACAGCTTGATTCTGCATGTAAAAAGCCAAATACATTAACTAGTTCACCCTTACTAGGGCGTCTATAACGATACGTTCCTAATGGGGAAAGGAGTAGCAATAATTTAGCTAATGCGCTAATCGATTGCACCGCTTGAAGGTTCCCATCCCAAGCATAGTTATAAGCATTCGATACACTCATACCAAGTGGCACGAAATGCATTTCTTCAAATGATGCAGTTCCCCATTGATTTTCAATCAAACCACATTCTGGAACAGTTTTTAGCCATTCATACCAACTTAATTTTGACTTTTTCTTTTCACTCGCCCAAGATTTAGCATATTCAGGTTTCTCTCCTATTTTAAATAATGCTTCTATTTCTTCTTCGTCACCTTTTTCAAATTTTTCTCTCAATCTCAATTCCCATAAAACTGGCAATATATAATCTCTTTCAAAAAGTGATTTTTGTTCTTTAAAAGATAAAGCGTTCTTTGCAACATTTAAAAATGAAGCTTGTCCTGCTGCGGATGAAAGTAAAGTTGCTTTAACCCAGTTTAATGTTAACTTTTGATCTATTTTTTGTTGTTTGTAAATTTGATATAGACGTCCAATTTGATCTTCCAATTTCCTTGTATCTTTAGACTCCATAGCTATTTTTATATTTGACATACAGTTTATAAGCTCAGCATCTAGATCAGGAAAATACTTTTTTACTTTGTCACATGTACTTTTTACTCGTTCATTTATCCATTTAATGTTTTCCTTTAATTTTGATTCTTCCTTTTCTAAATTCCTTATATAAATGTTAACTAAATTTTGAAGAGCTTGATACTCACGATCTGCTACACTATAATGTTTTAAAAAGTATTGGAATAATGTCTCTGGCAAATGCTTTAACCATTCAATTGGTACCTCTAAAGTATTTGCTTTAGCATGAATTTCTTGTTTATCCTCATCAAGTCTTAACAATGCAACTGCTCCCATTGATGTCATCCAATCATTCACTACAATTTGAACCATAACTTTTTACCACCTCCAGTTGCCCCATCCCTTGGGACTTTCTCAGAAGGTACCCATCCTGATATATTAGTTTTAAATCTTCTATATCTCCTTCTAAAGTAATAAATCCTTTTTGACATGTGTAGAATAATGTTTGCCCATTAGCATGGCTATTCGATTCTTGAATAACTTGTTTTTTCATATTAAAGTCTTTTATTTTAATTGGTCTCTTAAGAGTTCTTCCATACAAAGATAAAAATTGTTTATTACTAACAATATTTGCTTCCTCTTCAAAGTTTTTAGATGTTATGAGCAAAGGCTTGTTATCCTTGTCTTCTAATAACAAAGGACTATTTGTAACAAATTTCACAACAGAACTATTTATGGTTTTCTCTTTTAATAATTCAACTTTCAATATTTGAAGTGTCCACTTTTGATAACTATATTTTTTCATTTGTTGAAAACCATTAATCAATGAAACTGCAATTTCTGGATTTGAGCTTGAAATTGTAACTGATGCACCATCAACCTCAAAAACATTCTCTTTTTTATTTAGATTCGATAAATAGACTGCAAAGGAATATGTTTTAGGTTTCGAAGCATTGTCCAAATATAGTCTTTGATATAATTTCTCATCGCTGGTTCGTATCGCTTCTTTAATTAAGGACAGAACCATCATACGATAATGAATAGGAATTTCTTTTGTCTTCAAATGAATTCTAATTCTCAAATTTAACACTCCTATTTAATTATTTTATTCAATTTATCAACTTATAACCAAAATATAACAAAATAACCTAATAAATGTCAATGATAAAAATGAAGTATTTTACAATTAATTTTAAATATGTATACTAGTACTATCATTTATTTGAACATCATGGGATTTAAAAATTTAATTATTATATTCAAAAAAAGAAGTTTTTTATCTGAACATGTGGGAATAACACACTGAAAATCACATTAATCCACCCATCCCCCGAATACTCTCGATCATAAAAAATAAAATAAATATAGTTACAACTGATAGAATTTTTAGGTTGTTAGTGGTATTACTTTAAATTTTTAAGTAGGCAATACGAATGTATTGTGAAAATTGTGGGAAAGAGTCGAGTGTAAATCCCTGTACGGAGTGTGCTTCTAAAGGGCAGGAAACGAATCAGCAGGCATCGACTTACGGTAATCAAAGTGATCCATCGGCGCATTATCAAAGCCAGCAAATACCACCACAAAATAATCAGTTTACTCAACCAGGGCAGTATCAGCAAAATTATCAGCAGCCCTCATATAGCCAATATCAACAAGCTGGGTATTATGCAAACCCTCAAGTATCATCCTTTGATAACCCTATTTCTGTGAAGCACTGGGTATTAAACTTACTGTTGTTGATGATACCGATTGCTAATATTGTATTTTTAATTATTTGGGCAGTTGGATCAGGAAACACATCGGAAACTAAGAGGAATTATGCACGAGCAACACTCATTATAATGGCCATTGCCTTTGGAGTAGTGCTGATAATCAATCTTTTCATCTTCGCTTTAGTTATTTCAACCATCCCATATTTTTAAATTCGTAAGGCTGGCACTTTGTGGTCAGTCTTCATTTCATTATTCCGTGTATGTATTTCATTAATCGAGGCGCAACATTTTTACAAAAATAAAAAACCCTCCAAGCCCAAAACTAAACCCTATTTCTTAGATTTCTTTCTAACAAATAAGGTTCAGTTCATCACAGCTTCAGAGAGTCTTGATTTAGTCTATGAGAAATATTTAATTTATTCCATTTAAAAAATGTTAATGTTTTGTAAATCCTGTCGTAGGTTGCAACTCCAAAACTGAATTATTCCCCTACAACTCCTGCATACAATCCCGGTCTTCTATCGTCATAAACTGGAATTCTTCCGCGCACTTCATCGACTTTTGAGAAATCCACATCTACAATCGCAAGTTCTTCGTCTTCGGTACCTGTCCAGACAATTTCTCCCCAAGGTTCAATGACCATAGATTGACCGTTGAAGTTTTGCACCTTGTGAGAGATACGGTTTACTGCAACGATGTAGCATTGATTTTCGATGGCACGCGCTTGCAATAATGTTTTCCAATGGTCGATACGTTCAGTTGGCCATTGTGCAGAAACGAACAATACTTTCGCTCCAGCTAATGCATGAGCACGAAGCCATTCAGGGAAACGGATGTCATAGCAAATAACGCCGCCCGCTTCAATATCCCCTAATGTAAAGCGATTCATTTGATCGCCGGATTCTAAAAATTTATCTTCATTCATTAATCTAAACAAATGAACTTTACTGTACTCGCTTACGAGCTCGCCCTCTTTATCTACAATATACATCGTGTTATAAAATTTATCGTCATGCTTTGTTGCAACAGATCCGCCCACGATATGTATAGCTAATTCACTTGCTAGCTTTTGTAAAAAGGCTTTTGTACGTTCCCCGTTTTCATCTGCTAGCTCCGGTAACTTTTCAAGCGCGTAGCCTGTATTCCACATTTCCGGCAGTACTACCAGCTCTGCCCCTTTACTTGCAGCTTCGCGAATGAACTGCTCTGCACGTTCAAAATTTTCTTCCACTTTTCCAAATCCAACATTTAATTGAATACACCCGATTTTCATTTTTTCATCCCCCTAGACATTTTGATTAAAACGTTATATGATTTTTGCTACATACTTATTGTAATTATATTCTGAATAGTATGCAAAGTATAGAATTCCTGCTATTATTATAGAATAAAACATACTATTTTCATATGCATTATACACTTTTAGAAAATGAGGATGACAATAATGGACTTATCTGAAAAACTTAAAAAGCTACCAACACAATTTTTTGCGTCACTTGTTCAAAAGGTAAGTGCTGCCGTTGCAGAAGGTCGAGATGTGATTAATCTAGGACAAGGAAATCCTGATTGCCCTACACCTGACCATATTGTAAAAGCACTTCAAACGGCTGTTACAAACCCACAGACTCACAGGTATTCGCCGTTTACAGGTTTACAGGAATTTAAAGAAGCAATCGCAAACTTTTATAAACGAGAATACGATGTGGATATTGATCCAACAACTGAAGTGGCGATTTTAGGTGGGGCTAAAATTGGTTTAGTTGAGCTACCAATGGCTATGTTGAATCCTGGTGATTCGATGCTTCTACCCGACCCGGGATATCCAGATTATTTATCAGGGGTTGTACTTGGTGATGTACGATTCGATACGATGCCGATCCTTGCGGAGAATGGGTTTTTACCAGATTACAGTCAGTTATCGGATGAAGTAAAGTCCCGTGCAAAACTGATGTATTTAAATTATCCAAACAATCCGACAGGGGCAACAGCAGATTTAGCTTTCTATAATGAGACTGTTCAATTCGCGAAAGAAAATGACATTGGTGTTGTACATGACTTTGCCTACGGAGCTTTTGGTTTCGATGGTAAAAAGCCTGTCAGCTTCCTACAAGCTGAAGGTGCAAAAGATGTAGGTGTAGAGTTATATACATTATCGAAAACATACAACATGGCAGGATGGCGTGTTGGCTTTGCAGTGGGACATGCTAAGTTTATCGAAGCTATTAATTTAATTCAGGATCATTTATTTGTGAGCATCTTCCCCGCTCTACAGTATGCCGCTATTGAAGCATTGAATAGTGACCAACAATGTGTTGATGAACAGCGTGCAATTTATGAAAGCCGCCGTAATGCATTAGTTGAAGAAGCACATCGGATTGGCTGGGATGTAACCGCTCCAAAAGGGTCATTTTTCGCATGGCTTCCTGTTCCAAAAGGCTTTACAAGTCAGCAATTTGCGGATTTATTATTAGATAAAGTAGATGTTGCAGTTGCAGCAGGAAACGGCTTTGGTGAGTTTGGTGAAGGTTATATTCGAGTTGGCCTGCTAGTAAGCGAAGATCGTCTAAGAGAAGCCGTTCGCCGCATTGAAAAGCTAGGACTATTTGATAACCAATTCGTTACATCTAAATAGGCAAAATAAAGCAAGGATGTTATAAAGCATTCTTGCTTTTTTGTCTCTTAAAGACATACAGCTTGTTCCTCACACAAAAAGCTTACCACCAAATATTTACAGGCACTATTCAAAATTAGAATAGTACCTGACGCTTTACTCCTAGCTACAATTTCACAATTATTCTTTTCGTTAATTGACGTATAATCCAACAAAATACTGCAAGCAATACTACCGTTCCAATTACTGAAAGGATAAATGGAACTTCGACATTTTGCATGAAACTTGGAACTGGTAAACCTAAACCTTTCGATATTAAAATATCTTCAATAAATATTAGGATAAACGCAAATATAATTGAAAGGATACCGAATATCCCAAATCGTCCAAAAGCCGCGCCAATTAACCAACCCGCAACATAATAAGTGAACATATTTATTGCTAAAATAAAGATAGCCAATAACCAATTTCCGATAGGGTCTTCATATGGGGTAAAAATGACAGATAAAATAATATCAGAAATGATATTTCCATCAGGCTCATTAATCAGTCCATCATAAGGCTTTATTTCTACTTGCATATTTATAAGTTTAACGATGAAGTTGAGTAAACTTGAAACAATAGTACCTACTATTGGCATGACAATGGAAAGACCTATTGTTCCAATCATTGTTCCTTTGAAAAAGTCTTTTCTCGTAACACCGTTGCCAACATAGTGGGATAACACACCAACAGCTGAAATAATACCAACTACTAGCATAACGATATTCGATGTAAAGAATAATGAGTCAAAATAAGTATTTACACTTTTATCATTAAACAGCGATAAAACGATTTTTCCGGATTGAATAAAAAATAGAATAGTCATAAAGCCAAATGCCCATGTTCCCTGCATGATAAACATATCCAATGCCACTTTTGAGTAGATTCGATTCATCTTAATCCTCCCCTTCTGTTAGATGAATAAATAGATCCTGTAATGATATCGGACCAATCTCTAGACTCTTTGTTTTAGCTAATTTACGGTCATCATCACTCAGTTCACCATAAATCATAACGGACTTTGTATTACCTAATTGTTTTGTATTTAGTATCTTTTTAGAGTGTGCAAATGTATCTACTGCCGCAGCTTCCCCAGTAATAGATGCACCCTTTGTCACGAGTGTCTCATAGTCTTCATGGAGAATAAGCTGCCCTTTATCTATAATCAAAACCTCATCAAATAAATAATCCATTTCAGATACAAGATGCGTTGAAAGAATCATTATACGTGGATGCTCCGACTGATCTTCTAACAATTCTTTATAAAAAATTTCTCTTGTTGGTGCATCCATACCGTTGTATGCTTCATCAAATATCGTAATGGGTGTACGGCTTGCTAATCCGAGGGTGACACTAACTGCTGATTGCATTCCTTTTGATAGCTGTTTTAATGGCTTATTCTTTGGCAATTTGAATTTTTGTATCAAATAATTTGCATATTCTAAATCGAAATTTGGACGATAGCGACGTACATCTTCCAGTAAATCACTTAACTTATCCGTTTCATCCTTATAGTCTTTATTAAAAACAAAGTTTACCTGTTGCATAATTTTTGCGTTCTCAAATGGAACTTCTCCGTTAATTCTCAATGTGCCATCAGTCGCTTCACGGAAGGATGCTAATAAGGAAAGCAACGATGTTTTCCCCGCACCATTTCTGCCTATTAATCCATAAATTTTATTCTCCTTTAATTGAAAGCTGATATCCTTAAGAGCAAAGTGCTTACCAAATTTCAAAGAGAGATTTTTCACTTCTATTTGCATGGTCATTCCCCTTTACTACTTTTGCATTTTTTTATTAAATCGAATAGTTCCTGATCGCTAATTCCTAATTTTTTCGCTTCTTGAACGAGACCCACGACATAATTATCTAAAAAAGCATCCTTTCTCTTTTGAATGAGCTTTTCTCTCGCACCATCTGCAACAAACATTCCTATTCCTCTCTTTTTGAATAAAATACCTTCCTCCACTAGTTGGTTAACCCCCTTCGATACCGTTGCATGATTAATTTTATAAAAGCTGACAAGCTGATTTGTAGAGGGTGCTTGCTCCCCTTCCTTTAAAAGTTCATCAACAATTTGATCTTCAATTTTTTCACGAATTTGGACATAGATCGGCTTATCTTCTTCTAAAAAACCGCTCAATACTCTCACCACTTTCACTTCTAACTTAAATTTCTTTTACACTTCGACTAAACAATATCATCTCGAACATCTCACTATCATTCATCAGTTCCCGTTCCACAAAGTTTTATGGTTATATACTTATGTGTATAACCATATCAGCGTATCACTTTAATGTCAATAAAAAAACTCAAGGTGTTCGTTATAAACACCTTGAGCAAGTAAATTCTTATAAAATTAACGGTTTACCATCCATTCAGGTTTACCGAAGCCTTGGAATTCCGCATCGATTACTGCTTCGAATTCTTCTGATTCAACGATTTCTATTAAATCTTTTGCTAGTTGAGAATCTTTGTTATCTGCTTTAACCGCAACTACATTACGATATTGGTCAGGCATATTTTCTAGGAACATTGCGTCCATTAAATCTAAACCTGCTGCTAAAGCAAAGTTACCTGGAACTGCTGCGATGTCAACACTTTGAATTTGACGTGGTAAAGAAGCAGCTTCCACTGGTAAGAATTCTAAGTTTTTATCATTTTTCACAACATCTTTTTCAGATGCCGTTAAAGTATCTACATTCGGATCAATTTCGATTAAACCTTGTTCTTGTAAAGACGCAAGTGCACGAGCTGCATTTGATGGGTCATTTGGAAGTGCTACTGTTGCACCGTCTGCAATTTCTTCAACAGAAGTGAATTTTTCTGAGAAGAAGCCCATTGGAGCAGTTGGAACGATGATTAAAGCCTCTAAATCCATATCATTTTGTTGTTCAAATGTTTCTAGATAAATTGTATGTTGGAACAAGTTAGCGTCAATTTCGCCATTGTCTAATGCTTTGTTTGGTTGAATATAATCTTGGAATTCAGTTAGTTTTACTGTATACCCTTTTTCCTCTAATTGCGGAATAATTGCTTTACTTAGCATATCACTATATGGACCAGCAGTTGCACCTAATTCGATGCTTTTGCTCTCTTCTTGAGTATCTGTACTTCCTTGATCTGTTGAAGTTGATTCTTCGTTTGATCCTCCACAAGCCGCTAACACTACTGCTAGTGCTAAAGTAAGGAACGTTAATAAATATTTCTTCATTATCTTTTTCTCCTCTTCTATCTTTTGTCAACTGATTTTGCTATGAATTCGCCTGCAAATTGAATTAATTGAACGATAATGATCAATATTGCGACAGTCGAAATCATAATTGTATCGTCATAACGGTAATAGCCAAATCGGATTGCTAAGTCACCAATACCCCCGCCTCCGACTACGCCTGCCATTGCAGAGTATGCGACTAAACTAATCACCGTTAGAGTAACCCCACGTATGATACTAGATTTTGCTTCGGGAATGAGAACATCCTTAATAATCATCCAAGGTGTTGCACCAACTGCAATGGTCGCCTCAATAACACCTTTATCAATATCCCGTAAAGCCCCTTCTACTAAACGAGCAAAAAACGGAATGGCTGCCACTGACAATGACACACTGGCTGCAACAGGTCCTATCGTTCCACCAACGATAAAATCCGTTAATGGGAACAAAGCAACAAGTAAAATGATAAATGGAATCGAACGAACTAAGTTCACTACAAAACCAAACACATTTTTTATAAACCAATTTTCCCAGAACAATCCCTTGTCAGTTACAAAAAGTAAGATTCCTATTGGTAACCCAATTACTAATGAAACTGAAAGCGAAATCCCGAGCATGACTAGTGTCTCTTGGAATGCTTTCCAAATATCCGGTAGCATTTCTATAAAGTGTGGAAAATCAAACATGAGAAATCACCTCCACGATTGCGCCACGTTCTTCCATATAGCCCTTCGCATCCTTTACAGCTTGCGAATCACCTTGTAACTCCATTAAGAAAATTCCTAATGGGCGATCTTGAATATATTCAATGGTACCGTGAAGGAAGTTCCCCTTCACATCGAAGCGCTGCATTGTATCGGCAATTACGCCTTCTCCTGCGACACTACCTTTGAATAGTATTTTAATAATTTCTCCTTGGACATCTTTTAAAATAGCTGGAGGAATTTCAAATGAAACAACGCTACTGATGAATTCTTGCGTTAAAGGCTCATGTGGACTAGCAAAAATATCATACACTTCTCCTTCTTCGATGACCCGACCATCCTGCATAATCGCCATACGATTACATATCTCTTTCACAACATCCATTTCATGTGTGATTAAAACAATCGTAATGCCTAGCTTTTTATTAATATCCTTTAAAAGGCGCAAGATTGATAGAGTCGTTTTAGGATCAAGTGCAGAGGTTGCTTCATCACAAAGCAGTATGGATGGATTATTAGCAAGGGCTCTTGCAATCCCAACACGTTGCTTTTGTCCCCCACTTAGCTGACCTGGATACACATCACGCTTGTCCGTTAAGCCTACCATATCCAATAGCTCATCAACGCGAGCATCAATTCTGTTTTTTGGTAGTTTGGCAGCACGTAATGCGAATGCGATGTTCTCACCAACTGTCTTTTGACTTACTAAATAGAAATGTTGAAAAATCATACCGATTTTCAAACGTGCAGTTCTCAAATCTTTGCTCGATAGTTCCGTTAAATCTACGCCGTTCACAAGTACTTTTCCACTTGTTGGACGCTCCAATAGATTTACACAGCGAAGCAATGAACTTTTTCCTGCACCGGAATAACCTACAATTCCGAAAATATCCCCCTTGTTTACCTTTAAGGAAACATTATCTACACCGACTACTTCTTTACCTTTAGATTTATAGATTTTCGTAATATTTTGAAATTCAAGCATACAGGTCTCCTTACTGTTTATCCATATCCCTCAGATAATACCAACTAAGTATGTATGATTTATCAGAATACATGGTTAATTATGAATTGTCAATAACATGTTATATAATTTTTTATTAAAAATACAGAATTATTTTTATTATTTATAAAATAAAGATGGGACTTCTTCTAAAAAGAGCCCCATTCGTTAACATTCCCGCAATAAATTTCATGTTTATGGATCAACATACACATTTTACTAAATAATTTAATAGAAAAGTTTACTATTTTAATATGATTTTCGTTTCATTTCCCGATTACAATTTACCCTCAATCAAAAAATTCGTTTTCGTTTTAAACTTTTCTGTATCAATGGCATCATCAATCATTTCTCGGATACCTCTTTCTGCTTCAGCATATAAATTTGCATATGCCACCGCGTCGTGCATTGTAGCTCGATATTTTGAAACAATGCTCTTTATATTTTCCTCTTCCACCTCTGTAGGATGACAAAATTGTGCAATATCAAAAATTTGGTCACCGTTTCGATTCGTATCTGGGAAATATACGTGTGGTTCCGTACTATCAAAAATACAGAAATTCAGCTCTGGAATAATAACCATATCAATGGAATTCGCATCTAAGCCACACCATACTTTTTGGACGTCATAGCCACTTTTTAATGCTTCCTTCGCAAGATTTTTCATCATGGAGGATTTCCCTGTACCAGGATATCCCTTAATGAAGTAGCGTTTTTCTATTGACTGAGTAATGCTTGGAACTGTGTCTCTTGCACCTGCAGGGGTTAAAGTTCCAAGAATTCTGTGCGTTTCACTACCTTCTCTATTTAACGGTTTGTTTTGAAATATATCTTTAAAGAACTGTTCAATTTTCTTGTTTAATCCGTTCCAATCCATATGTCTTCTTGTTTCAACTTCCCAATCATCATGAATGGTAAGAGCGTTAGCAAGTGCTTTGAAGCATTTATCATGCCATTTTTGCTTTTCCTCAGCAAATTTTTCAAATTGCTGACGGTTCCGTGTCATCTTTTCACTGTCTAAGCAGTCATCTAATGAAATCTCTTTCATGTCACAATTGACTGAAACATTTTCTAATGAAGAATCTACAGCATAAAGGAACAACAAATTATAAGGCTCTTTCACATATATGGCTTCAACCGTATTTTCGAATAGTGGATCATGGAAATATTCTATATTTGCATTTTTATTATGATATTGACTACCGATTTCCGTTAATAACTTCGAAATTTTAAATCCATGTCCCCCTTTCAATAAATAAACCTTATTTGCCTCATTCATTAATTCCTTATAAACATTTTTCATTCCTTGGCCTGTTAGTGCGCGACCGTAAAAATGCGTAATTGTGCCGTTCAAGAAGTCATCCTTCCATAGGTTTGTTAACTTATTTTTATGTGAATTCATTAAAAAAAGTGCCTGCCACATTAGCTGTGACAAGCACTTCAGAATATAAATTTAGAAAAATACCTACCGTAGTGATTTACATTATTCCACTTTCTCTATGTGACGCACCAATTGACCATAATGACTTTCAACGTGAGCAACAATTAAATGATTATTTAAAAATGATAATGGTTTACCAAATACTAAAATTAAAATCTAGTAAATCACTTAATCCTTATTATATTACCCCTAACTCTTCCCCTACTTTTTTATAAATGCCCACTGCTTTATCAAGCATTTCTCTTGTATGGGCTGCTGTTGGCATATTTCGAATACGGCCTGTTCCTTTAGGTACGGTTGGGAATACTATTCCCTTTGCATAAACACCTTCTTGAATTAACCGATTAGAGAAAAGCTGTGTCAATTTTTCGTCTCCAATAATGCACGGAGTAATTGGTGTTTCAGATGCACCAATGTTGAATCCTAGCTTTTTAAGACCTTCCTTTAAATATCGCCCATTTTCCCATAGTTGATCTACTAATTCAGAGGATCTTTCCATTATTTCAATCGCTTTTGTAATAGCTGCTACATCCCCTGGTGTTACTGCTGTCGAAAATAAAAACGGACGTGAACGCACTTTTAGCCAATCAATTAATTTCTTTTTACCTGCAACATATCCCCCTACTACCCCAACAGCTTTTGATAATGTTCCAATTTGGAAATCAATTTCTTTTTCAAGACCAAATTGTTTGACGGTCCCTTTCCCCGTCCCTGTTACACCTGAACCATGGGCATTATCTACATAGGTAATCAGATCAAATTGTTTCGCTATTTGAACGATTTCAGGGAGTTTTGCAATATCCCCATCCATAGAAAATACGCCATCGGTAATAACCATCATTTTCTTATACAACCCAGATTCTTTTGCAGCCTTTGCTTTTTCCCGAAGATCATCCATATCAGAATGGTTATAGGCAATAATTTTCGCTTTTGATAAACGACAGCCATCAATAATAGAAGCGTGATTTAATTGATCTGAGAGAATGGCATCATCTTTGTCCATTACAGCCGATATTGCTGCCATGTTGCAGTTAAAACCAGATTGATAGGATATTGCCGCTTCAGTTCCTTTAAATTCTGCAAGTTTTTCTTCGAGCGCAATATGAAGATCAAGAGTCCCATTAATTGTACGAACTGCTCCAGCACCAACACCATATTTATCAATGGCATTCTTTGCAGCTTGTTTTAATAGATTGTTAGTCGCTAAGCCTAAATAGTTATTAGAAGAAAGGTTAATCAAATCCTTACCATTGATTTGAATAGTTGGCCCATTAGCACCTTCTACGACGTCAATTTCATTGTAAAGACCTTGCACCCGTAAGGAATTTAAATTTTCATCTAAAAAGGATTCTAAAACCTTTGCCATCCTATACCTCCTATTTATAAAGTCAATCGAACACCTTATTATTACAAAAATTTCCCAGTAAATAATTAGAGACTTTCTAGTGTAGACTGATCTAATGGACCGACAATTTTTTGAAGGATGTCTCCATTTTCATCAATAACATACGTAGTTGGTATAGATATGACCTCATATATTTTGCCATATTCCCCTTCTTCATCGAGTGGAATCGGGATGGTTAATCCGTATTCTTCGATAAACGATGCTAATGCTTCTTTGCCATTGTCACGACTTGTTAAATTGACGGCGATTACTTCAACTTCATCTCCATGCTCTTCATAAAATTTTTGCATATGAGGCATTTCTGCTTTGCATGGCGGACACCATGTTGCCCAAAAATTCAAAATGACTTTCTTTCCTTGATATGCTGAAAGCTGAACCGTGTCGCCAGATAATGTCTGCAATTCTAAGTCAGCAGCCTTTCCCATCGTCATAACCGTTTTTGTCTTCTCAAAATTTAATGCAGCAGTTGATGCTAATATGACAATAATGCACCAAGAGATTACATTTTTTAGAAGCTGTTTTTCCTTCATGATCATAAAAATAAGCGCAATCAACGTAATTATAAGAAAAGTCCAACCCTCAATTTCAAAAATCTTTTTCTCATAGGCTAAAAATATACAATTGAATAAGATTAACAATTCTATTTGATTTTTATTAGAACGGTATGTGACCATAAGTAGAACTATGAAAAGAGCAATTCCGACTACCCAATCTCCTGAAAGGAAATAGATACTCCCATGAAAGAGCATATAAAATACAAAAAAGGAAACAAATAGATACTGCCAATCTTGATTTCTAACATTCTTTTTAGTTTTTAATAGCAGCAGCAATCCGGCTATTACTATCCCCAAAATATGTCCTAACACACCTCCATTAAAATAAAGGGCAGACATTGGATTTTGAATAAACATCGTCCAATTCAAGGCTATGTAACTAAACTTCCAAACTAAAACATAATAAAATAACGTGTCTTGAAAGAGAGAGGGCTTTTTATAAATAAATTTCTCCATTAGCATAAGAAGAAGCGTGGCTAAAATAAATGCTCCCCATTGTATATTTAATGTGATTGCTCCTATCTGGAAAAACATCATCAATGCACCCCATCATTTCAAACTGTTTTGTCACATTATATCCTAGACAATATTTAGAAGTCCTTTGAGAAATCTCCAAATAAAAAAACTCGCCAAAGCATCCTATACTTTGACGAGTTTGATTTTATATCTCTTATTAGAAAAAGGGTTTTATTCCTTCCATATTTCCTATGAACTTTAACAGCATTTTACGGCAATATGGTAATGAAAATTGAACAACATATCCTGAACAAATTGCAATAACAACTGTTCCCACACCTAAAGGTCCACCGAGGAACCAACCGAGAAGTGCTACTCCTAATTCCATACTCATACGAGCAACTTTAATAGATCCTCCAAGTTTTTCAACAATCCACATCATTAATGTATCTCGTGGCCCAGTACCTAAGTTTGGCGCAATGTACATGCCACAGCCAAATCCTAAAATGATTAGTCCTGATAGGAAGTAAAAAACCTGAGCTGCCATAGACGTGGCATCTGGTAAAATCCAATAATAAAAATCAACGAAAAATCCGCATATCACCATATTTATCCAAGTTCCAACTTTAGGTATTTTTCTAGTCATAATACATGTAAAGGCAATTACAATTAGACCCGTTATAATATTCCATGACCCGATTGATAGACCAAAATGATCAAACAATGCAATATGGAGAACATCCCACGCGCCTGTCCCTACATCCTGTCCTTTAATAACCATTGTAAAACCTAATGTCATGACGAGTAATCCTATTACAAAAAATCCCCATCGCCAAGAATAAACTTTTCGCATTGTCTATTAGTGCCTTCTTTCTAATATGTAGCTACATTGAATAGTGTATTGTTTCAAGAATTCTAATGGAAATTGTCCAGTTGAAAGTATTGTTGAAATCTTACATAAACATTTATTTGATTAGATCCCCAAATTTCGCATTTGTAACCTTTATTAAATCCATTGGCGCCATTACAATTTGCATGCCTCTTTTACCTGCACTTACAATTATGTATTCAAGAGTCTCTGCACTTTCATGAAGAAATGTTGGAAACAACTTTTTCATTCCAATTGGTGAACAACCTCCACGAATATAGCCAGTTGTTGCTAATAAATCCTTCAAATGAAGCATTTCAATTTTCTTCTCTCCCGCAACTCGAGCACATTTTTTTAAATCGAGCTCTTCTGCAACAGGTATAACAAAAACAAAATATTTACCCGTTCCAGCAGTTGTTAATAACGTTTTATATACATGAGAAACAGGGTGCCCAATTTTTTCTGCCACGGACACACCGTCAATTTGATCATCCACTTCATATTCCAGTAAGTCATAACTTACCTTGTGTTGATCCAATATTCTAACTGCGTTCGTTTTTGAAATTTTTTGTTTCCCCAAATTTTCCACAACCTTATTCATAAACAAAATTAGTACATTTCATTGGTATATTTATAATAGCAGATTTTCCATTTTACGAAAGAAATTTTTGTAAAAAGAAAACTCCTAGCTCATGCTAAGAGTCAGATTGATTTATACAAAAATCGAATATTTCGATTGCATGTGATAGCCTTCTTGCACCATTTTCATTTGAAACGTGTATGTAGAAATCGCCCTCTCATAAACACGTTTATAACTTTTATTACCAAGATTTTTTCCAAAAACAGTTTCATTCATTACATGTCGATTAAAACTTCGCATAAATGGTTCAGGTATTTCAACGTTTAGCTCTTTAAATTCAAAAGGCTCTATGCTTTCTTGATCCGAATTTGAAGAAATATTAAACCTATCATTTGAAAAAGGGTCGTATTCGTTTGGCTCAAAACTCCTAGCACTTGCAACTTCATTCTCCGTTTGTAATGTTTGCATAGCGGCTTCAATATCAGCTGCTGACATGGAATCCTTGTCTTCTGAATGTAATAAATTCTCTATTGCTTTGATTACCGGATTATTATTTACATCTATATAAGTCGAGATTTTTTTATAGGCCTCTTTTGCCAACTCTCGACGTATATTACCTTTTCTCTTTTTTTTAATTTTGAAATTAGATTCATGTAGACTTAGAATATCCATAAGCTCACCACGCTTTTACCATTACTATTTATATTATTATCGGTTATATTTTCAGTTATTTACTATATATAACAGTATGTCATAAAATTTCTTTCTAATACAAATAGGCTGTGTAATATTTTACACAGCCTACAACTTTTAATTATTTTCTTCTAAAATAGAGTCAGCAATATTCACTGCATGATCCCCGATTCGTTCTAGATTACTGATAATGTCAGCAAATACGATTCCTGCTGAACCTGAACATTCACCATTATTTAGTCGTAAAATATGACGTTTACGTAATACACGCTCAAGTTCATCTATTCGATCTTCGTTTTGAATGACACCATTTGCAAAATCCTTACTTTGTTTTTCCAGTGCCATAATAGCTAAACTTACTGTATCAAGTACTAAATTAAACATTTCTTTCAGCTCTAATTCAGCTTCATCACTAAATTTCACACGATGTGTTTCTTTGTATTGGGTTAACTCCACTAGGTTTTCAACATGATCACCAATTCGTTCAATATCACGAATATTATCAAACAACGAATGATGTAGCTTAGAGTCTGCTCCTGAAAGTGATTCCTTTGATAATACAACCAAGTATTCTGTTGTTACTCGGTCCAAATTATTAATGGCTTCTTCTAATTGCTCCGTTATACCCACATGCTTTGAATCCATTGTGAATAAATAATCCATTGACTCTTGAAGCCCTCTTACCGCAAATTCACCCATGCGGACAACCTCTTGTTTAGCTTGTCCCAGTGCTATCGATGGGGATTGCTCAATTAATGTTCTATCTAAATGCTTTGCACCGTATTCGATCGTTGTATCTTCACCAGGAACAATTTTCGTTACTATATAGGCAATCGCTCCTACAAATGGTAATTGGATAATTGTATTAACAACGTTAAATGTACCGTGAGCAAAGGCAATTTGCATTTTTTGATCTAAATTTAATACACCTGAAATCCACTCTACATAATGAGTAAATAAAGGTAATATCAACATAAATATAACTGTTCCTATAATGTTAAACAGTACATGGGCTGCCGCTGCACGGCGAGCTACTATAGAAGCCCCTAATGCAGCTAAAACAGCAGTAATTGTTGTACCGATATTATCACCAAATAACACTGGTAAAGCACCAGATAAAGGAATTAACCCTTCATCATATAGGCCTTGTAAAATTCCGACTGTTGCAGAAGATGATTGTACAACTACTGTGAAAAGCGTACCAGCAACTACACCTAATATTGGATAATCACTAAAGCTTACCGTGATGTCGATAAATGTTTCCCAGTCACGTAACGGTTTCATCCCGTCGCCCATCATTTCAAGTCCAATGAACAACCCAGCAAAACCAAATAATACTTGTCCAATATTTTGGATAGAGCTCTTCTTAAAGAAGAATAACAATACTGCACCAAGTGCCATAATCGGATATGCATATGTACCAACATCAAAACCGATGATGAATGCTGTAATCGTCGTCCCGATATTCGCACCCATAATAACACCAATTGCTTGGCGAAGCTTCATAAAGCCAGCACTAACAAGTCCCACTGTAATAACTGTCGTACCTGAACTCGATTGAATGAGTACCGTTACTAAAATACCTACTAAAACACCCATTAGTGGATTTGTTGTGAATCTATCTAAAATCTCACGAAGTCGATCTCCCGCTGCTTTTTGTAGACCGTCTCCCATAAACTTTATTGCGAATAAAAATAGCCCTAATCCTCCAAGGAATTGGAACAACATTGTCTGCCAGTCCATAAATTTTTGTTTCCACCTTTCAAAGTCTTCAACACTTCACTATTATTCATAATTTGCGTATCTATGTAAATGAATTTACAAATTTGAAATATAAAATTTACAATGTCTTTACAATAGGTTAATAAAATATTCATTGTTTTTATATGGAAATAATAAAAACCCTTTATAATTAATACTTTTGCCTATATTTAACTTTGACTTTTTCTTCTTTCTAAGTATTCCCGATTTGTTTTTAAATTCTCTTAATTATTAGCAATATCAATAAATTTTTTATGTATGTTTTTAGTATCCATAAAAAACCCTCTCCAAAAGGAAAGGGCCATTAATTTATGTGGAGCTTCAAGGATCTTTAGTCTAACTTTAATCCCTTTAATGCTTCAGCAAGAGCATTATTAATCGGTTCATCCTCAGTTTTCTGTTGTTTCATATATTTTTGGACAGCGCGCTTGTCTACTTTACCGCTGCCTTCTTTTTTATGACGAGCTTCAAAAGCGGATAATTTTTCACGATATCCACAAATACATACAAAGATTTGTCCTTCGCCTTCACCACGTAGCTCGAGCTTTTTCTTACATTGAGGGCATCTTGCGTTTGTCACTCTTGATACGTTCTTACGATGACCACATTCACGATCCTGACATACAAGCATTTTGCCTTTCTTACCATTTACTTCAAGCATCGGCTTCCCACAATCTGGACAAGTCTTCGTTGAAATATTGTCGTGTTTATATTTCTTATCACTTGATTTAATTTCTGAAACGATCTCTTTTGTATGTTGCTTCATTTCATTAATAAAGGCTTCTTTTTTCAATTTACCTTTTGCAATAAGCTCAAGCTTTTGCTCCCATTCAGCTGTAGTTGCTGGAGAACGTAGCTCTTCTGGTGCAAGGTCAAGTAATTGGCGACCTTTTGATGTAATGAAGATCTCTTTTCCACCACGTTTTTCAATCATAAAGGAATTGAATAGCTTTTCAATAATATCCGCCCGTGTCGCCACTGTACCTAATCCACCTGTTGATTTCAGTGTATCCACAAGCTTTTTATCCTTCGTTTCCATATACTTCGTAGGATTTTCCATCGCAGATAAAAGCGTCGCTTCCGTAAAACGTGCAGGCGGTTTTGTTTGACCTGATGTTTGAGCGATTAATGTTGTTTTTAATACTTGCCCTTTTTCTAAACGTGGGAGCAATTGTTCTTTCACATCATCTGCTTGTTCCTCATCATCAAAATGATTCGAATATACTTCTTTCCATCCAGCTGAAATAACGGTTTTCCCTTTTGCAATAAATTTTTCATTTCCGATCATTGCTTGAACAGTTAATTGTTCATATTCATGTGCTGGGAATAACACCGCTAAGAAACGTTTAACGACTAAATCATAAATTTTTCGTTCTTTATCACTGAAGGATGAAATATTTACATATTCTTCTGTTGGAATGATGGCATGATGATCACTTACCTTACTGTCATCTACAAAAGCTTTCGACGTTTTTATTGGCTTGCTGAGAACTTTATTTGCTAATGAGCGATATTCTCCTATTCCACATGCTTTAAGTCGCTCAGGTAATGTGCTGACAATATCTGATGATATAAAGCGGGAATCTGTACGAGGGTAAGTTAATACTTTATATGATTCGTACAGTTTTTGCATAATATTCAATGTTTCCTTCGCGGAATAGCCAAACAATTTATTCGCATCACGTTGTAGCTCTGTTAAATCATACAATCCAGGTGCAAAGGATTTCTTTGCTTTGCGGTCAATGTCAACTACTTTGGCATCTTGATTGCCTAATGCCTTCACAATGGCATCTATCTTTTCTTTGTTGAAGCTACGCGAATTACCATTTGCATCCTGCCAAGTTAGTTTTAATAAATCGGTTTGAGCTTCGATGCCATAATAGCTCTGAGGCATGAAATTTTTAATTTCATCCTCACGAGCAGCAATCATTGCAAGTGTCGGTGTTTGAACCCGGCCACAATTTAATTGGGCATTGTATTTTGTCGTTAGTGCTCGTGTTGCATTAAGTCCTATATACCAATCCGCTTCCGAACGGGCAACAGCTGCATAGTATAAGTTTTCATAAGCTTTTCCTGGTTTTAAATTTTGAAAACCTTCTTTAATCGCTTTATCTGTAACTGACGAAATCCAAAGACGTTTCACTGGTTTATTTACCTTTACTCGATCAATAATCCAACGGGCAACAAGCTCCCCTTCACGCCCTGCATCCGTTGCAATGATAATTTCATTAACGTCACTACGTGTCAGCTGTGATTTCACAGCATTAAACTGCTTCCCTGTTTGTTTAATCGTTGTCAGTTTTAAACGTTCAGGCAGCATCGGTAAATCTTCTAGATTCCATGTTTTATATTTCACATCATAGCTCTCTGGGTCAGCCAATGTCACAAGATGACCTAAAGCCCATGTCACGATATATTTATCTCCCTCTAAAAAGCCATTTCCCTTTTTATGACACTTCAGTACATTTGCAATATCTCGCGCAACTGAAGGTTTTTCTGCTAATACGACACTTTTAGCCATGTATAACACCCTTTCGTAAATCCTTGTGTTTACTATAGCATAGAGAGCTTGATTTAACATTTTACGAGAAATAAAAATGGCATTTTAGATAGGCAATGATTTATAGAAACTTAATAGAAAGTTTGTAGCCCTATATTAACAATCACTAAATTTGTAAATAAAACCCAATATATTTTATTTCTTCCAATTCAATCCCCTTCAACTTTTGTGCTTTATGAAATATATTAAACAACCCTATTTGGGTAATTTATGAGGAATAATTTAGTATTCTTTGAGGCATATAGATTAACTACTTTCCAAGTGTTCGAATAGATTAATTTTAGAATACAATTAAGGGAGGTAATAATATTGGAAGGAATTATATTGGAGACACTTATTAATCCTGAGTCATATGTACTCATACCGGTGCTCTATATCATATTATTATTCCTACGACAGACGCCGCGCATTGAAACATGGACACACGTCTGGATTATTACAGTGATCAGCGTTATTTCATGTTTTTTATATTATGGATTTCATATTAATTCTTTCTTTCAAGGAGTCCTTGTAGCAGGTGCAACAATTTTAGTAAAAGATTTAATACATTCTAAATCCTTAAGAATCAAGAAATAGTTAGCTTCTTACCACCATACAAAAAAGCTGACTTACTTTTGTAAAAGTTAAGTCAGCTTTCATTATTTATACAAGTGCTTTTTCAGTTGTTGATACTTCGTGCAGAAGCTTTCCGAGACGTTTAATTCCTTCTTCGATTACTTCTGGTGAAGAGTTTGTATAATTCAAGCGGAATGTATTTACATTTGTTTTACTAGTATAGAATGGGTCACCTGGTACGAATGCTACTTTTTCTTCCATCGCTTTGTAGAATAAATCCAGTGATGATACCCCCTCTTCTAAAGTAACCCAAATAAACATGCCACCATCAGGCTTTGTAAACTTCACTGATGAAGGGAAATACTTAGCCATTGCTTCTAGCATTGCATTCGCCTGTGATTCATATAGAGCAATAATTTTAGATACATGTGCTTCTAGATCATTTTTCGCTAAATATTCATGAATCACAATTTGAGAGAAAATATTAGTGTGTAAATCCGCTGCTTGTTTCGCCGTTATAACATGATTCAATAATTCCTTATTTTTCGTTACGATATATCCTAAACGCATACCCGGAGTAACGATTTTTGAGAATGATCCAAGAACGACCGAATTTTCAAGACGGCCAGCCCCGATATAAGGTATTTTCTCACCGTTCCAACGCAGATCTCCATATGGGTCATCCTCTATCAAAATGACATCATAGTTTTTTACAACATCATAAATGGCATCACGATTTTCCTTTGTGTATGTAATACCAGTTGGATTATGGAAATTAGGCACTGTATAAATAAATTTGATGTTTTGATTGTTTTTTAGCATATTTTCTAATTCAGCAACATTTAATCCTTCGTCTGTTAGAGTTACAGGGTGAAATGTTGGTTCAGTTAAGTGGAATGCTTGAATCGCCCCAAGATAACCTGGTTCTTCCATAACAATCCCATCACCTTTATCAATCATTACTTGAGAAATCATTTCTAAAGCCTGTTGGGATCCAGTTGTTATTAAAATATCTTCTGGTTGTATATCTAATCCTTCTTGACCTTTGTTTAATTTATCTGCGACATATTGACGTAATGGCAAATAACCTTCCGTCGCTGAATATTGGAATAGTTTCGGCCCATGAACTTCAATTGCATGATTAATCGCATTTTGCAGATCTTCAACTGGAAATGAAATTGGGTTAGGTAAACCTCCAGCAAATGAAATGACATCTTCTTGACCCGCCACTTTTAAAATATCACGAGTAAATGAAGATGGTGTGTTTAAAATTTTCTCTGCGTATTTCATTGATAAATTCCCTCTTTTGCCCTTAAAGTTGCTGAAAGGATTTTATATATCCGAATCAGTGTTATCTGATTTTATCAGACTATTTAAAAAATTTCAAAGTTTTATTTTATCAAGTTTTCTTAATTTATTGTAAAGCTGTGATTTCCCTTTAATACAAAGAAAAAATATTCTCGAAATCTTTTATTCTAACGAAGAAATGATGAGGAAATTCTAACTTTTGTCTTTGATAACGAGCTCTAATCCAAATTTCCTACTATATGATGAAACTAGATAATTAAGGAAAATAATCCAATTCGATTTTGGAAATTAAAAAATGCCCATCAAAGATTAATGGACATTTTACGTTTTATCTTGCTTCTAATTCACTTTCTTTAAACCATTTTTGCTTCATTACTCCGGAATCAAGTGTAAATGATACCATGTAAACCGTTGTTTTTTCAGCTGTATCAATTTCACCTTCAGCACCAAACATACCTTCTTCATAATCTGCTTCGATGATAACTTCAGTACCCGGAACTAACATTTCTTCATCGATACCTTTGATTTCCTCTTGAACAACCCACTTATGGTTTTCTTCTGGATAATCGTCATTTGTTGGTTGGTAAGATACAGAATAGACAATGGTTTCATATGCTCCTAAAATGGTACCTGGTGCTCCCATCATCCCAGCCTCGTGCTCTGCATTAATTGTCACTTCATCACCAATATTGAATTTCGCATCTCCAGCGGCCTTCATGTTTTTTGGTACTTCACGAGCTAAAGGAACATTTTCTTCACCATTTTGATTTTGCGTATTGCTTACATCTTCACCCGTATTTTCATTCTCTTCATTTGTTACATCCGTTCCAGATTCAACTGCATTATTAGTTCCATTTGTGTTAGATTCATTTGTACTTTCTGAATCATTCGTTCCACAAGCTGATAAAATCAATAGGAAAATAAGTGAAACTACTCCTAATAATCGCTTGTTACTCATTTTTAACACCCTCCTAATATTCAAAACAAATTCAAACCGAACATGAATAAGCTTTTATATATTAAAAGGATTTAACATTCAATGCCTTTCTATGCATGATTAAGGAATTGAATTTTAATTTAAAAAAATGAGCTCTTAACAAGATTGTTAAAAGCCCATCGTTATATTTATTTTTCAAGTTTTATTCGTTGTAATCTTAATGCATTTAATACAACAGATACTGAGCTAAAGGCCATCGCAGCTCCAGCAACCCAAGGAGCAAGAAAACCAGCTGCTGCTATTGGGATGCCTAATGTGTTGTAACCAAATGCCCAAAATAAGTTTTGTTTAATATTTCTCATTGTCTTATGGCTCATAATAATTGCATCCGCAATACTGTTTAAATCCCCACGTATTAAAGTAATATCTGCTGCTTCCATCGCTACATCTGTCCCAGTACCTATAGCCATCCCTATATCAGCAACTGCAAGTGCAGGCGCATCATTTATGCCATCACCTACCATTGCAACTTTCTTACCTTGTGCTTGTAGTTTTTTCACTTCTTCCGCTTTTCCTTCAGGTAGAACTTCAGCAATTACTTCATTTACACCAACGCTTTTACCAATCGCTTTTGCCGCTCTTACATTATCACCAGTCATCATAATGACCTCAATACCCATTTTTTGCAGTCTTTGAATTGCTCGTTTAGAAGTTTCTTTTATTGTATCAGCTACAGCAACTAGTCCTGCATATTCCCCATCAATACTTGCAAGCATAGCCGTTTTGCCGCTCTCTTCTAATTCCTCCATCAAACTCATGACATGTGTTATATCTATTTTATATTGGTTCATTAATTTTCTTGTACCGATTACGATTTCCTTATTCTCGATAACCGCTCTTACACCGTATCCAGGTATTGCTTCAAATTGTTGAACTGTTTTTATATTAATCCCCTGTTCTTCAATTCCTTTGACAATAGCTTGAGCGAGAGGATGTTCAGATTGTTTTTCACTTGCTCCAATGAATGATAGGAATTCCTCTTTATTAATACCATCTTCAACATAAACATCTGTTAATTCAGGTGTTCCTTTTGTCACAGTACCTGTTTTATCCACAACAACTGTGTTAATATGTTGAGTCTGTTCAAGGTGTTCTCCACCTTTAAATAAAATGCCTAATTCTGCTGCTCGACCAGAACCAGCCATTATAGAAGTTGGTGTTGCCAGTCCAAGCGCACATGGACACGCGATCACAAGTACCGCGATAAGTGCTTCTAGTGCAGGAGTAAATTCTCCCGGTGCAACTAAGACAATCCAAATGATAAATGTAAGGATTGCAATACCTATTACAATTGGAACAAAAATACCTGAAATTTTATCTGCTAATCGCTGAATCGGTGCTTTTGAGCCTTGTGCATCTTCGACCACCTTAATAATTTGAGCTAAAGCTGTGTCTCGACCAATTTTCGTTGCTTTCATTTTGATAAAGCCGTTTTTATTAATTGTTGACCCATAAATTTGTGATCCAACGTTTTTATCAACAGGAATGCTTTCACCTGTTAACATGGATTCATCGACTGCAGAATTGCCTTCGATTACTTCACCATCTACAGGTATTTTCTCACCGGGTTTTACAAGAATAGCATCACCAATGATTACTTCTTCTAAAGGAATCTCTTTTTCAAGTCCATCTCTGAGAACTAGAGCTGTTTTTGCCTGCAAGCCCATAAGTTTTTTTATAGCTTCAGAAGATCGCCCTTTCGCTTTTGCCTCAAATAATTTACCTAATAAGATTAAAGTAATTAATACAGCACTTGTTTCAAAATAAAGCTGCGGATGATGTTCATGTCCGTAAGTAATAATCGCTTGATATACACTGTAAAAATAAGCCGCTGAGGTTCCCATGACCACTAGTACATCCATATTCGCACTACCGTTTCGCAATGCTTTATACGCACTTACATAAAACTGCCATCCAATTAGGAATTGAACTGGTGTTGCAAGGATCATTTGCACCCATGGATTCATAAGAAAATTTGGAACATATAAAAACGATGTAAAGGAAAAGTGACCTACCATCGTCCATAACAATGGTATTGATAATATTGCTGAGATGATGAATTTTGATTTTTGTTTTTTTATTGCTTGTTCACGATAATCAACATTTTCATTATTATCTTCTTTAATATGCGCACCGTATCCTAATTTTTCAACTCGTGAAATGATGTCAGTAACGGATACCTCTGAAGGATTAAATTCGACAACAGCATTTTCAAGAGCAAGGTTGACATTTGCTAAAGTAATACCATCTAGCTTATTAAGTCCCTTTTCAATACGATTTGCACAAGCGGCACAAGTCATTCCTGTAATTTGTAAGTTTGCTTCTTTAAGCTCTTTGATTTCTGAACTCATATTATCCACCTCTTTTACCACCAGGGGGTATATTCCTTATGAAGAAATAGAGTGCTTATGAAAGCACTCTTCCATAGGTGGTCCACTTATTTATTCAACATCATAGCCTTGATCGTCTATTGTTTCTTTAATTTGTTCTATTGTTACTTTTTCATTATCAAATGCAACACTTACTTGACCTGATTCAAGATTTACATTTACTTGTGATACACCATCCAGTGCACCAACACTTCCTTCAACAGCATTTACACAGTGGCCACAAGACATTCCTTTTACGTTTAACGTTATATTTTCCATTTTAGTATTTGCTCCTTTTATATACGATATAGGGGTATATTTGAAATAAAAAAATTTATTATGCTTCTACAAAATATCCTTTCTTTTGAATGGCAGATTTAATTTGTGCAATATCTACTTGCCCTTCATTGAAAGAAACATCTACTTTTCCTGTTTCTAATTCAACATTTACATGTTCAACACCTGATAGTGAAGCAACTCCTGTTTCAACGGATTTTTTACACCCTCCACAAGTCATTCCTTTTACTTTTAGTGTTATTTGATCCATTTAAATCACCACCTATTTTTTCATCATTTTTTGTATCGTTACGATTAGTTCATCTAGAACCTCTTCATCGCCATCATTCAATCTATCTACGACACAACCTTTTAAATGCCATTGCAATAAAACTTTTGCAACACTGTTTAATGCAGATTGTGTAGCTGAGAGTTGGGTTATTATATCATCGCAATAAACGTCTCGTTCAACCATTCCCTTTATACCACGCACTTGGCCTTCAATACGGTTTAAACGATTCATTAAATCTTTTTTAATATGCTCTGGATGATGACTTTTTCGGTTAGAAGAGTCCGAGTGACAATGTTGTTCGTTCATATTCTCCAGTGTAATCAACCTCCATTTCTCACCCTTATTATATGTACCCTTATGGGGTATGTCAACGATTCCACATATAGTTTGTATTTTTTTCAATATGGGAAAGATGATGTTTGGATTTAAATAATAAAAAACTTAAGAAGTGCCTTCATCGGGGAGTGAGTTTTCTTAAAACAAGCTCGGGTGAGAAAAAATGATTGTTCTAGTCTGTCTAGAATTTCTTTATGAAATCATTTTAAGCTATACATTCATAAAGATTATTGTTTTGACTTATGTATAAGTTAAGCTTAATATTTTTCCTTAAGATACATGTCACAATATTGTTTGTAAAAATTAAAGAGGTGACGAAAGATGCTAGATTTCTTTATGGAGTTAGGTCCATTGCAACAAGTAATCGCTGCAACCATTTTCACTTGGGGAATGACAGCATTAGGGGCTGCACTAGTTTTTACAACGAAAAAATTCAGTCAAAAATATTTAGATTTTATGCTAGGCTTTGCAGGCGGCGTCATGATTGCAGCAAGCTTTTGGTCTTTATTATCACCAGCGCTTGAAATGGCTGAAGGAAGCCGATATCCTGCATGGGTACCTGTTGCAATCGGCTTTATACTCGGTGGGATGTTTCTTTTTTCTGTAGATAAATTGCTCCCTCACCTTCATCCAAATGCACCTATGAAAAGTGCTGAAGGTATTTTGCCGAAAAAAAGGAAACGAAGTACCTTGCTTGTGTTTGCCATCACTCTTCATAATATTCCAGAAGGACTTGCCATTGGTGTATCATTTGGCGCTGTAGCAATTGGCTCCCCTTCTGCTTCCCTTGCCGGAGCTTTAGCATTAGCAATCGGGATCGGTGTTCAAAATATACCAGAGGGTGTGGCCGTATCAATGCCGTTATTGCGAGATGGTATGTCTCGAAGAAAGAGCTTTATGTTTGGTCAATTCTCTGGAATGGTTGAACCGATATCGGCAGTGCTTGGATTTTTAGCTGTTGCTTATGTCGAGCCATTATTACCGCTTGCATTAGCCTTTGCAGCAGGCGCAATGATTTTCGTCGTTGCAGAAGAAGTGATTCCAAGTTCTCAGGAAAATGGTAATCAGGACCTAGCTGTCGTGAGCCTAATGCTTGGCTTTACGATTATGATGATATTAGATGTTGCCTTAGGTTAAACAATTTAGATTGATTAAATGTTCCATTGACCTTTAAATGTGTCGATGGAACATTTATTTTGCCTTCCAATCTTTAAAAAACAAAATTAATATTTCAATACAAAATACTCATAGAAACTTACATTGAATTTTGATAATATCTTTACTTGTGGTAAATCAAATTTTAAAACTTCATAAAGAAAGCAGGGTGTTTAATGTCCGAAGCAATACAACAACCAAAAGAGAAGCTAAGTCTTATTCATTTAACTTGGCCTATCTTTTTAGAAATATTCCTATTTATGTTAATGGGAATCGCAGATACATTTATGTTAGCTGCCGTATCAGATGATGCAGTTTCGGGCGTTGGAACGGCTAACCAATATATTCATATTGCGATACTTATTTTAGAAGTAGTTGGTAATGGTGCTGCGATTGTTGTTTCTCAATATTTAGGTTCACGCCGTTTAATAGAAGCGACAAAAATTTCTGCATTAGCCATATCATTAAACTTAGTCGTTGGCTTAATTATGTCTGCCATTTTCATCATTTCTTCAAGTCATTTAATGATCATGATGAATTTACAGGGAGATGTGCTAGCCCATGCACAAGGTTATTTAATCATTATCGGAGGCGGAATATTCCTTCAAGCTATTATTAATTCTCTCGCTGCAATTATTCGAGTACATGGTCAAACAAAGCAGACGATGTATGTCTCTCTCGGCATGAATATTATTCACGTTGTTGGTAACTACATTTTAATCTTTGGACATTTTGGTGCTCCAGAACTAGGTGTTCAAGGTGCAGCGATTTCTTCTGTATTTAGCCGATTAATTGCCGTGTTTATTTTCATTTGGTTATATTATCAGGTGCTTGAAATAAAGGTACGATGGAAGAACTTCATTACATTTCCAAAAGAATATGTGAAGAAAATTTTAGCAATCGGGGTTCCAAGTGCCCTTGAACAAATCATGTATCAAGTCTGCCAAGTTGTATTTTTATACTATATAACATACTTGGGTACTGAAGCTTTGGCTGCTCGTCAATACGCTGTGAATATTTCAATGTTCACTTACTTGTTTGCTATAGCCATTGGGATGGGGACCTCTATTATTGTCGGTCGTTTAGTTGGGGCAGGTAAACAAGAAGAAGCCTATCAACAACTTTGGGTTAGTGTCAAAGTCGCTATGATTTTCACGTTGGTCATGGTTGCAGTAGTGACATTTTTCCGAGAAACGTTGATGGATGTATTTACAGATAATCCAGAGGTTATTCAGTTAGGTGCATCGGTTCTGTTGTTGAGTGTATTACTTGAGACAGGTAGAACGATCAATATAACAATTATCAATACATTGCGCGCTACGGGAGATGCTCGCTTCCCTGTAAAAATTGGATTTTTATCTATGGTTTGCATGAGCTTGCCCCTTGGCTATTTGCTCGTTTTCGTACTTGATATGGGATTAGTTGGTGTTTGGCTTGCTATTACCGCAGATGAATGGTGCCGAGCAATCATCGTATTCTTTAGATGGAAAGGCCGAAAATGGGAGCGCTATTCACTAGTAACACCGCAGAAAGAAAAGGAAGTAGTCGAATCAATCTAATCATATAAACTTTGCTAATGAACAACTTGACTGTTGATAAACTCGAATATCTTTGAGTTTTCAACAGTTTTTTATTGTTGCTGTGAAAAAAAGTTGGATTAAAATTTAAATCTATAAGAAAAAAGCGCATTTCCTTATGGAAAGCGCCCAATGATTAAATATTCATTTTTTAAATGGTATCTTGTACTGCTAGGAGGTTCTCTTTTTTCTAGGTTGAATCCTTCTAACAGTTAATGCGCGGGGACTATCCAAATTATTTCACTTTAATGACGATTTTCCCTTTAGCATGATTTGTTTCACTTAGCTCATGTGCTTCTTGTAACGCTTCTGCTGAAAAGCCAAAAACACTACCGACTTGTGGCTTAACGATTCCTTTTTCCAGTAGTTCACCTATTTCAGCTAACTGTTTCCCATTTGGCGTTAACCAATAGGAGCTTGCCGTTACTTGGTGCTTTTCTATTAACGCTGGATCTGGTTGTCCGGCAATTGTTACTAGTCTGCCACCCGGTTTTAGTATTTGGAAGCTTTTATTTAAAATATCGCCACCCATTGTATCAATGACCACATCATAATCACTTAATTCTTCCTCGAATTGTTGTTCACGGTAATTAATGAATTTGTCTGCACCAAGCTGTTTTACATATCCTTCATTTTTTCCGCTTGCTGTTGTAGCAACATAGGCACCTAAATGTTTTGCCATTTGTATGGCCAAACTTCCGACACCACCAGCTCCAGCTTGGATAAGCACTTTATCTCCTTGCTTTACTTTTGTCTCATCTACTAAACATTGCCAAGCAGTTAGGCCTGCTAACGGAATAGAGGCAGCTTCTTCAAATGTTAGGTTACTAGGCTTTTTAGCCAGTAAATCTTCATCTACAGTTGTAAATTCCGCGTATGTTCCATTCGGAGTAGTATCTGGTCGTGCAAATACTTCATCCCCGACCTGAAAATGTTTCACCTCGTCTCCAACCTCAACAATCTTCCCAGCAACATCCCAACCAAGGATGATCGGGAATGTCCAATCTAGCATCGCTTTCAAATAACCCGCACGAAGCTTCCAATCAATTGGGTTAATGGATGTTGCATAAACCTCCACAAGTACTTGGTTTGCTTTTATTTCCGGTTTCGGTAACTCCTGCTCTACTAACACATCTTTATTACCATATTCATTGATAACAACTGCACGCATGAATAGCACTCCTTTTTTAAATCTCTTTAGCTTAGTATTCGTTTCTTCCTAAAATGCCATTCCTTAAAAACTACTTAGGATTTTCTAATTGTTTTACAGTAGATAGCTTAACAAAATCGCGTACGAGTGTTAAGGACATTGCAACTGAAGCTCTCATAAAAATCATTTCTATCTTACTACTTTAATAATTTGTTTAATAATAATAAGTTTTGGCCTCATATTAAAAAATAATAGAGTTGTGTCCCCTCTACCTTTTATAAACAGAAGTTTCCTTTGATTAAAACATTTCTCGCAAACGTTGTATGTCTTTCATTGGAGGCAAGCCAAACTTACGGCTGTATTCCCGACTGAAATGCGATGGACTTTCATAACCTACCTGGAACGCTGCCTCAGCCGCTTCTAAGTTTTCTGTTAAAAGAAGTCGGCGTGCTTCCTGTAAGCGAAGCTGTTTCTGATACTGGATTGGGCTCATACCCGTGACCTCCTTAAAATGATTGTAGAAGGATGAAGAGCTCATTTTGGCTTCTCTCGCCAATTCGTCCACTTTTAACGGCTCCATGAATTTATGATTCAACATCCCAATCACCTTTGCAATCCGTTGTGCCTGACTACCTACAAGGGCAAAATGCTTCAATGTATCATACTGATCGTTCTGTAGAACCCGGTAGATAATCTCACGTTTGATACTGGTTGCAAGGACTGGTATATCCTGCGGCGTCTCTAATAGCTTTACAAGACGTATTACCGCTTCAAGAAGCGAGTCATTTATAAGGCTGACCACTAGAGCACGCCCTGGGGATTCACTAGAAATTTCTTGATTCGATGATTGAACGACTTCGAATATCTGATTCATATCAAGCTGCAAATTTATACATAAATAAGGTTCTTCGGGTGAAGCTTTTAAAATCTGCCCAGTGATTGGCAAATGAACGGAAGCAGTTAAATAACTGGCAGAGTCGTACTGATAGCTTTCCTTCCCAAGGATGACCAATTTTGAACCTTGAGCCACAACGCATAAGGAAGGTTCATAAACAGAGTAAACAGGTTCAGAAATTTGGGAAGTACGAATAAACTGCAACCCTGGTATAGATGTCTCATACGTTCCATCCATCTTTACATTTCGCTCAATCAACTCTGCTAACTCTTTGATTCCCTCCATAAACCAATCCTCCATCTCTTCGGAAACATTAATAAATTCTTTTTTTACTATACTATACTTTTTGGAGGATTAGGCAATAATTGTATAACTTTCGACTACCCCCTCTTTAGAGCAAAGTTTCATAATGAGATTATGATGTGACACTTCAATTGGATGGTAAGTGATTAATCAAGTTTATGTATGTATGTCTTTCGTTCACTGTATTTACATTTAAATCCTACCAAGACATGAGTGCCATTCATCGTTTAAATGTGAAGGGAGTTTATAAAATGAAAAAAGAACATGAAAATTCTCATCCTTATATAGGTATTTGGGTGACCGCGGATGGTTATATACGACACGAACTACTTCCGAACGGACGCTATGATGAAGCTCGTGGTAACCGCAAAAGTGCCTATCAAGGAAACTATATTATCAATGGCAACCATATCGAATATGTTGATGATACAGGATTTACTGCCGATGGTAATTTTATCAACGGAGTACTTTACCATGCAGGTATGGTGCTATATCTAGAAGAAGACAGCGAAGGGAGAAAATAAGATGTCAGCACTTAATGGAAAAGTCGTTGTGATAACAGGAGCAAGCAGCGGTATTGGTGAAACAACAGCCCGACTGCTTGCAAGCATGGGCGCTCATGTAGTCATCGGTGCAAGACGTGTGGAAAGACTAGAGGCATTGGCATCCGACATTCAAGGGGATGGTGGTTCTGTAGTCATTCAACAGCTAGACGTAACCGAATTAGAACAGATGCAAGCAATCATTGAAATAGCCCAAAGTCGTTTTGGACAAGTGGACGCTATTATTAACAATGCTGGGGTGATGCCGCTCTCTCCACTAGAAGCATTGAAGATTGAAGAATGGAACCGAATGATTGATGTGAATATTCGCGGTGTCCTTCATGGCATTGCTACTGGTCTGCCGGTTATGAAAAAACAAGGTTTCGGTCATTTCATAAACATCGCATCCATTGGTGCCTACGAAGTATCCCCGACAGCAGCTGTCTACTGCGCGACTAAATATGCCGTACGTGCAATAACAGATGGATTGCGACAAGAGACAGTAGGGCAAGGTATCCGTGTGACACTTGTATCCCCAGGAGTAACCGAATCAGAACTTGCTGAGAGCATTACCGACAACAATGCAAGGGAACTAATGAAGGAATACCGACGTACCGCTCTGCCAGCAACAGCTATTGCCAATGCTATCGTCTATGCACTAGAGCAACCTGATTATGTCGATGTAAGTGAACTGATCATTAAACCATCAATGTAGACAATCTCCTTTCTTTTATAGATTAGTTAACTAAAGCTTCTGGTTGTTTCCCTTATTCTAAAAGTTATGGCCTGTATTATCACTTGCAAGCTTATGTAAAGCAGACCATAAAATAATACCTGTCTTTGTTCCCCTATTAGTTCATTGTGTAATGATTAACAAAATAGCGGGGGCTGGTATTAATTACGTATGCTCCCGCAATGAAAAATCCGTTACCTAATTTCTTAGGATCACGGATTTTTATTGATATCATCAATTTTTATTTGATAAAAGCTCACACTTCATAAAGGATTTGAAAGGTATTCAAAGGCAAAGCTTATAAAGTATCACTAGTAAATATTGATTCTAAAAGTGGTATATAGTTAGTTTTTTTGGATTGGTATTGTTTGAGAATGGTTTCTCCAGTATTCTCGATAATCTCTACACGCTCTAATAATTCTTGTGTTAAATTTAAAGAATCCGCAGAAACGACTAAATGTTCTAACCCAAGTGATGCAGCATAATCAAATACTTTAAAGCGATAACCTAAGGCTATTGCTGGTACACCAGCTGCTAGAGATAATAAGTTTGCGTGAAGTTTAAAATTAATTGTTGCCCTACACTTTGATAATTTTTCTATTAATTCCTGTTCTGTATAGCGATTTTTATCAATTTCGACATTTTCAGGATTATTTATACTTTTGTATAATCTTTCACAAGATGGAATATCACTTGGCCATACCGTATAAATCATGATTTTATAGCCTTTTGCAATTAATTTCTTTGCTGTTTTAACGATTTGTTTCTCCACTAACTTTTCATTTCCACCGTATAGGCGATTGAATGTAGTTCCCCAGTTTATGCCAATGACTTTTTCCTTTTCACCACGCCTACCTTGAAAATGCCCCTCTAATAATAAACCAGGATCCCCTATTAACTGGACTTTCTTAGATTTTTCATTTCCGAGCATAATTTCAATAGCCTTTTTTGTTAATGGACCTCTAACCCCTATAAACAATGCTTTTTCAATTACCTCTTCTAAAACCTCAATGTCCTTTTGTTTAAAGTTTTGCTCTAAGGAAAGCAATTTATCTTCTAATAGTAAATCCAAATTTTCCTTCCCAATCCAGTCTAATCCTGTCCCCCAAATGATAACCGATTTTCCCTTATGCAAGGCATTTTGGAGGACTTGAAGATACCCCGGTAACAAAAGAGAACCTCCTCCTAACACTACGATGTCAAATTTATCAAGATTTTTTAAATCAACACTGGGTACAGAAGGAGTAATCTCAATTTCATCATCTTTAAAATATTTTCTACAAGTATTTTTAAAGATGTTCCACAATAATTCATCTCCTAAGTTATTAAAGCCAATCCAACCAATGTATAGGAGTTTTTTCAACCTTTACTTCCTCCTTTTATTGCTTCAGAGTAGATTTTCAATATTTCTTTTGAGATATTCTGGATATTGAACTTTTCCACTACTATTTCTCTTGATTCAATTCCATTTAACTTTAGATATTCTTTATCCAACAAAATCTTCTTTAAACTGTCCCGTAAAACATGTCTACTACAAGGTGACTTTGATCCGTGATCTCCGAAATAATGTTCCCATGCCTCACCTATATTCTCTTTGGTAACAACTCCAAAGAAGCCATGGTTCCCCACAGTTAACACTGTTTTTTCCGAGGCCATCGCTTCTAAGGCTACACGTCCAGTTCCTACCACACAATCTGCTATTGAGTAATAAGGATGCATATCTTTTTGTTCCCCAACGATATGAATGAAAGAACGATTACACAAATTTTCAATATAATGCGCTAAATTTTTAATATCATTGAGCCTATTTCCTCCACCTACAACTACGACGTGAAGATTGGGAACAGGGTTTATTTTTAAATCCTTGCAAGCTCTTAGAAACATTGAGCAAGCTTTAGCCTTTGCCCAAGCTATCCTGCTTGCATAAGTTACTACAATAGAATCTTCCGGTATTTTCAAATTTTTTTTTAATTCTTCCGAAGTTCGATTAGTTGGGTAATCTTCTAAATTAATACCATTCGGAATCAGATGGGTATCCTCTACACCGAATGAACTTATATAATCGCATATCGGAGGACTAACGCAAATAACAAAATCAGATAATTTCAGAAGCCTTTGAATTTCATGGTTTGGATAGTATGTTCCGTGTACCGTAAAAATTGTTGGAACCCCTTTATTCTTTGCGGCCATGCCCGATAAGTAACCGGAAGGTGTCTGGTGAAAGTGAACAAGGTTTATTTTTTCAGTTTCAATAATCCTTTCTATTTCCTCCACCAGCTTATTCTCATGAGTATTTTCAAGCTTTAACGTACGGGGAAAATCAATATGATAAATTGGACAATTTAACTCTTTAAAATAACTAAGTAAACTTCCTTCCTAGCTACGATTGAAACAAATACGTTGTTTTTAATTAACTCCTTGGCCAATTCCAGTACATGGGTTTCAGTCCCCCCGATGTATAGTCCATCGATGACTAGCAATACTCTCTCATTAGCCAATTTTTTCACCTCCATAAAATTGTTTAGAACGTTGTTTATCATGGGAGCGATAGAAATATAAGATATCTCTTAAATTGTTAATTTTTAAATTGGCATTCAAGAATTTTACGATAAATTCATAGTCCTCTGCACCAGTAATTCTTCTAGTTGGACCACCTAGTAAATCAAATGCCTTCCCACGGAATAATATTGTTCCATGACAAACACAGTGTCCTCCTTCAGCATAAATCTTTCGTATAGAATCTCCGTAACGGAGCCAATTAGCTACTTGACCTTTCTTGTTATTTACATCACTAAAGACTTGATAATTCGTTCCAATTAAATCGTAATCAGGATTTTTTTCTAAAAAGTCTATTTGCTTTTCAAAACGAGAAGGATGTGAAATACCATCTGCATCATTTACTGCAATATATTCTCCGGAACTCATATAATATCCAGTTGTGATTGCCCCAGCAAACCCTGCGTTCACAGGAAGATTACATAAAATGAGTGGAAAGGACGGATTAGATTTTTTTACCCATTGTTCTACTACTGTCATTGTATTATCCGTAGAGGCATCATTCACTATGATTACTTATATATTCTTATAAGTTTGGGATAGTAATCCGTTTAAACAATCTTCTATAAAAAGCGATGCATTATAACAAGGAATAACAACACTTACTAATCCTTTTACTCTTTCCTTCATAGTTCTCACCTCCTTAGTCTTAGTTAATCTATGAAATTTTTATTATATTTGCTGTGTGAAATACTCATTTTTCAAAAAAAATAAGAAATATTAAAATTCTATTACATTTACTTAATTCTTACAGACTTAACTAAGAAAGGAGATTAACAATGGTAACTATGTTGCAACTTCGTTTAGCTCTTAAAGCATTAGAAGGTTCAGATGTTGAAATATTAACCGAATTTTCTACTGTTAGTGGAGTATTGGTAGAAGTTCAATCTACTTATATCGTTCTCAGATCAGGCACTGATTTTGTTTTTGTACCGATAGAAAGTATTAAAAGTCTATCTAACTAAAAATAGGAGGTGTTTAATTTGTTCCAGCTTTTTTTATCTCAACAACTTAACCTTTATATTGGTCAGGAAATAAGTGTAGCAGTTGACGAAACATTGTATAGAGGAGTTCTATCATCAGTAGTGGGTACTTTTATTAGGCTAACTGATTCGACTGATGAATATGAAAGAGAGACTAACAGAGTGGTAATCCCATTAACACAGGTTAGTTTCATTCGAGTACCAGCAAACCAATCTTAAATCTAAAATCAGAGAATGAGTAATCCCGATTTTTCATACCACCATATATACTGTTACGCATATGGTCATTCAATTAAGATGAATAACGAAAATTATTATAACGAACTTAAAGTCTTTTCAACCCTTGGCGTCCCAGGTGAAGTTGCCAAGGGTTTTATGTAATTTTAAGACTAGTTAAGAAATGCGACAAACCCTTTTTCTACAGGACCAACTCACTTACACTTTAATAAAAAGACCCTCCAAACCAACAATAGGTTTAAAGGGCTAGACATCTCGATCTTCAAGTTCTTCACTTCTTTTTGTTAATACATAATCGGCTGGTTGGGTTATGCCCGTTTTCACTTTTTGAAAATAATCCACAGCCTGTTGATACATTTTCTCTATTTTTTCTTCTAAGTAATTTGTTCGTTCAAACAAAATGAAACGAATATTATCAATTTGATGTATGATTTTTTGAGTAATACCCTCTTGACCATCTACACGGTTCATTACTTCTTTTTGTGTATCTTCAATATTATCAATTTTATTTGCAATTTGCTGATAGATTTCACTTTGCTCATCAATTTTTTGAATTACTCTGTCATTAGAATCGGTCACTTGTGCAAATTGGCTCATCACTTCATCTCTGAAGGTTGATAGATAATCCAATCGTTCCTTTACTTGCTCTTTCGCCTCTCCTAATTCCTGTAATTGATTCATTACTTCATCTTGAGTAAATGTTAGTCGCTGCATTTGAGACATCATCTGCTGCTTATCTTGTTGTTCTGATTTCAAAATTTCTTGGAGAGACTCTTGCTTGGATTCAAGTTTTTGTAGCCATGTAACTACTTGTTTTTCAATCTTCTCATGTGCTTGATGAAGATGTTTTATTTCAAGAATGCGTTGTTCCATTTCACGCCATTGTCTATTTTGATTTAGCTGGATCTTCTCCTGAGTAGTATTTACACCATCAATCGCTTTATGAAGTGTTTTATTTGAATCTTGCTGTTCTTTCACAAACTCCGTAAAGGCATTTATGCAATACTCTACTTGATTAGGTTCAATAAGAACGCCGTTTGTTTTAAATACATCTGGGTGCTGTTTTTTATTTATAAACAATCCCATTTCATACACCCCCTATTCATTCATCACTATAGTATGCAAAAATCTTGGGTGGTGTACATTCGTTTAATTCGTTAGTAATTGTTATGAGCTAAATTGTTTTTCGTAGATAAAAGATGCATGACAACAATTGATTGTGTCATGCATCTTTTTTAATGCTTATCTATAGGTTGTTTAGGTAATGTTTCGCTAAGCTTGCAATACTGTACAAATATTTGAGCTAATTCACGAAGACGTTCATGAATACTTTCTTCAACGATGTTATCATCCCTATCGAAATGTGAGGTATGTGTGTAAACATAGTTTGGTGTCACTAAGCATTTAAAATAATCAAGTATTGGTTTAAATTGATTTTCTACAACTAAATGGTGCTGATAAGTTCCACCGCTTGCAACGATAGATACCGGTTTATAACGCATCGCTTTGGGAGAAATCATGTCCAATGCGTTTTTTAATACACCTGGAATCGATGCTTGATAGATTGGTGTTGCGAAAACATAACCATCTGCCTCTTCAATCTTCTCAATCATCATTTGCATATCCTCATTTAAAGGACTACCATCTAAAATTTGATGTTTTAATTTTGCGAAATATAATATTTCGAGTTCTAGAGTACTATCAATTTCTTTAATATATCGTTCAACCTGTCGTAATATCGCACCTGTTTTTGTGCCAAATACTGTGCCATCTACGAGTAGAATTTTCATGATGTGTATCCTCCATCTATTATCTAATTCCATTTAGTTATTGTAACAGATGCAACTAATGTGTAGTAGGGAACTAGTATTAAATGAAAAAATTTCAGTCTTTTGGCTGAGATTGCACATTATTCGCCTTTTCTAGAGCTTTTTCCATTTTTTTAGATGGAGATGTTAAGCTAACAATCGTCGTTCCTGGATCAAGGGATATCTTCTTTATATCCGTTATAAAGGAGATATTGTTTTCCTTATCCGCTGTAAATAATGGAATTGTTTCATAACCATTATCCTGTTGGAAGTTTTCCAAAGTATACTGTTCGGTAATCATTGTTTTTCGAATCATATATCCTTTTTCAATATAACGATTTAATGTATGAACGTCATATTCTGGAGAAAATAATTTCTTCCCACCAATAGATTTACTATAATCGTTTGGA
Source organism: Ureibacillus massiliensis 4400831 = CIP 108448 = CCUG 49529 (assembly GCF_000772965.1). Classification (GTDB taxonomy): domain Bacteria; phylum Bacillota; class Bacilli; order Bacillales_A; family Planococcaceae; genus Ureibacillus; species Ureibacillus massiliensis. Next base: position 122,962 of record NZ_JPVQ01000001.1, on the reverse strand, counting down.
TCCCCCATAGAAATAGGTGTTTGGAAAATGTTTTCACGTCCTAACTCTGGAACAAAACGCTGGCAGATTAACGCATTATAAGCATCTTCCTCTGTTGCTGCAATTAATATTTCATAAGGTGTTAAATCAACATGATATTCAGTATGCTCACTAAGAATATCGCCAGCTTCTGTTCTAATACCCAATTGACGTGCATATGAAAGCATTCCCCAAGATCTGTCCATTAATAAAACAGGCTTGTTAAAGGATTTTAACGCTTCCCCTAACACAGCATTAAAGGGCGTTCCACCTACAATTAAAAATCCTGCTTCTTCCGTCGCCTGCAGGCCAAGCTTTTTCCCTAACCAACCAATTGTAAATCCATGGGCAAGTACGGTTGCAAAAACAAGCGCCAATGTTAAGGCTGTAATAATATCAGCACCTTCAAAGCCCGCTTCAGTTAATGCATTTGCAAAAAAGCCTGAAACCGTTAATGCGACGATCCCTCTAGGAGCTATCCAACCAATTAACGTACGTTCTGCTAATGTAAGCCCTGTACCAATTGTGGATATCCAAATGGAAAGCGGTCGAACAATAAACATCATCGCTAAAACAAATAATAGCATCCGCCAATTCAGTATCGCTAATAATGTATCGATAGTTAATGAAGCTGTTAACATAATAAATACACTAGAGATTAACAATACTGAAATATTTTCTTTAAAATGAATTAAGTCTCGTAAAGATGTCAAATGCATGTTAGCCATAATAATCCCCATGGCAGTTACGGCAAGTAGTCCCGTTTCATGCATGATTGAATCGGTTACTACAAATACCATCAATACAACTCCAAATACGATGGGTGATTTTAAAAACTCAGGAATATGTCCTTGCTCTAATAATCTCCCAAGTACCCAACCAGCTACTGCCCCTATTGCAGCAGCTAAAAACGATAAGCCAAAGAAAATAAGTAATGAATTACCTGTAATTAGCTCGTTTGTCCACAAGACAACTTCAAATGCAAATAAAGCTAGCAATGCGCCAAATGGGTCTACAACAATCCCTTCCCATTTTAAAATGGCTGCTGGTCTTTCCTTTAATTTTGCTTGTCGTAAAAGCGGCAAAATAACTGTCGGCCCCGTCACGATAAATAATCCGCCAATAACAAATGCTACATCTAGTGATAAGCCTGCAAAGAAATATGCCGCAAAGGATCCGGCAATCCAAGCAATAAATGCACCTAATGTTGTAATACGAAATATTGCACGAGGAAACTCTTTAATTTCACGAAAATCTAGGCTTAGACTCCCCTCAAATAAAATAATCGCCACAGCTAATGAAATAACGGGATTAAAAACCTCTCCAAAACGATCTTGCGGGTCGAATAATCCTAAAAAAGGACCCACGATTAAACCTGCAAGAGACATAATGACGATAGCTGGAAGCCTAAAGCGCCATGCAATCCATTGCGAAAGCACCCCAAGACCAATCATTGCTGCAATTTGAAATAGTGTCGATTCTAGCATCTTTACATCCCCTTTCTATGTATACCTTCATATAATTTTCTGTATTATTTCTTTCTACATTTAACTTATTTACTAATTTGCTACATGTAGTATTTGCGAGACAGATTCTTTCATTCTATAGGAATTATGAATATATTTCTAATAATGGACACTATCTTCCACATTTTCCTACTTCTATTTCTCAATAAAATGTTTGTTTTTATAAATTCACTTATAAATTCTTTCATTTTCTTGATACTCACCGCATACATTTTCTAAATCTAATGCTTATTTAATATATTGCTATTTTTTACACATACTTTTGTAGTTATTACCATAACTTAGTATGGATTGGAAAGGATGGGATACTCTTGAACAATGAATTAGTGAGAGCAGAACAAAAAAAGAAGATCGCATTTATCGTGGAACACTGTCCTACGAAGGGACTCTATCCATTTGAACGTGTTGCAACACTTGCAAGACTATTAGAAAAAGAAGAAACAGTATGGGTTTTTATAAAAGCAACATCAAAGAAAGCAATTGAATTATTAACAAATGAGCAAATATCACCTATTTTATTTGATCATCAACACGAATTAATCAAACAAATTCGCAATTTACAGCCTGATTTAATTGTTCAAGATGGTAAAGATACTATCATCGAACAAGTAGAGCAATTGAGACCTCATTGCAAAACTCTTGTCCACTTTGATGACTTTGGGGATGGCTCACAATTTGCAGATTGTAATATAATCGCTTTATTTGAAGAAACAAAAGAAAACATCGCTCAAAATTGCTTAGCAGGTCCTTACGCTTTTGCCGTTACAGATACAATTTGTGCAATTGCCGAATCCCGCGCTTCAAATGAATTGTCAAACCCACCTCATATCGTGGTCGCTTATGAAGACGGAGATGAAAACAATTTAACATATCGGACTTTAAGACATTTAACTCAACTGCATATTCCTTTAAAAATAACTGTCGCTATTGACAGTGAATACAAGCATTCCGTTGAAGATTTGCAAATGATGGTTTTAAGTCGTCGTAATACAAAGATTTTTAAACATGAAAGAGCTCTTGAACAGCTTTTAACAGAAGCTGATATCGTCATTTGCAATGCAAATTACACGCCTTATAAGGTTGCCGCTGTTGGTGTTCCATGTATTACAGCAGCCCAAAATGAACGTGAGTTAAATAATTCATTCCCTCGCGAGCATCACGGATTTATTCATTTAGGCTTAGGACGCAAAATGAAACAATCTAATATTCAAAATGCGGTCATGGAGCTTCTACTTCATGAACAAAGACGTGAAAGAGCTGTACGTAAACAAATAGAGCTTGAAATATTAGATAATAATGAAGTTTTAAAATGCCTTCTATTAGATTTTGCTTACGAGCGTCATAATATTGTATCGTTATAATTTATTTTTTTCGATTTTGTATAGCACAAAATAGGACAAATACCCCTCTTTTCTAGCAGGTATTTTAGATTAGTAAAATTATCATTATTAAATTGTAAAATATTTGTTAACCTTAGACAGCCGTAACCCTCACAAAGGTTTCGGCTGTTTTCTTTATTTCGTAATGATATTCAAAAGACGCCCAATTTATAGTACTATTGTAATTGTAGACATTTTTTAACTTAAAGAGGAGTTGGTGAAATATGGGGAACAATTTATCAGTATTAATATGTGACGATTCAATGCTAATCCGTAAAAAATTAAGATCCGCTCTAGAAAAATGTAAATGTGAAACAATTTATGAAGCAGAAAATGGCGTACAAGCTGTGGAACAAGCAAAAGAACACAATCCCGATTTAATTTTTTTAGACATTGTCATGCCAGATAAAGATGGTATTGAGGCGTTAAAGGAAATTAAAGCAAATAATACAGAAGTAAAAGTTGTCATGGCTTCTTCTGTTGGGACAAGCGATCATCTAAAAGAAGCTTTAGCAAACGGAGCCTATGACTTCATTCAAAAACCAATTTCCCTTGAAGCAATCGCTCAACTAATTGAAAAAGTAATGAAGGAGGAAAACTAATATGTTTAGCCAATACTTCGGTCATTACTTATTAAATCGCGGACTCATTACACGTGACCAATTAGCAGATGCTTTAGAATTCCAAAAATCGGTTCATGTTAAATTTGGTGTGATCGCTGTTGATGAAGGTTTTATGACAACAGCCCAGGTCGAAGAAGTACATGAAAAACAAAAACAAATGGACAAGCGTTTTGGTGAAATCGCCGTTGAATTAGGCTACTTAACAGAAGAACAAGTGGATGCACTAATTTCTCATCAAAAACAAAGTCACCTATACTTAGCCCAAGCCCTTGTTGATCGCGAGTATATGACAATTGACGAGTTCGGTTCTGCTTTAAATGATTATAAAACTGAAAATAGTTTATCCGATGACCAATTTGAAGAAATTCGAAATGGTAGCGTTGAAGCTTTAATAGAAAATATATTATCAAAAAGTCCAGAATTTCATGAGAAATATAGCAGTTATCTATCTTTATTCGCAAAAAATATTATTCGTTTTATCGATGACCAAGTCTATTTAGAGATTGCTAGTGTTGATGATATAGTGGATAGTAATTGGTATATCTATCAGGAAATCACAGGTGAAGCACCATTAAAAACTGGCATGAGCATGAATGAGGAAGCTTTGCTTTACATGGCTTCAGTTTACGCTGAAGAACAACTATTTGAAGTTGATGCCCTTGCAAAAGACTCTGTTAGTGAATTCTTAAATTTACATAATGGTATTTACCTAGTGAACATGTCAAACTGGGGTACTGAACTAAAAATGAATCCTCAACAAGTTCTTGAAAATACACCTATTTCTGAGACTCCTTTAGTAGTTAATGTAAATATGTCAAAAGGTACGTTCCAATTAATTCTTGCTTAACAATTAAAAATTAGTTTGAAGGCTCTCGCGTACTATGTATGTAGAGCCTTTTGTTTTAATCTCCCCCTCATCTTTCAAGTTCCCCCCCACTCCTTCCATTTACCACCATCCTATCTGACGATAATTTAATGAATTTCACACACATCCTATGATACAATGTTGAATGAACAGTCACTCGTGAATTTACTATAAAAAGGGGCAATCAACATGCTTTCGAAAAAAGAGCTTGAACAACAAATTGCAGAATTAAAAATGGATTATATCAATTTACAAGGTGATATGGAAAAGCTTGAACAAACGGGTCATGCTGGTTCTGTTGCACAAGCAGCTGAACGCCTTGAAAAAATGGAAAAACAACTTGCTGAACTGAATAAACAGCTCGCGGCGTTGTAGTGCCCGCGGGTTTTTTTGTGAGTTTTTACGTTAGCGAATTTTTAATATATTATTTTATTTTTGGAGGAACACATAGTTATGGCAATATTAAAGGTTGAAAACTTAAGCCATTCTTTTGGGGATCGTACCCTATTTAAGGATGTTTCGTTTCGTCTTGTAGAGGGCGATCATATCGGGCTTGTTGGTGCAAACGGCGTTGGAAAATCAACTTTAATGGGCATCATTACAGGTCAAATAATTCACGATACTGGACGTGTTGAATGGTTACCTGGTACTCACTATGGTTATTTAGATCAGCATACCGTTCTTTCCGCAGGTCGCTCGATGCGTGATGTGTTACGCGATGCTTTCCTTCCCCTCTACAAAAAGGAAGAAGAATTAAACGAAATCACCGAAAAAATGGCAGAGGCCACTCCTGAAGAACTAGAAGAATTATTAGAGCAAATGGCTGACATCCAAGATGCTTTAGATGCAGGAGATTTTTATTCATTAGACATTAAAATTGAAGAGGTTGCTCGTGGACTTGGTTTAGATGCAATCGGTCTAGAACGTGATGTCGCTGCCCTATCTGGTGGCCAACGAACAAAAGTATTACTTGCTAAGCTTTTACTGGAAAAGCCAAAAGTTTTGCTACTTGATGAGCCTACAAACTATTTAGATGAGGAACACATTACTTGGCTATCTAATTATTTAAAAAATTACCCTCATGCATTTTTACTTATTTCGCATGATACGGAATTTATGAATGGCGTTGTAGATGTTATTTTCCATCTCGAATTCACGAAAATGACACGTTACACAGCAACTTATGAAAAGTTTTTAGAGCTAGCAGAAATTAATAAACGTCAACACATCGATGCTTATGAAAAGCAACAGGAATTTATTAAAAAGCAAGAAGAGTTTATTGCGAAAAATAAAGCACGCTACTCTACTACTGGTCGCGCTAAATCTCGTCAAAAGCAGCTAGAACGTATAGAACGTATCGAGCGCCCAGAAACAGCAGTGAAGCCTGAATTTAGCTTCAAAGAATCTCGCGCATCAAGCCGTTTTGTCGTAGAAGCAAAAGAATTATTAATTGGTTACGATAAAGCAAAGCCGTTATTACCGCCATTATCATTCTCAATTGAACGCGGAGAAAAAATCGCATTAATCGGGATGAACGGTGTTGGGAAATCGACTTTACTGAAAACAATGCTTGGAAAAATTAATGCATTAGGCGGAGAAGTACGCCGTGGCGATTTCTTAATCCCTTCATACTTTGAGCAGGAAGTAAAGGCTGGAAACATTACACCGATCGATGATGTGTGGAACGCCTTTCCAAGTATGGACCAGCATCAAGTTCGCGCTGCCCTTGCTCGTGCTGGATTGAAAAATGAACATATCTCTCGTCCATTGAATTCATTATCTGGGGGCGAGCAAGCAAAGGTCCGTTTATGTAAGCTTATGATGGAAGAGTCTAACTGGCTCGTATTTGACGAACCGACAAACCATTTAGATGTGGATGCAAAAAGCGAATTAAAACGTGCAATGCAAGAATATAAAGGAACAATCGTGCTTGTTTCCCATGAACCTGAGTTTTATGAAGGATTAGCGACCAAGGTTTGGAATGTACAGGATTGGTTTACTACTGGGAAAACAGATTTATAATAGGAGAAACCGCGGATTAATGAAAGTTGACCGCGGTTTTTTGATTTCTGGAGAAAATGAATACTAATTCATAGTGTTCGGAGAATATATTGTGATATCGGATTTGGTTCTGGGGTATCATAGGATGATTATTTGAACTCAAAATCGTGTTTGGGATGGAAATTTCTTGTAATACTCGCACTTTGTGTGGAAATACTCGCGACTTTTGGTGAAATACTCGCGACTTCCCTCGAAATACTCGCGACTTCAATTTTCAGCTCACGAAAATATCAAAATAATACAAATCGAATCAATCTCCTACCATATAAAACATCCATCCAAAATAAAAATTTCGCAGTTTTACAAAATTTTTAATTCAGAAGGAATAATATACCGCTTGTCCTTAAACGTCCCAACGCTTTTAAATCCTAGAGAACGTAATATTCGACTTGCTGCATCCTTGGATTCCACACCTGTAAATTCACGAAATTCCCGATTAGAAATGTTATCATTCCACAACAAACGATAGTCATTTAACGCTTCGAGTATTGCAACTCGATTATCATTTCCACATTTCATACAGATCCAACGTCCATATTTATACTTCATTGTTTCACGAAAATTACACTCACTACAAAGTACACCTGTGCGAAGATTCTTTCTATCCAATGATATTTTCCATGGTTTAATATGATGCATTCCCAAAAAGTGATATCCTATTGACATCAACTCTTTCTCAGAAAAAATCTTTTGCATTTTATATTTTTCTAACATCTTACTTAACTTATATCGAAGACCCGTTACATGGAAAAGATGTACATCCAAAACGTCCACCCTCTCTAAAATTGATTTGGGGTTAGAAAAGACGACAGCGCACTCTACTGGTAAATCTATCCCCAACTTCAACAGCTGTTGTCGAACAAAAGACCGATGCCGCCGCACTTGATCAATAGGGTTACTATAGCTTTCAACTACCCCATCAAAGTTCTTTTTTATACATTGATGCGTCTGCTCATTAAACTCTATAAATCCAGAATAATACTTAATTTCTAAAACAAATACGAAATGCTGAGAAAGAAAAAGTGTATCTAGTTGGTGTTGAAAACCTTGATCATTTTCTGCCATCAGTCCATGGAGTAAAATGTGTGGAAACTGAATTTTCATATCTATCCACTCACGATCAACGCGTTTTTCACCTACATAACCAGATTTTGCCCATGCTAACTGTTTCTGAAATTGTAAAAACAATGGATCCTTACTGGACAGTCTTCTAATAGCAGCTTCAAGTAACGCAATTTTTTCAGGTTTTAAACGTTCTAGTAGTATCAAATATCTTACCTCCTCTTTCAAAACTAGAACTATTTTAAATTGATACATCGAAATCTTCCAAACTCCGAAAATTTATATTTCTAGTGAAAATAGACTCTAAAATTCATTTTTTATTAATAGCCATAATTAACTAAAACTTATTGATAAATTTTGAAACTTTTTCACATAATGCACGTATATATTAGTAAAGAAATGTCTATATAAAATAATAGAAAGCTTATTATGTATAAATTGTGAAAATTATTGACTTATATTTATCTTACTAGTAAGATATCTATATAACGAATTTATCTTACTAGTAAGCTTTTATAAATTATGAAAGCGAGGAGTTATTATGACAGTTACTATTTACACACAATCTAGCTGTTCCTCATCACGAAAAGCAATCAAATGGTTAAAAGAAAATCATATCGATTTTGTTGAGAAACGAATCACTTCTCAGCCTCTATCACTAATGGAATTTAAAAACATTCTACGTATGACTGAGGATGGAACAGATGAAATTATTGCAACAAACTCAAATGACTTTAAAAATCTTAATGTGGATATCGAACAGTTATCAATTCAAGAACTATATAATTTAATCCAAAAACATCCACGTATGCTACGCAGTCCAATCTTACTAGATGAAAAAAGAATTCAAGTGGGCTATAATGAAATGGATATTCGCCGTTTTATTCCACGTAAGGTTCGTGCGTATGAATTAAATGCGATGCAAAGGCTTGCTAGTCAGATATAATTAATGTGTTTAGTCTAGTGAATGAGACTTCCTTTGGGTACCTTTTTCACAAAGCTAATCATAGATGGAGGCTTTCGCATTATGGATAACCAAAGAAACCAACACCTTTCATCACTGTTTGAAGTTGTCTCTTCATTAGAGCGAAAATGGGCAAATGAATGGAATCAAAAAAATCAATTAGGATTTTCAAAATCTCATATATTATTATTAGATTTATTGGCTAAGGAAGGGCCAAAACGTCCTTCTGCAATTGCTGAACGCCTAAAAGTGACAACCGGTGGCGTAACAGTGTTAACAAATAAACTGATTAATGCAGGGTTTATCGAAAAAACGCAAAGCAATGCAGATCGACGTGCTTCCCAAATTGCCATTACCCCTGAAGGTGAGAGAATTCTAAACGAATCTCGAGACCAAGTAACAAAAATGATCGACTCCATGTTTGGCATGCTTTCAAATGATGAAATCAAAACATTACATACGATATTTGAACGTTTACTTAACGGTAGATAAAGCAAGATGTTAAATAGGACATCTTGCTTTTTTACTACCCTCACCTCTCTATTAAGAGAACATTTCCAAACCACTCCCCCTATTCAGGCAAATAAAAAAACGAAAGAATAAACCCTAGATTAGAGTTATCCTTTCGTCATCTATATAAATGTTAAAGAGGGCTACCATTACCAATTTTTTAAGCAGTTAATACAACGTCGACCACTGCATCATCAGACAATAAAATTTCTTTTAGCCTTGCTTTTGCACGGAATAAACGTGATTTTACTGTACCAATAGATACTTTCATTAGTGCAGATATTTCAGCTAATGAATATTGATCCACATAGAAATACCATAGAGTCTTTTGATAAATCGCATCAAGCTGCTTCATTTTTTCTTGAACAATTTTTGTTACTGCTACTTTTTCTATTTGTTCTTCTGTAGAAATTTCATTATTAGGAACCAAATCTAATATTGGAACGTCTAATGTTTCAGGTTGATGTAATACATACTTACTGCGACGAACATTTTTACGATAACGGTCACGGAAAGTATTCATCGTGATTGTTGTAAGCCATGCTTTAACATGCTCAACTTGTGAAACCTGTTCTTCATTTCGAACAACCTTTACCCACACCTCTTGCATTAAATCTTCTGCTTCTTGTGGGCTTCGAGTTAGTTTTAAACATAAATGATATATATATCTATTATATTCTTCATATATTTCAGCTAATTTATTAGTCATTTTTTAATCCTCCGTAAACTTTGGCATTGTTTATATACCGTTCTACAGTTTTCATTTTCCCAAAATTTTGTATTACACTCTATCGGATTTACTTTCAATTTCATTACATTGGTGTAAGGTTGCATTGTATAAGTTGTAATCTCGGTGTTACAAACTGCAGGAAAACCCTTTAATTTAAATATTTAAGGTCTTTTAAACTGTGTAATAAATGCCGTTTTGGTATACTGTTTTTACTAATTGAAATTTTGAAATGAGGGATCCTATGAGTCACTTACAATTACTTGATACGTATTTTTCACAACATCGATCACAGCATTTAGAGGAGCTTTTTGAATTTTTAAGTATCCCAAGTATCAGTTCACTTTCTGAGCATAAGTCTGATATGGTACATGCTGCTAATTGGTTAGCGAATGCACTAAAAAAACTTAACATTGAGAATGTCTCTATCGATGAAACAAAAGGACATCCAGTTGTTTATGGTGAGTGGCTGCATGCTGAAGGCAAACCAACTATTCTTTTCTATGGCCATTATGATGTCCAACCTGTTGACCCATTAAACTTATGGGACTCCGAACCTTTCCAACCAGAAATCCGCGATAATAAGCTTTATGCACGAGGGGCATCTGACGATAAGGGCCAAGTATTCATGCATTTAAAAATGATAGAAGCACTCTTTGCAACAGAAGGTACACTGCCAGTGAACGTTAAATTTATATATGAAGGCGAAGAGGAAATCGGAAGCCCTAACCTTCCAGCCTATGTGGAAGCTAATAAGGAAAAACTTGCAGCAGACATCATATTAATTTCAGATACTGGCCTTTATGCACCAGGTAAACCGGCAGTATGCTATGGACTTCGTGGATTAACAGGTGTTCAAATTAATGTCCGCGGTGCAAAAAGCGATCTCCATTCTGGTTTATATGGTGGTGGTGTCCAAAATGCCATTCATGCATTAGCAGAAATCCTTGCTTCTTTCCGTGATAAACATGGGAAAATTCTAGTGGAAGGATTTTACGACAACGTTCTCCCTCTTACAGAAGAAGAACGCCAAGCATACCAAGAGTTGAATTTTGATGAGGAAGCATTAAAAGAAGAAATTGGTGTCGATGAATTATTCGGAGAAAGTGGGTTCTCCTACTTAGAACAAACGTGGGCACGTCCTACTTTAGAAGTAAACGGTGTATTCGGAGGATTTTCTGGTGAAGGTATAAAAACCGTTCTGCCAGCTGAAGCAGGGGCAAAAATTACTTGCCGTTTAGTTCCAAATCAAGACCCTGATGAGATTGTTAGCTTACTTCGTCAACATATCGAAAAACATAAGCCTGCTGGAGTAGATATTACAATAGCTGAGTTTGACAAAGGAGCTCCATTCTTAACACCTTTTGATCATCCGGTCATTCAGGCAGCAGGCCGTTCATATGAAAAAATCTATCAGGTCCCTACTGCATTTATCCGGGGTGGAGGTTCCATACCAATCGTTGCGTCATTTGATCAAATTTTAGGATTACCAGTTGTTTTAATGGGATTTGGTCTAAATAGTGAAAACTTTCATGCCCCAAATGAGCATTTTCACTTAGAAAACTTTGACAAAGGGTTACGCGTTTTAGGAGATTATTTACATGAAATAGCAAAAACCACTTTTTAAAATTGATTTTTTAATAAAAATATAAAATATTTATCATTAAAAAGGAATCAACTTGTTTGATTCCTTTTTATTTACACTAGAAAAATTAGGAAATGCTACTCTTTACATATTACTTGTCAATAATCTAAAATTGTTTTGACAATTGTTAAAATCCCCCTAAAACTATTTATCTAATGAATTGTATAATTATATTAATAAATAATACCTATCGATTCATATAATATTAAGGAATTATTCCTCACCATTGTGAGAAAGAGGAGACGTTTATGAACGTTAAAATAAACAGATTCACAAAGCTGGAAGCAAAGCTAGATACCGCATTTTCTGAGGGACATTATAATGAGGCGATTTCACTTGCTAACGAATTACTTGATCAAAGTGAACATGCTGAAGACCAAAAAGCTATGATGAAGGCATATTTAAATTTAGCAGGTAGTTATTATTATTTAGGTCAAATCGATCTCGCTTTTGAAAATGTACTTCAATACAAGCTTCTTTGTGATGAACATGGTGATGACCAAGATAAGTTTTATTTATTTAATTTAAGTTCCCTTATCTATGAATTTGATGAAAACTACGTAAAAGCAAAAGATGCGATGAATGAATGCATAAATATTGCATTAGAACTAGAAATGTATCAGGCTGCAAGTGCATGCCTAAATAAATATAGCTACTACTATATTTTAGAAAAGAACTATAGCGAAGCAGCCAAGAATGCAAACGCTTCCATGATTTTAGCTAAGAAGCATTGTCCAGGAGATATACTGTTACATTGTCAAATCTATTTTAATCTTGCAAAAGCCTATATTGGTTTGGACAGGCTTGAAGAAGCAAAGGAAATTCTTGAACCACTCCGTTTTAACGCCTATTTAAAAAATAGCTTACACGAAAAAGGACATTACTATTTCACCCTCTCCTTACTCTATACAGCTAGAGGAGAATATGAAAAGTCACTTTATACATTAAAAGAAGCCTATTGCATCTTTTCTGATCTCAATAATAAGATGATGCTAAAAAGTATTACCAAGAATTTATCTGAAATCTATGAAATTGTACATGATTACGAAAATGCATACGAAATATTAAAGCAATACACTATCATTTGTGAGCAACTGTTTACAGTCAGGCTCAATTCAAAAATAAAAGAAATCGACATAAAACATAGTATTGCTGAAATTGAAAAAAGAGCCAATTTGGATTGTTTAACCGGTGTATATAACCGCTATTATATTGAGATGAATTGCAATTCATGGCTTAAAGAAAGAAAAATCACTAGGTCAAGCATTTGCTGTATCGTTCTAGACGTCGATCATTTTAAAAACATCAATGACACCTATGGACATTTAATTGGCGATGAGGTTATAAAGACTGTAGGTAATACGTGCAAACAGGTAATGGAGGAAGAAAACACAATTGTCGGTCGATATGGTGGAGATGAATTTATCGTTCTTTTAAAGGACTACCCTTCTAATCAAATCATGGCTAAAGCACAGCAATTATTCCAAGCGCTTTCGGACTTAAAGGTGCAGTATGGTTTCAATACTATTCAAATTACAGTTAGTATGGGTATTGTTTGTAGTGATGGTATTCCAACTGTTAAGAAATTTACACAGCTGTTTAAAATAGCTGACCAAGCCTTGTATATGGCTAAAAATCAAGGCAAAAATCAGATTGTCTTTTTATCAAAAGAAAATTGTGGGATGAAATAATTGATTTTAATGGCTCACTCATTCCCCTTTTTACTTCATTTGTATGTTCCAGAAGATGGATAGCTGGGCTCGCTACATACGTATTTCACAAAAAAGGTGGACTCTGTTACCAGAGTCCACCTTTTTAACTGACCTTTTTAAAAGCTTTTATTTATATAATTATAGGGGAGGTTATATATCTTGTCGAACAAGCTTTCAAAAGGTTCATTGAGCTTAACTAGTCACTTCTACTAAAGAGCGATTTACATAAAAAATACTTGTTACTTTTTATGTTGACTTTAGTTTATCATCATTTTTCACCAATAACACAAACAGAAAGGAAATGTAACATTTTTATCACATTTTCGTTCACAATTTCGAGATAATTGTTGTATAACATACTATGAAAAATAGATTATCTTTTGGAAAACTAATAAACAATAGATTTACAGGTCATAATCTGTATTAGTATCTGTACTCATATTCCCAAACACCATTCCTCACAAATTAAAACGTTGTATTTTTTTGATTTATAAATTCATTACCTCTATTTAGATAATCCCCCTTTCCTATTTCTATAAAAACATTAATGAGTTTTCACTCCCAATCCAAGATGAAATTTTATCTCACAGAAAAAAGCATAAGACCTTTTAATGTCCTATGCTAAAAATTATCTAACTAATAAATATCGCAACTGTTGAGTAGATAATAACAGTGGCAAATTCGAATGTCATAAAGAATAAGGAGTAGACGAACATTTTATTCGCCCAAGTTTTCCCTTCCATTTTGTGATAGCCAACAAAGCTTAACCATAGCCAGATAACACCTAAAATGAATGATACAAGTGTTAAGCCCCAGCTTATTGGAGCAAATAAAAAGCTTGTTAATGTAAGAATAATTAAGTAAACATTCGTTTGTATATAGGTTCTACGGATTCCTTTAACAACTGGTAGCATTGGAATTTCAGCTGCAGCATAATCATCTTTTTTACGGATTGCAATCGCATAAAAATGAGGCATTTGCCAAATTACCATGATGATAAATAACGCCCATGCTGCTGGATGCCAAATGTCAGGCGATACTGCTGCCCATCCAATTAATGGCGGCATAGCTCCTGAAATACTCCCTACTTCTGTGTTCCAAATTGTTCTACGCTTTGTCCACATTGTATAAGGAACTACATAAAAGAATACGCCTAGGAAACCTAAAAATGCAGCTAACCATGTTGTTAATGCTAATAGAGCTAAACCTACTATTAGCATTACAATTGCAACAGTAAGTACTAGTTTTATATTTATATCGCCTGTTACAGTTGGACGGTTTTTAGTACGATGCATTTTAATATCAATGTCACGATCGTATAAATTGTTAAAAGCCCCAGCAGCCCCAATAATTAAAGCACTTCCCAAAAAGGCAAAAATAATATTTGGAATATTTTCTACGAAGTCTAATTCGTACGTATATAAAGCGAGCATAAGTGCAGCAATCATGGGAATTAAATTTGATTTAATAATTCCTGTTTTAACTGTCTTAGCCCATAAGTCTAAGTAGTTTCGCATATTGTGTCATGTTCCCCTCATTTATAGACACTCATTTTCATAAATTGAGCGCACTATTATTATCATACCACCGAACATGGATTTACAACAATCGACACTTACTTAGCAAATTATGAAATTTAAGTGAATTTATGAGTAAATAAATCATTTTAAGCCTATTTCTACTAATTCGAATTCCTTTATTAACAAAAAATAGAATCTGTTCCCTATTACACGAACGGACTCTATCTTTTAAACTATCTTAAACTTGCTTCTGTTGCTGCTAGTAATCCTATTGTTTTATTTTTCTTCCAAATGCTATCCCAATATTTTAAAGAAACGACTGTTTCCCCTTGGAAAGGTGCAATTTCAACAGTAATACCAGGCATTTTATAATTCATGATAAACCAATCCGCTGAAGCCCCAGATCCAGTTTCACCAGTTGGTGGCATGATGCTATAGCCTGTTACCTTTTTAATGGAATTAGCTAAAGCTAAATCCCGTTTCAATTGTGTTGACGTTTGATGATGGAAATAATATAAAACAGAACCTGAACTATGGTATGAAATATAAGATTTAAATTGGTGCTTTGCTACAAAATCTCTTAATGCACGTGATTCAGGCTCTGAAAATGCCTTTGTCCCCTTATAGTTTTTGTAGGAGGCATATTTTGTTGACGCTTTTGTAATCCAGCCTCCATCAAAATTACGGTTTAAATCAACTCCGCGAATATTGGCCTTCCAACGATTATAATTGACACTGCCATTATTCAAAAGTTTTGTTGCTGCTGTAGCATTTGCTTTCGTTTGAACAAGTGTTACTCCGTCCGGATTCATCATTGGGACATACCAAATACTCACCTTGTCTAGCAAAGCTTTTACATTGTAAGTACCATATTTTTTCCCATTGATATAAGCATATGTATACTCATCGATCATTTCTAGCAATACATTTGTTGTCATATGTTCACGGGCATGCATGGAAGCATCCATAATGATTTCCTTTTTGCCATTCCCTATTTTCAATGCATATAATGGTCTGCCTTCAACGGAGGCTCCGATTTTTTCAAGCTTCGTAAACTCTGGATACATATATGAAAATACTTTTATATGATATTCCATCTCTTTATAACTTATATTCTTTTTAGGTAACACTTGATCGATATGTTTGAAATTACTTAAATCTACATAAACACGCTTTCCAAACAATTCTATGACTCCACGGCCACCATTCACCATATGCAGTTTAACTTGTTGGCCTTTTGCAATGGACCCTAGAACGTTACCACTTTTATCTTTAAACTGCGCATCATTTTCAGCCACTATTGTTCTAGGAAAACTACCTTGCAAATGGCTCTCTATGTTTGCTTTTTCTTTTGTAGAAGTAAAAGCTGTTCTAGGAATATAGTAAACTTTGTTTCCAGCATTAATAATAAAGTAGTTTGTAGATACTCTAGTCGGTTTTAAGATAACGCCTTCTTCAATTGTACCTACCTTCACAAATCCATTCGGTGTTGAAAAATAATACGGTGTTGATTGTACAACCTTTCCATTTCCATCTATGTATGGTGAAATACTTTCCTCATTTTCAGTTTTATCTTGCGTTTCTTCTTCATTTTTTATAGGATTTTGAGATTCAGTATCTCTATTTACATCCACATCTTGATCCTTTAATACGCCATCAATTGTTGTTTGACTTTCTGTTGGTGCTTTATATTCTCCTACACTCGACTGATATATTTCAGACGTTATTGTAGAGAAGGAATTATTTATTTCTCCCTTATATACGTCATTCGTTTCACTAGCTGAAACAATTGATACTTGAGATGAAATTAAAGATGTTGCTAGTAGTATTGATAAACTCCTCTTATGAAAATTCATAGATGCAAAATTCCCCGTTTCATATAAAATGGTATTCTATTAATAAATAAACTATACTTCAAAAATATTATCAATGTGGTACTTTTTTGTTAAATTCTCATTAAAATTTCATTTCATTATCGTAATAATCTCTTACCATAAAAAAAACTTGAGGAAATTAATCCTCAAGCACTATACTTTTATTTTCGTTATATGAAATTTGAATCATTAAAATCCCTTATTTCCCATTATCTCTTTGAAGCTTCTTCAGCACCAACTAATCCTACAGTTTTATTCTTTTCCCAAATACTGTCCCAATATTTTAAAGGCACTACTGATTCATGAATGGGAGGTGCAATTTCGATTGTAATACCAGGTAACTTATACGTCATAATAAACCAATCTGCTGACGCGCCTGATCCAACATCCCCTGTTGGAGGCATTACTTTATAACCTGTCACGTTACTTAATTTCCTAGCAAGTCGAAGGTCCCGTTCTAAATTTTCACCCTTTTGATGGTGGTAGTAATATAATATAGAGCCGGAGCTATGATATGAAATATATGTTTTTATGTTTAGCTGTGCAATAAAATCTCTCAAATGCTTTGACTCTGGCTCTGAAAATGCTCTTGTACCTTTAAAGTCTTTATAAGCAGGATATTTTGTCGATTGTGAAGTCATCCAGCCTCCATCAAAATTCCGATTCAAGTCTACCCCTCGAATATTCGCTTTCCAATGATTAAAATTCATCCTGCCATTATTAATCATTAAAACTTCAGGAGAAACATTTTCTCTAGTTTGGACAAGTGTAACACCATCTGGATTCACCATTGGAACAAACCATATGCTAACTTGATTTAATAATTCATTTACATTAAATCCTTCAAAATTAGACCCTGTATCATACGCTTTTGAATATTGATCAATCATTTCAAGTAATAAATTCGTCGTCATATGCTCTCTTGCATGAATAGAACCATCCAACAATATTTCTTTATCGCCTTTTCCGAGCTTTACTGCATACAATGTCCTACCTTCCACCGACTTCCCTATCTCTTTTAACTGTAGAAACTCTGGATAAAGTCTAGAAAGAATTTGTAACATAAAAGACATCTCTTTATAACTAATATTCTTTTTTGGATTTACTAGATTTACATGCTGAAAATCGCTCAAATCAATATAAACTTGCCTGCCAAGTAAATTAATAACACCATAGGCATGCTTAATCGAAGCTAATTTGATTTCTTGTCCCTTCACGATTTCCCCTAACCTCTTACCATCCTCGTCTATAAACGCAGCATTCGTAGAAGCAACAAGCTTTGCGCCAACTGATTTTTTAGTAAGCTGATGGGATGTCGGTTTTTCATCAGTCGATATCATAGCCGATTTTGGTATATAAAAAGTATACTCAATACCTTTCACAATAAAGTAATTTTCTGTCACCCTTGCAGGGGAAAATACAGTGCCTGGCTCTAATGTACCAACTTCTACTAAACCTGTTGAATTCCCAATGTAAAACGGCGTTTTCTTGCTTACTTTTCCATTTCCATCATAATATAAAGGGGTGAGTTCTTCTGGGGAATTTAAAATTAAGTCATTTGCAGAAATAACATCCACATTTAATACAAAAAATAATAAAGCAATAACCCATACATTTAATTTTCTTATTACCATTTCCTTCTCTCCATTCAATATAAAAAGAAAAGAGAACTGTTTTACTAACAATTCTCATTTATTATTTCATATTGAAAAAGAGTTATTCTTTATATTTTTAATTACTAACATCTACTTTCGCATCTTGTATTTGTCCATTTCTCCTATCTATCCAATTACAGACAACTTTTAACATTGGAAAAACAATGATGAAAATAAATAATAATCGAAACATCTGAAAAACGGTAACAGCTGAAATATCTGCACCAATTGCGGTTGCAAGTAAACTCATCTGATCTAATCCACCTGCAGCTGTACTTAAAAAACCTGTTGGTAATGAGTAATTAAAAAAGTAACTGACCATCCATCCTTGTGCTAAAGTGATGCCAAGTAAAACAAGTGCACTTACAATTCCAATCGTTATTACTCTTGCTCCAAGCTTCAGCATACTTGGCTTCAATAAAAAGCCAATATATGCCCCAATAAATAATTGAGCAATATGTAATAACCAAACAGGTACTTCAGGTATATTAAATGATGTTAGCTGAAGTATTAATACAAGAAAAACAGGTGTTAAAAAGAAAGGTACTGGTAATTTTAATTTTTTACCTATTAAGGCGAAAACCCAACAAGCAAGAATGAGTAATCCAAGTGGAAGGAGTGTTGAAATACTGAAGCCTAAATGATCATCTCCTTTAACAACATGACCTGACACAAAAAATGGGATAAGCATGACAATACTTATTACCCTTATTACATGAAAATATGTAACAATGGCAAGGTTGATATCCTTTTCTTCCTCGGCAAAGGTTACAATTTGAGATATTCCCCCTGGAACTGTACAAGTAATGGCTGTTTTCAATGGGATATGGCTAAACTTTTCAACCCCTAATGCCATAATCGTTGTTAAAAGCACTAACGTTAAATTTAAAATAAGCATAAATAATATAAGCCAGCCCATTCCAGCAAACAAATCAAATTGAAAAGAGTGCCCTATCGCTGCTCCAACTATTACAAGTCCGATATTTCGAAAATAAGATGGCCATTCTAATGAAACTTTTTTAATAAAAAATTGACTTAGTAGTACTGCAAACAATGGCCCTAGCATCCAAGGAACTGGAAAACTGAATAATTCGAAGATGACGACACCTATTAAGCTTATGAACGTTACCAAAATGATTGATAGTACTTTCAAATAAAGGACTCCTCTTCTATCTTTTTACATTTCTATATTTATTATAGAACAAAGAATAATAGAGGGAGAAAACAATTACAAAATTGATGATTCTTTAAGCTTAACAATTCCTTTCGTTCCATCAACGACAACAATATCTCCGTCTTTTATGATTGTTAAGCAGTTCCGAACACTCATTACGGCTGGAATGCCCACTTCCCTTGCAGTAACTGCTCCATGAGATAAAGGGCCGCCTGATTCTGTAATGAGACCTTTGGCAGAATAAAATAGTGTTGTCCATGCAGGATTCGTTGTTCTTGTAACTAAGATGCTACCTTCTTTTACGTTCTTAAAATCATCCACATTTTTTACAATACAAACTTCGCCTTCCACAATACCTGCACTTCCCGGCACCCCCTTTAAAACGCCATCTTTTAACTCGATCACTTCTTCTTCCTTTTCTGAATAGTTCCAAACAGGTGCAGTGTTATACAGTTGTTGAAACTCTTTTCTCCTTTGAATTAGGTCCTGTTCATTTACAGCATTTCCATTCAAAATCTCGTACAGCTCATGTTTATTTAAGAAAAATAAATCGTACGGGTCCGTTAATTTCAATTTCCTACCTAAAATACCAATTGATTTTCTGGCAAGCAAATTAACTCTAGTTGTTTGAAAATGCTCTTCATCATCAAGCTCTGTGTACAAAATTACAAGCTGTACTAAACGATATAGAGACTCCGAGACATCCTCTGATTCGTCTGAAGTTAAGTCCATTAAAACCTTAACCCCATTTGTTTCATGCTGCTGTAATGATTGATTTGGTATGACTAAATCCATTAACACTTCTGGTTTTTCTGCCCATGTTGGATAGTAATAATCAAATGTAAGCTCTCTATGGCCATATTTCTCCAAAAACAACTGAAACTCAGGATTATTCAGTTCACGCTTCTTTATATTTCCTAGTTCCTTATTAATATTTGCTGTACGGATTTTTGCTAATGATAAAATCTTCTCCAAATTACTTTTTGCCATTAGTTGATTTCCACATTTACAAAGCAGCGCTTCAAATAGTGTCCCAACTAAGAAGCTTTGGGTCATGGAGATTGCAATATTTGGTTTGAAATATTCATTTGCTGTAGTAAATAATCTTTCAAAATAGTGCTTAAATGTTTCGAGTGAGTCTATTTCACTTGGAATATAATTCAACTCCCCCATTCTTACTAAATAAAGGGATAGATCGTTTTTCCATTGTTGAGCTAAGTCATGTGCCCAAAAATATTTTTCGTTGAAGTGAGTAATGTCTTCAATTTTTTGCAATTTAAGTGGTCTTTTCATCGCTAACATTTCAACTGCAGTCTGATTTCCATAAATATAGCCATCTTTTTTAGAAAACCAAGGTCTCGTTGGAAGATCGATATTCATTAAGCTTAATGAATATTCAAGCGAAATATTAAATGCTTCCTCAACAAAATCCCATGTTAGTGGAGTTATAGGATCTGGGAAACGTTCTGCTGATTCATCTCTCGTGAAATAAGCTGGAATTGAAGTTTGTGGTCTTGATTGCAATAAATAAACTTCCCCTTCAAAAATGGCCCACTCAATATCTTGCGGTGATGAATAATGCTTCTCAATTTTTTTCGCTAATTTACTTATTTCCAAAACCTGTTCTTTCGTAAGACTACCTTTTACACCTGCTAAATTTTCTTGAATTGTGTTATTTTTCGTATCCACAACCCATGTATCTGTTAATCCTTCACCTGCAACCACATTTTCACCAAGTCCAAAGCTGGATTCGATTAATACTCGATGAAAGACTCCGTGTATTGGATCGACTGAAAATGCTACCCCTGCACTTTCACTAGGTACCATTTTTTGAATGACGACAGCCATACTTGCTTCATCCTGTGAAAAGCCTCTTTCCTTTCGATAAATAACTGCATGCATATTCCAAAGTGACGCAAAACATTCTTTCACTTTTTCTTCTAGGTCATAAACAGATACATTTAAATAGGTTTCATGCTGTCCAGCAAAGGCTGATCCTTCTAAGTCTTCGAATGTGGAAGAAGAGCGAACTGCATATAAAAAGTCAGAGTTAATATGATAAGATATTTCGTCCATCAATTCCGATGGTAGTTCTTTTTCTTTTACTATATTTCTCATTTCTTCGCATTGTTTCTTTAGCACTTCTGTATCTGCATAATGAAATTCCATCGGTTTCCCGTAATACTCTTTGTAAAAATCTGCATGTAGTACGATTCCCTCCGGAACATTAAATCCACTTTGCGTTAAAATTTTTAAATTATGACCCTTCCCCCCATCTTGCTCAATACTTCCTTTATCTTTGAAAGTAGAAATATATCGTTTCATTTCTTTCCCCCTTAATTACTCAATCCCGATAGCATCTTTCCACGGTCGATATAATAAAAGTCCCATGATTGTCACGATAGCATACACCCCAAGAATGATGGGGTAAGTAAATCCTAAGCAAATGTAGATTAATGACTGTACTATGAAAACTGGAACGCCAGATAAAATCCTCCAAAGGGCAATCACATTTTTATCATCAGCGAATTTTTTCCCAACAAAATAAGGTATGCACATCACTGGTAAATTAAAAATAAAGAATACTAGAATGATTGGAGAATAAATGAAGGACCTGAAAATGCTTTTTTTAGGCTTTGTAAACTTATATTCATCATCGTAAACACTTTCTAAAGTGGTTTTAATTTCTTCCATTCTTTCTTCTATTTCTTCCCCAGAAAGTTTGACAGGCTCACCTATTTGGATAAATACATTACTTCTAAAGCTCCAACCCTTTTCATAATGAAGACCAATTGGAATCATTTCTTGATTTTTTAATGATGAATATACATGTACAACTCCTTTTTTGATTGGAAGAAGCCCTTTATTTAAATGGCTCGTTCCTTCTGGAAACATTAGCACACTCGTTCCATTTTCAATTTCTGTATTAATGCGATTTAATTCTTTTCTATTGTGTCGCATTTCCTCCATGTTTTGGGGTTTCCTATAAATTTCAATCTGCCCCCCAAAAAACCATTTCATAAAAGCGTTGTTCGTTAAATTTTTCCCTATAATCGATATTAATTTTTGTTTAAAAACTGAAAGGATAACAAAACCGTCCACTGCCCCGTTTCTATGATTACTTATATAGAAAGATGCTTTGGTTGGAAAAGCTCCTTTTACTTCAATTTTATTGAAATATACTTTTGCTAATAACTTCAATATTCCCATTTGATTCCCCCTTGCAATAATTAGCTTAATAACTATGTGACGGTGGCTTGTTTTCAATTGTTTCACTATTCTAATAAATCCTGAACATATTTAGATGTATGTTGTGTGCATAAAAAAAAGTCGACTCCCTTCTGGTTTAGGAATCGACTTTTGAGGTACTTTGTTGTGAGCTCAATTTTAGTTTGTAATAAATAGTTTAAATTATTCTCTTTCCGCAAGCATCGTTAGTAACTTCACTTGATTTTCTTGAAGTGACTGTACTTCTTTTTCTAATGCTTCTATTTTGGCTAAGACAGGTTTAAATGCTTCATCTAACATTACTTGTAGGCGCATAGCTTTTTCATTTTGTTCCATCATTTAAATAGCCTCCCGTTTTTCATCTTTCTAATATTAAAAGATGCATTTTGTTTACATGTTTATTTTACACCTATCATTTAGATTTTTCATAGGTTCAGTAAAACCGTAAACATATTGTCAAACTTCTTCGTCTTTTTTTCGAAATTAACTACAACAATCACGAATTTAGTTCAAATTTTTTGTATTTAAACATGGCGATGGTGCCGAGTATCGGACCAATTGCTAAAATGATAAAAACCCATTCCCATCCAATTACTTTTTGGATTATTGGAATTAAGTTAATCGAAAAGATGGTAATTAAAAAACCAATACACATTTGGAAAGTAAGCGCTGTTCCAACATACTCCTCTTCTGCTACTTCGGAGACGGCAGCAGAAAATTGAGCAGAATCCGAGATAATGCTTGCTCCCCAAATAATTGCAACGATAAACGTCAGCCATATCGAATGAGTAAAGGTAAAACCTATGAGAATACAACATATCGCACTTACAATCATTGATATTATCGTTAAATTCGAACGACCTATTTTATCTGATACAAAGCCACCGACAACACATCCAATTCCTCCAGCAACACCGATTACGATAAAAGAGCTTAAGGCAATAAACCAATTAGACACATTTGTAGAAGCAGCAGTAAAGCTTGCAGTTAAAAAGGCAGGTAACCATGTCCACATGCCGTATAACTCCCAACAGTGTCCAAAATATCCGTAATTCGCAAGCATAGCAGCTTTATTTCGTACTACTTTACCAATTAATTTTATTGAAAATGGTGTATTCTTTAATTCTATTGGTGCATCCTCTAATATTAAATAGACGATGATTGCTGCCAATATGGCAAGTAATGATGTAGACATAATGATGCTTTGCCAGTTGACGTTGGCAAAAAACACTTTTACGAAATGAGGCAATGCTGACCCTATTGTTAACGCTGCAATTAATATTCCAATGGCAAGTCCCCTTTTCTTCGGAAACCATTGAGATAACATTTTCACAGCAATAGGATACACTCCCGCTAGCGTCACACCAGTTAATATTCGTAACAATATTCCTAAAAATGCAAAATGAACAAACATTAATAATCCATTCAAAACAGCACCAAATAAAGCCGAAATTGCAAAGATTTTTCTTGGATTATAACGATCTGCAATCCCTAGTGCAGAACTAAATAATGTGCCCATGACAAACCCAAGTGGAACAGCGGAAGAAAGCCACCCCTCATAGCTTTCATCTATATTCCAAAGTTCAATTAATTGCGGTGCAATAACAGATGCACTAAACCATAGGCTTAGAGCAAAAAGTTCCGCTATTGAAATCCAAGTTAGCGCCCTCCATGAACGTGATTCCATAGATTCCCCCATTTTAAATAATCCCCATTTACCCAAAATTTGTATTTAGTTTAATATATACGTTTATTAAATTCACTTCAAATTTATTACAAGATGCAGCTTAAAATAAAGAACCTTCAGACTGCACAGTGAAAAGGTTAAATATGAGGTTAAAATGGCCTTGCATGCTTTCTGCTGAATAAATCCTTCTAACCTACGCACATTAAGAATCTAGGAGGTGATCAACATGGGAAATAAAAACAATGCGAAAACTTTAAATGAAAGAACTCACAATCCATTTGAAACCTATAAGCATTTACATCAAAATACAACAAGTCACCAAGATAATCCTGAAGATAATACAGCTGAAATTGCAGAGGAATTTGACTCGAAAGTTAAAAATAAAAATAATGCGACAAATCATGATAAAACACAAAAGTCGAACAAAAATAAATAATTTAAAAGGCGAGACATTGCGTACTCGCCTTTATGTACAATTATTCAGTTAGGACAAGGTTTTATTGGTTTTGTTATATTTAAAGATTTCTCAATAGCCATTCCTGAAGTGTCGCCGTAAGCTCTTTACGTTTATTTGTATAATTATGGTCTGTATCAAACACAACCGTCTCATAGCTAATTTGCGCTTGGTCAAGAATAGGAATGAATGGATCATGGAACTGTTCTTTAGGAAGCTCTTCATCTTCTGTTACCGCAGTGATGAGCAGCTTTTTATTTGTTAATGTCGGTGCAAATAAAAATGTATTCCACTCTTTTTCATGTTCTTTAATTTCATTCATTAACGATTCACCAGTTGCCCCTTTTAAGAAATAAGAGGATTCATCCAGCATGTTTAAAATTCGTTTTTCTGATGCAGGGTCTTCCTCCATTATTTTCAAAAACAATGGGAAGTTTGCGCCAGATAAATATGCAGCTATTTTTATAGAAGGATTGAGTGAAGCCGTTTTTAAAGCCAAGAAACCACCAAAGCTATGACCTACAAGGGCGATTCGATTCACATCAATTCTGTTTGCTATTGAAATGGCTTCATCCTGAATATAATTTAAAGTAGTTTGAACGTCCTCAAGAGCATTAGCAAAGGAATAATTCCCCTCACTTCCCCATGAACCACGATAATTAATTACAAGTACGTTCCAACCTAACATTTGTAGCTCTGTTGCAATATCTAAATTCATCATAGTACCTGGAAATCCGTGTAATAATAAGACTGTTGCTTTTAAATTTTCTCCTTCAGCGATAAACATTCGACCAACAATCATATCTTCACCACTTGGAATCTTTAATAATGATACGCGACTCTTATTTGTTTTTAGCGCACTCACCTAATCCCCTCATTTCCTACCTGTTTACTTTTATTTATTCCATTATATAAATAAGCATACCGTTAAGGCAACACTTTAGACGTATTATTATCTTTCTTCATCACTAAGAAGCTCCCGTAAAAATCGCTCTCTGTTATCTAAAAAATATTTCGTGATTTGATAGTGATCTGTTGATTCATAGTCCACTTCTTCAATACTTTCCTCATCAAAGCTAAAAATGGTTGCCTCAGGATAGCCTAATAATATAGGGGAATGAGTAGCAATAATAAATTGTGTATCTCCAGCAGTTGATAAATCATGGAGGATTTTTAGAAACGTCAGCTGTCGTTGTGGTGAAAGAGCTGCCTCAGGTTCGTCCAATAGATAAATTGCCTTTCCTTTGAATCGGTTCAAAAAAAGGGATAAAAATGACTCACCATGAGATTGCTCGTGCAAGGAATTCCCACCATATGCATCATAAATACTTGGAAATTCAGCTGCAAGTTCATCAATATGAGAAGCAAAATTGTAGAAGGATTCTGCCCTTAGAAAAAAACCATTTGATACTTTCGGTAACCATGAAAGTCTTATGTAGTTTGTAAGTGCTGATTGAGATGCGTGTACTTCATATAAATTGTTACGTCCTCCACCAGCTGTATTAAATCCACATTGATCTGCTACTGCTTCAAGCAATGTGGATTTTCCTGAACCATTTTCACCTACAAAAAAAGTGACATTGCTTTTTAATTCTAGCTGTGTGAAATTTCGTATTGTTGGAATGGAAAAAGGATATTTTCTATAGGATGGTATTTCATCGCGAAGTAATTCAATCTTTCTTAAAAACATTTTATCACCTACAATCTTTTTTCTAATTATGTATTCGACTGTAATTTAATATTTTCCTTTGTACATAAACATAAGCACATATTCTCATATTAACAAATGAAAGGAGATGAACTCATGACTGACAAAAATGATTTCGATATGTATTCAAATTACGATGACAAAATTCCTATGAGAAAGAAAGATACAAAAGCAGTGCGTCCGAATAAAGAAGAATTCGGAATGGAACACAATTCAGAAAAAAACCAATCAAATCAAAAGGAACCCTTCGGTGATTGGGTCGATCGAATGACGAAGGAACTGGAAAACTAAAAAATAAATGGCGAAGTATCTTTATCAACAATTAACATTCGATACTTCGCCATTTTTCAATTATTTTGTTCCGCTAGAGCCAAAGCCGGCTGTTCCACGTTCAGTCTCGGAAAGTTCATCAACTTCTATTAACTGAACTTTGGGTACTGTTTGAATGACCATTTGCGCAATTCGCATTGATTGTTCTACGATAAAAGATTCTTTACCATGATTAATCAATATTACGCCTATTTCTCCCCGGTATCCTTCGTCAATTGTTCCAGGACTGTTTAATACGGTAATACTATGTTTTAATGCTAGTCCACTTCTAGGGCGAATTTGTGCTTCTGTACCTTTAGGTAATTCGATTTTTATACCTGTTTTAATTAATCTCGCTTCTCCTGCTGGAATTTCTACAGTTTCTATCGAATACAGATCCATTCCCGCATCTCCGGGATTTGCTTGAAGCGGCATTTTTGCTTTATCATGAATTCTTTTGATGTTTACTTTGTAGTTCATAGGGGCTCCTTATCGATTAAATTCAAATGTATCATCTGTGATAGGTGCAACTTTTGCTTTCGCATAAGTTGATCCTTTTTGTGAGAAAAAGTCGTATGTAGATCCTTCATTGCGAATACCGTTTAGTACAATTGGGTTGACTTCTTCTTCTGGGAACATTGCCTCAAAGCCGACATTCATTAATGCTTTATTTCCATTATATCGTATATATGCTTCCACTTCTGTTGCTAAGTCCGTCTCACCATATACATCTTTTGTATAGCTTAATTCATTTATATATAAATCAAGCAATAATTCATAGCCCCAAGCTTTTAACTCATTTTGTTTTTCAATAGAAAATTGTTTATAAAGATTTTGAGCAAAGAAACCTACTGCTACTCCATGAATTGATTCGTCCAATATGTTCACATAAGTTCGTCAGACTTATGCCGCATGTTAGCTGCTTATAATTTCTTATAAGTTCAGACCATTTCATACATATTTCTATGCCTCTCCGCTTCGAACGTCATTTTCGACTTACGTTCTACTCTACTTGCTTCCATGCTTTGCACGTGCTTTCGATGGTCGTTGCACCTTATTGAAGATCCAAACAGGATTTTCAATCTTGGCTCAAGATTGCCCTCGCCATAAATTGCTCATAGGATGCAATCTATGCGTTAGGGGGTCCCTTGAATTCAAAGAGTTTTACTTGCGCCACTATTTAACGCAATATTAGTGAAATTACTTCGGCACTGTTACGCAGAATGCCTTGTCCACCTAGATAGAGCGGATAGAAAAATCCCGAATAAAACAGGAACGATTCAAGCATAACGGAAGCATACATCGCTTTCCATAGACTTTCGTCATTGCCCTCTTCGATGCTGTTATAAATTTCGCTAATTTTATTTGCTTTGTATTGAAGAAATTCGTTCTCCTTCACCCATTCAAACAGCTCATCAATTTCCTTGTTTGTGCAAAGAGTTGTAAAGATATAGGAGTAAGACTTTGCATGAATTGCCTCAAATGAAGCAAACACCGTTAATACCGCCTTTTCCTGCAAATCCTTTGCGTGTGCTGCAATTTTGTTCATACCAATATTGGTTTGTACTGTATCAAGTAATGTAAGGCCAGCAAAGACTCTTTTATAGGTTTCTTGATGCTCGAAACTTTTCCACTGTTTAACATCTTTACTTACTGCTATTTCTTCGGGAAACCAAATTTGTTTCCATTGTTGATCCCAAAACACTTGGGCTAGTTCACTTGTTGGTTTATTCCAGTTGACCGCTTCATAGATTAGATTTGACATGCTACACACTCCTCGATTGTTTGTAATCGTTGACGAACATAATAGACGGACTTGATTCCCTTTGTCCAAGCGTAAATATAAATTTTTGCTAGCTGCTCAGTCGTCCAAGCATTGGTAACATAAAGGGTCATCGATATTCCTTGATCCACATGTTTTTGTGCTGCTGCATATAAATCAATCATGTCATAAGGGTTCAAATCATATGCTTCCACATATAAATGTGAATTTTCATTTGTCAAATGTGGCATTGGGTAGATCGTACGGCTATCAGCGTAGTCACGGATTTCTACCCTTTCAGTACACGGTGCTATGGAGGCTGTGCAGCTACGAATATAAGAAATTGAACCCGTTGGCGCCACAGCATTTCTATCCTTTTTACCCTCTCTTTCGAGATACTTTAACACTTCTATCGGAAGTGGGAGTAGACTATACAATCACCCTATTGTTGTATTTCACTAGCCTTTTTTCTAGGCGCAATTTTATATGGGGGAATCTCATATAATTCGTTATATGTTCTACCTTTATACAAATCTTGTACCATCATTAAGGAGGAATTAGTTCTTTTTGATATTTCGGTTAGAGTCAAATTCGTACTGATTAGCAATGAGTAAACCTCTTTCGCTTTTTTTAAACCTTTCGCTCTAGGTCTAACATCTCTTGGTGGAATTTCATATAATTCCGTCCAACTTTTCCCTCTATACAATTTTTGCACCTTACTGTAGGAGACTCCTGTTAATTGAGATATTTCTTTTAGAGTTTTGTCAGTATTCAAAAGTAAATCAAGGACTTTTAATGCGCTTTCTCTTTGTTTTGTTTGTACTGTATTCAAGTCTTTGTTAAAGATTATCTTTTCTTTTTTGTAATTTATCGTATGATTTTCTCCACTATGGATTTTCCTATGGCAAGGTTCACAAACAGATATTAAATTTTCAAGTCTATTTGCTTTTAAATATGTCTCAAAATACACAAATGGAGTTTTATGATGAACAGATAATTCTTGTCCATATTCTTTTTCTGTAATACCACACTTTTGACAAGTAAAATTATCTCGTTCTCTTGCTTTACGTCTTTGAGATAGCCAATTAGATCCATAATATTTTTTTCTACCGGTTTGAATAACATCTAAGTTCATCTCATCTGGAAAAACCGACATCGCTAAGTTATGACACTTTTTAGAACAATATTTATGTTGTCTAGAAGGCATTGTCCATATGGGTTTATCACACATTTTACATAATAAATATCTTCCTTGATTCTTTTTCCATGCCAAAGCAAGGCTTTGACAATATTTACAGCATGTAGTCACTACATCTCTTCTACCAAATGGAACACTAAAAGTTTTATTACAAATAATGCAATCTCTTTCAATCATTCTTCCTACATTACTTTTTTTAGAATAGTCTCTTACTTTGAAAATATCCAATTAGATCGCTCCTTTGTCTATTTTCAATAGGGTGTGGATATGGTAGTCGTTGAGGGTCTATCATTAAATAATATTCTATTTATTAAAGATAGTTCCCTGCTGATTTCCCATTGTATTTAATTAGTCCATTTCTGCTCTAATTAAATCCTTCTACTTTTTTCTGCTCTCGCTCCATTACGCATACCGTTTCCAGTTTCGCTTTGGCAAGAAGGCTTTAGGGGGTTCCAGCATTTAAATCCATTTTCGATACATGTTCACCATGTAAAGGCGCAGTAAGTTTACGCGTTAAATAAACCGTATTGCATTACTTCTTTTTTTAAATCTTTCCACATAGCAGTTGTGATAATTGGAATATTACCAAGTGCTTTTAACACAATTGGCGATAATTCTTTCTCTTCTTTATTTACATAAGAGTCAAAATAAACCCCTGATGCATAATCACTATCTTCAAATCGATAGAATGTTTCGCCGCGCTCTTTTGCAATTTCCATTGAAGACTTAAGAGAATAATAGTTCATCGCTTCCATAAAGCAATCTGTAAAATCAATAGATTCCTTTGAACCATAAAGAATGCCTTGTGATACAAGGTGTCCATGAAGATTCATCGCTCCTAGACCAACGGAATGCATCATTTGATTGGCCTTTGCAACGGAAGGAACATTTTTGATGTTTGTCATAGACGATACGTTTGTAAGAAGTCGCATCGAAGTATCGATTAATTTATCAAAATCTTTACTCTTACTCGCTGCATGAATATCAATTGAACCTAAATTACAGGATACATCTAAACCATATTCATTCGGTTGATCTTGATCTGTAATCACACTCGTCATCTGCATTTGTAAAATCTCTGTGCATAAGTTTGACATTTTCACTCGCCCAATATTTTTCAATGGATGTACATCATTAACATTATCATCAAAGATTTCAAATGGATAACCTGATTCAAATTGAGCCTTTTTCACCTCTGTATAAAGACTCCGCGCATTGAGACGCTTAACTTTTCGGATATTCGGATTGTTTAATAGCTCATCATACATTTCTGTAATCGATATTTCAGACATACGTTTCCCGTACTCGTTATAAATATCATAAGGGCTAAATAATACGATATCTTCATCTCTTCTCATTAATTCGAAGAAAATACTTGGGATAATGATTCCTGTAGACAATGTAGCCAGACGGATTTTATCATCTGCATTTGGCTTTTTCGAAGAAATAAAATTTTCAATATCCGCATGGAAAATATTTAAATAAGCAACGCCTGATCCATTGCGTTGCCCAAGCTGATTTGAATAAGAAAAAGAATTCTCTAATAGCTTCGCAACTGGAAGCACCCCACTTGCACGATTTAAAATACCTTTGATGGGATCACCTAATGGACGTAAATCCGTTAAATTAACCCCTACACCTCCACCAAGACGAGATAGTTCTAAACAATATCCAATATTCTCAGCAATGCTATTCATGGAATCATCCATTGTAAGCTTAAAGCAGCTCACTAGTTCCCCTCGTGCCTTTTTCCCACTATTTAAAGCGGTTGGCGTTGCTGGTTGGTATGCTTCCATCATTGCTTCAACGGCTCTTTCTGCCAGTTGCTCATTACCTTGGGCTAAGTACAATGCAATAATCACGATACGGTCTTCATATTTTTCTAGAATTTCTTCCCCATCTCTACTTTTCATTGCATAGCTATCATAAAACTTACTTGCACTCATGAAGGATGGGAAACGGAAGTTATATGCATATGCCTTTTCATACATTTTTTTAATAAATTCCATATCGTACAATTCGATAAATTCATTTTCATAATATCCTTCATCAACTAAGTAACGAATTTTCTCTTCAATATCATTAAAATTACGTAATTTACCATTCACAAATTCTAAAAAATAATGTCTTGTTGCTTCACGATCCTTTTCTAACTCTAGTCGACCTGTTGAGCTATAACGATTCAATACTTCATTGTTAAGCGTTAAGTAGGTTTTCATTTTCCACCCTCATTTCATAAAACTGTTGAATTGCTTCATAGTCTGATTGAAAGCCACGCAATTCAATTTTTCTTACTAATGGAACCTGATAGGCCAGCGCAATCTTATCTCCAGCAGCTCCAAAATATTGATGACCAAAATTCGTATTTCCACTTACTACGACACCTTTGCATAAATGTCCATTTCTTTCTAAAAAGCGCGATACCTTTGCTGGAACTTCTCCTAATCTATCTGTATATGTGATTAAAAGATATGGGGTATCCACTTTTAGATCCTCTGTAAGCTCAATTGAATTTACATTTAATTTTGAAACGATATATCGAACATTCCCAGTCCTGCTTGCATATACAATCATTGCGGAACCAGCTCAATTGTTGAGACAATCTCCTTTACATCTCCTATCAATTGGCCGTTATAGTCAAGAACAGGAACAGTTAAAAATCCTGCTTGTACGATTTTCTGTTTCGCTTTTTCATCGTGATCAATATTAATAATTTCAACATGTATGCCCGCACGTTGAAATTCAGATTTTACATACATACATTTGGGGCAAATTGTTTTTGTGTATAGTTTCATTACTAACTCCCTCTTTCCAATTAAATTCAAATAAAAAAAGCTATCTCTTCGAAAAAAGAGATAGCTTGGAAACGTTCAGAAATTGATAAACGGAACATCTCCATTCCTCAATCCCCGAAGAAATGATTGATCGGCTTTATAAGGCAGGTCTCCTGGCTTTGCTTCAACCTCCGATTCCCTTCCCATGTGAAAGTCACACAGTGGATTTGAATCTTCGTCAGCTTTACAGTTGCGGGGACAGCGTTGGGATCTCACCAAACTTCCCTTTTAAACTACATATAGTAGTACCTTCATAAAACTAATACAATATATTGTTTTCGTTACTAAGTGTACCATAATCTCACATTAGAGTAAATCTATTAACGTGTTACTTTTTATTCAAATTAATCTAGTAGATAAGAATCTAGTTTGGTTAAGTTTTGATATTTTAATGATATAAACCTATAAAAATACCCAACACACAAATAATAAACAATTATGTGTTAGGTACTAGGATTAACACTAAATCTGTATTAATTTATTCTCTTTTATATGAAATTTCAAATCTGCTACATTTTTAACAAATGTTTTGTCATGTGAGACAAAAATAACTGTCCCTTCATAACCTTTAATAAATTTTTCTAAAGCTTCAATAGCATGAATATCTAAGAAATTTGTCGGTTCATCCAGTATCAAAATATTATATTCCCCGAGAAACAATTGGCATAAATGCAGTCGAATAGCTTCTCCTCCACTAAGGGATTTTACAGTTTTTATTAGGTCTGTTCCATCAAATTGCATTAAATGAAGAATACTTCTTAAAAAACCTTCATCATAGTCAGAACGATTTTTTATAAATTGTAAGACCGTTTCATCTGATGTAAATTGGTAGCTCATTTGATGAAAATACCCAATTTTCACTTTAGGAGAGATCGTTAATCCTTCTCCCTGATTAACTATATATTGAAGCAGTGTACTTTTCCCACTTCCATTTGGTCCTGAAATGGCGATTTTTTTACCTAATGGAAGTTGAAAGCTGACCTCTTCTAATAAAATTTTATTAGCAATTCTGAGTGTGAGACGGTTCGCCATAATAGGAAACTTGTTGTGTAATTCTACAGCTTTTGATTGACGAAATACGATTTGCCTTTCCTCTTGTACTGCCTCTACGACTTCAAGTTTTTCCACTCGTTGCTCGATTGCTTTTGCAGCTTTATGCACAGCTTTTTGACTCGAAGCTTTTGATTTTGTTTCAAACATGCGATTTGCTTTTGCTTTCGATTCTTTTTTCGACATGTTGTTTGCTTGGGCTATTTTTTCAGCCTTTTTCATTTTTTCCTGTGCAGCTTTTTCAAGTCTACTTTTTTCTTTTAAATATTGTTCGTGTGCTAAACTTTGTTGTTCTCGTTCTAATTGTTTTTGTGTAAGATAGTCACTATAATTCCCCGAATAAACATGTACTTGACCATCACGAACTTCCCAGATAGTTGTCACTAGTTCATCAAGCACATCACGATCATGACTAATGATGACGAGAGCGCCATAATAATATCTTAACTCTTCTATTAAAAAAGAAATCCCGTCTTGATCAAGATGTGTCGTGGGTTCGTCGAATAAGTATGCTTCGTAATAATGAGAAAAAGTTTGTGCTAGCTTAAGTCTTGTCTGTTCGCCACCACTTAAAATTTCCGAATCCTTTGGGATGGCCAGCTTCCCTATGAATGCCGCATCTGCTTCAAAGGACGTAGGTGCTTCAAGTTGTTCAAAATAGCCACTTGCAACATGTCTTTTCACAATGCCACTGGTTGGCTCCATTTTACCAGCTAATAGTTTTAACAATGTACTTTTTCCAGCACCATTTTTCCCCACAATCCCAATACGGTCAAATTGGTGAACAGCAAGTCTATCAATTTTCAATATTTCCTTATCTAAATAATTCACTTCAATATTTTCTAATTCAAAACATGTTTGTTCCATTTTTGCTACCTCCGAAATAATCATTTCGTATCGATAGCTAGGATCGATACGAGCTTGTTATATAACCAAGCTCGTATTAGAAGAACAATGGTAAATACATAGCTTTTCCTCCTAACTTTATAAAAATAAAAAATCACAGTCTGTATAACTGTGATTTCGAGTAAAGGGAATTGAGGTGAGTCCTTATATTTTCATTTAATTAGCTTTTATTAAGCTGTACTACTTTTTTCTGACGTTTGCCTTATTTAAGTCAAAATGAAAGAAAGGCAGATTATATCCACCTTTCTCTACATTGACTATTTGCTTTATGAACAATGAAGATGATTAAAAAAGGACAGACTACTCCCATTTACTCTGTAACATATACAGAGTCTTTAAACTATATTCAGTTATTAGTTTAAAGCTGGGAAACGAAGTCTCATTGAAGCAGTCATTTTTTAATAATCCTCCTAAGATATGAAATAAATTACGAGGTTAATCTATCATATTAAATAAAAAAAGTCAAATATTCGACTTGTACCAATATGTTATTAAAAAGAAAGTAGATAAACTCTGACTACTATTAGAGTTTATCTACTTTCTTAACTGGCGATGGCTAAGCCCCTTCGCTCATTTCTTTATTATGTTCCACAAAACGTTCTATATGGTCTATCTGTTGGTTCTGGTAAGGAACAATAGTCTTCTTGTTCTGGTACGTAAGCATAAGGATCTGCTAGAACCTTTAACAGCTTCTCCATAACACTAAGGTCCCCTTTTTCAGCAGCTTCTAGTGCTTCTTCAACACGATGGTTGCGCGGAATAACTGATGGATTGCTTACCTTCATTAATTCCAACACTTCAGTTTTTGATTGTTTTTGGTGATTTAGCCTAGCTTGCCATTTTCCATCCCATTCTTGGAATTCATTTGATTCGAATAACGCCATGTTTTCTAGTTTGTTTATCGTCAATGCACGAAATGTATTTGTGTAATCTGCGCGATACTTTTCCATTAAATCTAGTAATTCGTAAATAAGCGCTTCATCTTGTTCTTCTTCACTAAATAGCCCGAGTTTTGCTCGCATTCCTGATAGCCATTTTTCATTATAAATTTTTGAAAACTCTCCAAGGATACTTTGAGCTAGTTCAACAGATTTTTCTTCATCTTTATCAATGAGTGGGATTAAACATTCCGCAAAGCGCGCTAAATTCCAAACCCCAATCTGTGGTTGATTACCATAAGCGTATCGACCATGGGTATCTATAGAACTAAACACTGTTTTTCGGTCATAGGTATCCATAAATGCACACGGACCATAATCAATCGTTTCGCCGCTAATCGTCATATTGTCTGTATTCATCACACCGTGAATAAAGCCTACTAGCATCCATTTTGCAATTAACTCTGCCTGACGTTCTACTACTGCATGAAGGAAATTTCCATATCTCGTATCATCATATTCAATATCTGGATAATGTCTTACAATCGTATATTCTGCAAGTGTTTGAAGCTCCTCAAAAGTCCCCCACTTTGCAGCATATTGGAAAGTACCGACTCGAATATGACTTGCTGCCACTCGTGTAAGAATGGCACCTGGCAAATCCGTTTCACGCATAATTTGTTCACCTGTTGAGACGACAGCTAAACTTCGAGTAGTGGGAATACCTAATGCATCCATAGCTTCACTAATAATATATTCTCTCAGCATGGGCCCAAGTGCCGCCCGCCCATCTCCCCCTCTTGAATAAGGAGTTCTTCCAGCACCTTTTAATTGAATATCAAATCGTTCTCCCTCTGGTGTGACTTGCTCTCCAAGTAAAACTGCACGACCATCTCCCAGCATTGTAAAATGACCGAATTGATGTCCCGCATAGCTTTGTGCAATTGGTTCAGCACCATCTGGAATACTGTTTCCTGACAATATCGCTGCACTCTCATCACGATTTAGCGCTTCTGCACTTAATCCCAGTGATTCAGCTAATTTCTCATTTAAGACAACTAATGTAGGAGACGAAACAGGTGTAGGGTTTATCCTTGTATAAAAAGATTCCGGTAGACGTGCATAGCTATTATCAAAATTCCAATTAAATTTTTTTGTCATACGAAACCTCTTTTCTTTGATATATGACGTAATCAACATGTACTTAATAAGCTTATTTTCTACTTCATAATGTTGATTATACTTTTACTTCATTGAAAAATGATGAATTGTTTAATTTACCAGCTTATAAGGTCTATTCTTTATGTTATGCGAAATTCCCTGTTAACTTAAGGAAAATTTTTCATCACCCTAGACTAAGATTGTAGCTTCTTTGTTCAACATTTCAGTAAACTTCTCAAGCGTAGTAGACATATATCTATCTTTACGATGGATAAAGATTGTTTGAACTTTTCCAAAACGCTCAGGAATAGAATGCCATATAAGCGCCCCTTCTTCTATCTGTTTGACTACTACACTACGTGGAAGTAAACTTATACCCAATCCCGCTGAAACGCAGCCGATAATTCCATCAAGTGTTCCAAACTCCATTATTTTTTCTGGTATTACCCCTTCTTCTTTCAACCATGCTTCAAATCTAGCCCGATATGAGCACCCACTACGGAATACTAATATCGTTCGATTTTGAATTTCCTTTAAAGAATTTAACGATTGATGGTGCATATCTGTTATAAGTACTAGCTCCTCTTCAATTACTGTCTTATAAGCAAGCTCAGGATGCTCGATAGGACCTGCAACAAAAGCTCCATCTAATTCATATTGTAAAACACCTTGAACATTTTGTTCAGTTGGGCCCGTTCTTAATGTAAGGTCTACTGCAGGATATTCACGATGGAATTTTGAAAGCAATGCCGGTAAACGAACCGCAGCAGTAGTTTCCATTGATCCTATTACTAAAGGACCTTTTGGTGCTTGATCATCATTTATTACTTCTCTTACCTTGTTAAGAAGTTGAAATATTTCCTCCGTATAAGATAGTAATATTTCACCTTTATCAGTAAGAGTTACCCCTTTATTATGTCGATAGAATAACGTTGTCTGAAGACTTGTTTCCAATTGTTGTATTTTTGATGTGAGATTAGATTGTGCATAGTTTAACTCTTTGGCTGCTTTTGAGATACTACCTAACTTTGCAACAGCTTGAAAAAATCTTAATGATTGTAAATCCATCGTCATCCCCCTCTTGATATATAAATAAGCGATACCCTTATATCAATTTTACGTATTATACCATATATCAAAAAACAGATAAGATAATTATAGAAATAAAAATTATAGTTTTTAAAGGGGGTGAACTATTGAATAAACAGCCTGTTTTATTATTGGTCGGTGGCATTTTTTCACTAATGATTGCAATGGGGATTGGAAGATTCGCTTATACACCTATTCTGCCACTTATGCAAAATGCGCTTTCCTTTACTGACGCATTAGCAGGTTTTCTTGCTTCAAGCAATTATGCTGGATATTTAGCTGGAGCAATATTAGCAGGGGCTCTTCCGTTAAATAAACATAAAACCCATTATTTAAGAGTTAGTCTCATTGTTAGTGTGATTACTACGTTCGCAATGGGGCTTTCTCACTCGTACATTTTAATGCTTATACTTCGATTAGTTTCAGGAGTAGTAAGTGCATTCATTTTTGTTTTAGCTTCTAGTATTGTACTGGATAGACTAGCTAGGGCTGGTAAAACAAATTGGTCAGGCTTCTTTTATTCAGGGGTCGGACTTGGCATCTTTTTTTCAACATTTTTCATACCGAGTTTAAACAGTTCATTCGGCTGGGAAGGTGTATGGATAGGACTAGCTATTGTTAGCACACTTTTATCAGTATTTGTATGGAGATGGCTAAATGATTCTATAAGTACTGAAGTAAATAAGAAAAATCCTGTAAATGAACTACCAGTGCCACCCGTTAAATGGCTTCCTTGGTTAATGATTGCCTATGGATTAGAAGGTTTAGGTTACATTGTAACAGGTACATTTATCGTATCGATTGCCCAAAACACATCTACTTTTCATATTGATTCATCTTTAGTTTGGATAGTTGTTGGCTTTGGGGCAATTCCTTCCTGTTTTGTTTGGTCATCCCTTGCCAAAAAGTATGGGTTTGTAAAATCATTAGTTTTATCAATGATTCTACAAGCCATTGGTATTGCCCTACCTGTATTTTGGTCTACTCAAACGAGCCTATTCATCAGTGCATTATTGTTTGGAGCAACATTCATGGGGATTACCACACTTGCTACAACATTAGTGCGCCAAATGAGTCCAACAAATAGCAGTCGAATCATTGGTTATCTTACAGCTATTTATGCAACTGGCCAAATGATTGGGCCAACAGTCGCTGGAATTTTAACGTCTTTCACTCAAAGTTATAACGCCGCTTTAATAGGAGCAGCCAGTGTAGTATTTG
This sequence comes from Ureibacillus massiliensis 4400831 = CIP 108448 = CCUG 49529, assembly GCF_000772965.1. Lineage (GTDB taxonomy): Bacteria > Bacillota > Bacilli > Bacillales_A > Planococcaceae > Ureibacillus > Ureibacillus massiliensis. Next base: position 84,162 of record NZ_JPVQ01000001.1, on the reverse strand, counting down.
TTGGAGCACTGTTCCTTATTAGTGGAATTCGATTTGACAAAAAAGACCAATCTTGAAACTTCACCTATACAATAAAAAGGAAATGAGGAAATGATTATGCCATACGTAAACATTAAAATTACAAACGAAAACGTTACACCTGAAAAAAAAGCTGCACTTATTAAAGGTGCTACACAACTACTTGTTGATGTATTAGATAAAAATCCCAATACAACTGTAGTAGTTATTGATGAGGTTCATACGGATAATTGGGGAATTGCTGGAGAATCAATCACAGTTCGTAGAAAAAAGGGACAATAAATCAAGTTGGTTTTAACATAAATTGAAATACTAACGAGTAAAAAGAGCGGAATGTTTTCAACCGTCTCTTTTTTGCCTTTAATAGCCTAGAACTTTAGTAAACCTAATTATCACTTATTTTACATTATTTAGAAATGTGTTAACATATAATTGTTGGTAAAAAGAAATAAACATAATTAGTAGTTGGTGAGTAATTATGTTAAAAATTTGTAAGAAATATATTTTTCCATTATTATTAGTTATTTTGGTATTCCTATCTTACCTGCAACATACAGAAATAACGAAACTACAATCAAGATTAGGCTATTTTTATAAAACGGAATTCCGGACTGTTCTGAGTCTTAGTTCAGATTACAGTACTAAATATTCTTTTTTATCTAATAGCGATCCTTCAAGCGAGCTGTTATATGAATACTCTGGAAAATACCTTGATGCAAGTTTAGAAATTTCTAGAATTAATAGTCGATTAGCATTATTAAGTGATACGTTACAGGCTATTGGAAACGGACTCAGACAGGTTGATATGCAGCCAGATTTAGTAGCATCCATTTTGAAAGATATAAAGTTTGTAAATGAGTATGTGACGCACATTAACGATAACCTAACCGATAATGAGATAGATTGGTATAAAAATTTACATGAAAGTACAGAAAGTGAGTTGATTGAACAGATTAATTCGCTTTTGAAAAATTAGTAAGGCACTCATGTACATTAACTACGTTGTTCGTAATATGAGCAAATTAAAGCCAAAAGAGGTTCCTTCTTAAATGGTAGTCGCGATTAATATTTAAGCGATAAACATTTGAAAAAGTTTAATGGTTAAAAATGCTGTTAACAAGCACCCAAAGGCAGTTAATAATATTACTTTTCTATTGTCTTTCTTTTCTTCGGGTTTAATTAATTCATTAATTTGTATATACCATACCACTATAGTTAAAAGGGCCAAAATCCCGATAAACAAATTAATCACCTCCGAAATACTACTATTAAGACTTGTTAGTTATTTTAACATAAATAAAGAAATCAAAGTGGGTTTGGAGGGTAATTTAGCAGTAGGAACAAAACTGTTATTACTTTTTTAACGACCATCCCTAACTCTGGCCCTTTAACTTAATACCGACATGCTTTCAAATAAAACCTATTAAAAGAAGTCTTTCAAAACTTCACCGCAATTTATTAGTGCTCACCCTTCTTCATTTCCCTAATAATCCATTCACTCGCACTGTACAAATCAGGATAAACAGCATCCGCTAGTCCATCATCGTCGCCAATAAATACTGTTTTAGTCCCTGCCTTTTTCCCAGCTAGTATGTCTGTATCCGTATCACCCACCATATAGGATTTTTCTAGTTCAACATCATATTTTTTTGCTAAGTCCTCGATTAACTTCGAGTTTGGCTTTCTACACAAACAACCCTCTTTCGGCTTATGAGGGCAATAAGCTACATCGTGAACTACAGCACCCACCCTTCTTAGCTCTGCCATCATATGCTCATGAATTTTTTGAAGCTGCTTCTCCCGCATAAAGCCTAAACTGACTCCACCTTGGTTAGTCACGACAAATATATAATCAAAGTACTCATTTAAATTCTTAATCGCTTCAGGAACCTTAGGTAAAAAGTATAAATCACGAGGTTTATTAACAAATTTCACTCGCTTTGTTAACACCTCATTAATAACACCATCTCTATCTAAGAATACAGCTGTTTTCAATGTATCTCACCTTTCTTAAGTTCAACTTTTCATTACATATACTTTTTCTCTTTTAAATAGGTCCTATGTACAACATAATCGATTTATTTAAAAAAGAGCCGCCCTTCATTAAGGGACAGCTCTAAGCTAATTTTTTCAATTCTCAGTTGGACTCGTCATCCAAAACCTCATCAAATGCTGCTGAGACTTTATCGAATTCTTCGTCACTTTCAATTGCTTCAAAATCGCCTTCTTCATCGACTTTTAAGAAGAATACGTCGATGTCTTCTTCTGTTTCTTCTCGCAAGTCCTCTACAAAGCCTACCGCTACATACTGAGTACCTTCAATATTGATAGACGCTAGCACTTCAACTTCATGCTCTTCATTTTCCTCATCGCCAATTGTAAATATTTCTCCGACTTTAATTTCTTCCATTGCTATTACCTCACTTTAAAAAAGTTACATATTATTGTTTTACCAATCCATAGACAGTTCATGCAGTTTTTCCAACATTATTTTATTTCCCTTAATTGGTCGATGAATTCAGTATGAAAATAAATCCTACGATTCATTCAACGAAGATAAAAAGACATTCCTGAAAAATCTGTCTAGATTCCATTATGGCTGTTTACAAGATCTACCGCAATAAAAGTTTACTCTTGCGGGTTTGTAATGGACCCCATAAATAAAATTACATCCGTTTTTTCATCTACAATGAAGATATAAAATGGACGGTTCACTTCCATATGAAATGGATCGTACATTGGTTGCATAGCTGCTGTTTCCATTTCTACAGAAGTGACTGCTGCAGCCTCTGTACCTTCTTCATTTACATCAATAAATGTTTTTTGTTTTACACTGCTAATCGCTATTTCTTGTGCTTCCTGAATCATATTTGAGAAATTCGCATTTTTGTTAAATGCTGATGACATACCTAACGATTCTAATGTTTCCTTTAGCTCCACTTCATATTCTAGTTTGAATTTCGGTAGTAAAATGGTGCCTTCCGTTTCAGCAAAACTCCCACGCCACTCCTGCCAATTTTCATATGTGAGCATTTTTTCAAACTCACCTAAACTTATGCTCTCATTTGGTAAAAAAACTTCCATTCTTATATTTTCATTTTGTCCATAAGGAAGCGACACTGCTTGGAATAGGTTATTTTCCATATAAAATAGGTGTTCATGCAATTCCATTAATGGCACATCTTTTGTAGAGCCACCTTCCAAAGTGAACTCATGCGCTTTAGTCAATGAGGCCTCAAAGGGATATGTCCAACCACCGTAAAAATAAATAGCGTTGATGAGCATTGTCACAAATTCAGGATTTAATTCTTCTCCGACAATCTCTCCTATTTTTCCATTTGTTGCTTTATTAACCCAATCATTGATTACTTTTGGTGACTGAGCATCCTCTATAATAATTTCTTTGATTTCCGCATTAAAATAATCTCGACTAGTTGAGGCAAACTCTTCTTGGAAATGATAGCTTTCATTTAACCAAATGGAATTCGCAATACTTAGTTGAATTTGCTCTGCGTTTTCACTCAAGATGGTCATTAATGATGCATTAGCCTTATTTATATCCTCCGCATTAAGTCCATTTGCATTTAAAACATTTGAAATTTCTTCTTTTGTTTCTCCGTCCGCGCCGTTATAGACCATAGCGAGAGCCATAAATAAACTTGTCGGTGAAATAAAGATATTCCCTTCTTTATCCCTAGGAGCTTCTGCTAGAAGTTGAAAACCTAATTCGTTATTAGAAGACACGATATTAAGGTAATCCTCTTTCCCAAATTCCACATCGCTTGAAATTTTCAGACTGTCGCTTGAAGTACTAGTAGTTCCACAACTAACAAGGAGTAAAGAAAGCATCATCATAATGATTAATAGTTTTTTCAATTCACTCACCACCTATCTAATTTCCTTAACATTAATTCACTGGGTAATCGTTTTTTCCATTGGATTCGAAATTGAGCCCATAAATAGAACAACTCCTGTTTTATCATCTGTGATTGCTATGAAGAAAGGTCGATTCACTTCCATATAAAATGGCATTTCAGCCGATGCACTCTCAGTTACGATTTCAACAGAGGTTGCCGCTGCGGCTTCAGTCCCTTCTTCATTTACATCAATAAATGTCTTCTGTGTTACTTTACTTATCCAAAGAGGGACTTTTTCTTCAATCATTTTCGAGAAATTCGCATTATCAAAAGCGCTCGGCATACCAAGTGTTTTCAATGTATCATTTAATAAAGCTTCATATTCCAACTGAAAACGTGGAAGAAGGATAGTGCCCTCTTTTTCATTAAATTCCGATTTCCATTTCTCCCAGTTCGTATTATTGAGAAGTTTTTCAAATTGTGAAATAGGCACATTTTCTCTCGGTAAAAAAACTTTCATGCTCAAGTTTTGGTCGTCTCCATATGGGAGTGAAACCGCTTGGAACATTTCGTTTTCCATATAAGCTAATTTTTCATTTAATCTCATGAGGGATACTTCTTTTGTATTGCCGCTTTCTAAAGTAAAAATGCTTTTTTCTGTTTGCTCTTTATTAAATGGATGTGTCCAGTTCCCTTTAAAATAAATTGCATTGATTAAAATCGTAACTAAATCAGGGTTTATAGGTGGTTCAACTATTTGATTGATTTTTCCGTTTGTTGCATTTTTTACCCAATCATTCATTGTGTTAGGCGCCTCGGGATCGGATATGTTGATTTCCCTAATCTCTGCATTAAAATAATCTTTGTTCTTTTCTGCAAAAGCTTCTTGGAAATGGTAGTGTTCATTGAGCCAAATGGAATTAGCTACATTTAATTGAACATCCTTTGTATTTTGAAACAATATCGACATTAGAGACGCATTTGCTTTGTTTAACTCTTCTGCGTCAATCCCTTCAATATGTAATACATTAGCCATTTCCTCTTTTGTCACACCATCTGCTCCGTTATAGACCATTGATAATGCCATTACTAAGCTTGTTGGTGAGATAAATATATTACCGTTATCATCTCTTTCAGCTTCTTCCATTAGTTCAAACCCTAACTGATTATTCGAAGACACGATTGTTTGGTAGTCTTCATTACCATATTCTACATCGTTCGCGATTTTTAAACTTTCATTTGAACTTCCCGTACCACAGCTTGTTAAGATGAACAAATTAATTAACAGGAATATCGTTAATAACCTTTTCAATTCAATCAGCCTCCTCTATAACATTGGACTTGGTATTTGTTGAAAAGTTACGTTTTGTTGAGCAATTTTACCGAGGTTAGCTCGAGTAAAAAACATGGATAATCTAAACCGAACCCGTACACAATAAAAATCGGAGGTGAAACTTTCGTGGCAAAGAAAAATAAATTAAAAAATAACCAAAACAACAACAACAACAACAACCTTAAAAATCAAGAAATTGCTCAAGAACTTGATGTAAATGAAGTTCGTGAATTAGCAAAACAAAACAAAAAGAAAAATAAAAAATAATTATCAAATATATGTAACGACAAAGGCTTTTAAAGTAGCTTCCCCTACTTTAGAAGCTTTATTTTATTGCTTAATATTAACAATGAAACCAAAACTAAATAGTAATTTTTTTCTCTTTTTGAGGAAAAATATTTATTGTAGTACTACCTTTGAAATCATTTTTCTGAAATAAATCTTTAGTCATAAGGAGTCAAAATATGAAACGAACACCAGAATTTATACTCGGATTACTCGGTGGAATCTTCGGCTTTATCGGTGCTATTATGGCATTATTTATTGGCGGTATTGATGCAGCATTTTCTTCAACTGGTGAAAGTGAAGTAACTGGCTTAGGATGGGGCGCTGTGTTATTCTCTATCATCGCTATTGTTGGCTGTATTTTAGTTCGAACAAAGGATAAAATTGGCGGTATTTTAATGCTTGTTGCCGCAGTTGGGGGCATTATATGTATTTCATTATTTTATCTAATACCAGCAATTTTACTCGTTATCGCTGGTGTAATGGCGCTAGTAAGAAAACCGAAAAACATATTTGCATAAAGTTTAAATTAAGGAAACTCGGGAACATTAGAGAGTTTCCTTTTTTGTTCCTTTTTATTAAACCCTTTCCCTTCAAGGATTAGGTCTTATTAATATTTATAAAATGAGCAAATATAGTAATATTAAAATAGGTGAATAGATATTTTTTGGGGGGATGGAATATGTCACAAACTTTTAACGCGCTTGTAGTAAATAAAGAAGAAGAAAATTTCACAGTAAAGGTGCAATCATTAACAGTTCAAGACTTGCCTGAGGGTGAAGTGTTAATTCAAGTTTCCTATTCGGGTATTAATTACAAAGATAGTTTAGCTAGTATACCAAATGGAAATATTGTAAGGTCTTATCCGTTTGTTCCTGGCATTGATTTAGCTGGTGTTGTCGTATCTTCTGAAGATCCTCGTTTTAAAGAAGGTGATGAGGTCATCGCTACAAGCTATGAAATTGGGGTTTCTCATTTTGGAGGTTATAGTGAATACGCCAGAGTAAAAGCTGATTGGATTGTTCCTCTTCCTAAAGGGCTAACGTTAAAAGAAGCAATGACAATTGGTACTGCTGGTTTTACTGCAGCATTATGTGTTCAACGACTAGAAGAGAATGGATTAACACCTGATAAAGGACCTGTTTTAGTTACAGGTGCAACTGGTGGTGTAGGTAGCTTTGCCATCTCCATTCTTGCAGCTCGTGGTTATCAAATTGAAGCAAGTACTGGGAAAGCTTCAGAATCAGAGTATTTAAAGAACCTTGGGGCAAATGAAATCCTTTCACGCGAAGACGTTTACGATGGAAAAATAAAAGCATTATGTAAACAAAAATGGGCAGCTGCAGTTGATTCAACTGGTGGTGAAATACTTGCTTCTGTCATTAGTCAAATTCAATATGGTGGGGCGGTTGCAGCTTGTGGATTAACAGCTGGCACAAAGCTACCAACGACTGTGTTTCCATTTATTTTAAGAGGTGTGGATTTACTTGGTGTAGATTCTGTCTATTGCCCGATGGAAACTCGTGCAAAAACATGGGAACGCCTTTCAACAGACTTCAAACCTACAAACTTAGATGATTTTATCCAACAAGAAGTGACACTTCAAGAGCTACCTGATGCACTTCCTACTTTATTAGAAGGAAAAGCAAGAGGTCGAATTATAGTAAAGCTGTAGCAAAAAGACATATAATTTTTTCTTTGTACATTTAATTCAGCTCCTTGAGCAAAATAAGTTGTATCATACGTAAAATTGGAGGAGATTTGTATGAAGAAAGAAGAAGGTAAATTTAATGCAGAAGCTGCAATGAATAATAATTTGGGTTCAGCTACAATACAAATGAATTCCGAAATTGCAAAACAGCATGTAAAGCCGAAAACAGAAAAAACTGATACAAACAAAAGAAATGAAACAAAAATGGTATAACTAAGTGATATTTCAGGGCAGCTTTGCAATGGGTTTGGGACCTTTTGCAAAGTTGCTCATTTTTTTCGCTTCTATTCTTCCTGTATAAATCGCACTTCATCATGCCCACAATCTGTGCAAACCATTAAATGTGGGCAAATTTGATCTTTTGCTGTAAATGGGTAGCCATCCCCCATTTTCACCGTTTCTTCATCATTGTAGTGACCATAGGGATCAAGATAATCGGATACCTTTCCCGAATCCTCCAATCTTTTTTGACATTTTGGACAGTAGGCTTCTAATTCTTTAATGGAATTACATAAAGGACACATTGCCATCTTTCTCATTCCTTTGCATTCATTTATTATCATTTTTGGACAAAAGATGAATATTTACTCAATTGACTATCGAAAATGCAACAAGGATTTTAATAACTCCGAAAAAAAATGAACACTCCTTAACGGAATGCTCATTTTCCTACTATTAGTTAACTGGTACGTAATCTCCTGATGACTGATCCATTACGTAAAGTTTTCCATCTGTTCGGACTTCAAACATACCTAGTAGAGGTGTAACATTAGGATCACCTACACCCATTGCCTCGTTATTTTGTCGAACTTCAATGCTAATTTTATCGCCATTTGGGTAGGCATCAATGATTAAATAATCTAACGGCACGTCCAAGTAAGTAGCAACATACCCAAAAATCTCTGTCTCAGATAGATTTAAAAAGTTTTGACCATTCTCTAGCTGTTCACCAAGTTGGTTTGCTACTTCATTAAAACTATTGATAAATTGTTCTGTACCATTTTTAAGTTCATCACTATTGATAAATTCCTCAGCACCTTGAATTAGTTCGTCACTATTTAACATTTCTTCAGCATTTTTAAAAAGTTCATCGACTAAATTTTCTTCTTCACTTTGACAACCTGCTAGAATCACACTAAATGCAAATAATAGCAGTATGAAAGATTTTTTCAAAATAACACCCCATTCAATAAGTTAGTTTCATTTTACTATACGTTTTAAAATAAGAAAGGTTTGCTTTTTTATGAAAGTATTATTACTAGAATGACCTTTTATGCTTCATCAATATTTATTTGCAGAAACGAGGGGCCAAATCCGAACAACCACTTTATTAGAAAAATGTAAAATAGGGTCAGTGGATTCGGGCAAAATTTTATATTTTGATAGTAATTCGTTATGAAAAAAACTTGCTTCCGCTTTTTGTAATAGCCAAGGCTGATGCAATATATCACATCGAAGCGGTTCTCCTTTCTGATTAGTCGTATATAAACAATAGCGCTCTACCAACCATTCATCTAAAGACCCTTTTCTCGCAAGAAACTTTTCGGTTATTGGTTTGTACTGACAAATAAGCGCATCCTCCCCTATTGTCTCACCACCAAATTCAATTCTATTTCCCTGACGACGAAAATTCATAGCTACATAGTAATAGGGTAAGTTAAAAAAGATTTTTGCCATGTTTGCACTAATCCAATTTGCCGCAGTAAGACCGAAAAAGTAAACACCTGGTTTTCCATTAAATGTTACATAAGTTCGGATATTATACCCAGGAAAACTCTGCATACCAGGAATTGCAGGTAACCCTTTCATACGCATGGTACTTGTCAGATATGGCACAATGGTCACCCATCCATAACCATCAAAGGTATCTAACGTTAAAGCTTTTGGTATAAGTCTTTCTAATAACTCCCTTTTTACAGGATAGTGAACAAATAAAATATCGCTCCACGTTTGCTTCATCACCCACGGTAAATGAGGAGCTCTTCTTAATTTTTGATTGTCGTAAGGCTTGTGTATTTCAATATTTCCATGTTCATTCATCGCATCTCCTCATTATCAAGATTATTTCTCTCATTCAGAATTTCCCTTATCATTTTTCTCAAAAATTACCACTATTACACATTTGTAAAAATAAATTTTGAAGAATATTTTATAATCCAGTAAGTAAATAATTGTGTTGAGAGGTCATTTGCACAACTAACAAGGAGGATGATTGGATGAATGTACAAAGAGCTCAGGAAATCTCAGAATCACCAGTAATTGCAAACGTATTTTACAACGGTGAGCGAGTCTTTATTCAGCATGTAGATGAAAAGAAAGAAACTGCAAGAATTTATCCTTTAGATGATCCAGCAAATGAACGTGAAGTATCGTTATCTAGTTTGAAAGAGAGTTTGAATTAATTTGTGAATTTCCCCTAAGATAAATAAAAAGTGAGAACGAATGGAAGTCGGTCGTTCTCACTTTTTTATGCATTTATTTATGATAAAATTTCAATTGCAACTAGTAACCATGAAACTAAAAATAATACCCCACCAATTGGCGTAATGGCACCTAGTTTTTTAACTCCAGTTACAGCGAGTACATAAAGACTTCCACTAAAGAATATAACTCCTGCAAACATTAAATAGCTCGCCCAAGAAAGTAAGGCTGACGTCCCTAATAAGGCATCCATCGATAAAATTCCAATTGCTATCATTCCTAAAGCATGGTACATATGATATTGCACCGCTGTGTTCCAGTATTGTTCATGGCGGGGTTCTGGAAACTTATCTTTTAAGGCATGGGCACCAAATGCACCAAGTGTTACTCCTAGAAAGGCTAAAACTGCACCTAATAATAAACTTATGTTCATCACGAACCTCCAATATGTATGATTAATTTTACTATATATCTTCTAAATTAAGGATTCAATTAATTAGAGCAAACATCTTAAGCATACCAATATAAAATTGGCATAACCCTAAAATAGAGCTATGCCATTTATTTTTACAATTGATTTTACATTAACAAAAACTAGAATTATTATTAGTTGTGACTAATGTCGAACTACACACACCTGTCTCTGGTAATTCAAGTTCAACTTTTTTGGATGCCTCAATATCTCCTACTAAATAAGCAACGATCGATCGCACTTGTTCATACCCTGTTGCCATTAAGAAAGTAGGAGCGCGACCATAGCTTTTCATTCCAACAATGTAGAAGTTTCTTTCAGGTTGTCTTAAAATTTCTTCCCCATGTGGTCTAACTGTTCCACAGCTATGAAGATTAGGGTCAATTAATGGCGATAACGCTTCTACACTTTCCGTTACAGCATCCACACTTAATCGAAGTTCACGTAAAAATGAAAAATCCGGGCGACTACCTGTGTTCGTAATAATCTCTTCCATTCCTGAAAGAATAAACGCTTTACCTTTGTATTCACCGATTAAATCAATACCCATTTCTGTATGTTTTAATTGATAAATTTTAAAAGGAGTGAAAACTTTCACGCGTCCTTCGTCCACAAGCTGATGAATTCTCTTTCCTAATTCCCCTCTTGCTTCCAACGCATCTTTTTCTTCTCCACCGTATGCATCTTCCACTTTTGCTTTTCTCATCACCCAATAAATTTCTACTTGCTCACCTAATTCTACTAGTTCTAGAATGGTGTTAATTGCAGAATGGCCCCCTCCAATTACAGCAACTCGTTTATTTAAATATCTATCTCGATCCTTCCCTTGAATATTCGGAATACCGTAATGAATCGATTTATTTAGTAGGATTTCTTCTGCCGTCCATATGCCATCTGCATTGACCGGGTTTGGATTAGACCATGTACCTGTTGCATCTATTACTGCTCTTGCTTCAATTCTTTCTGTATCACCTTGTTGCTCCACATATAAAACAAAAGGTACATCTTCTCTTCCAGTATTCTTCATTTTATCAAAGCCTTTTTTACTAACAGCAATGACTTTTGAGTTAAATAAAATACGGTCTTTTATTTCAGGTAAGTTTGCTAACGGTTCTAAATACTGTTCAACGATTTCTTTACCAATAGGAAGCTTTTCTTCAGGTGGAGCAATCCAACCACTTTTCTCTAACAACTTCTTCGCCACTTTATCAATATTATATTGCCAAGGGGAAAATAATCGAACATGCCCCCACTGCAAAATGTGACTTCCAACACGAGAACCTGATTCTAACAGAATAAAGTTTTGACCTTGCTCTACTAAATGAGCAGCAGCAGCTAAACCGATTGGTCCTGCACCAATAACTACAATTGGTAAATGTGTAAAAAGTTCTTGCGAAGGTTTGACTCGGTTGTATTGAGTTGATGTATTACAACAATTACTCATGGCTTCCTGTTTTTCTGTTGGACCACAACATTTACTTGAGTCGATAATATCGAACTCTAATTTATTCATCCTAAAACCTCCAACCACTCTTATTATTTGTAAATTACAAGTATTAGACCCGAAAATTAAAACAACATTACCATTAATATAATGGCGTACAACAAACCGAGGTCTTTGCCATGCAATCGTTCAATAATTGCAATGATCGTAGTACCGTTTCCTTTTCAAATTCATTCATATGAGAAAAAACTTCTTCTAAATATGCATTCATAGAATGATCAATGCTTGTTGCGACAAATTTCCCTTGTACCGTAAGGCTTAATATAGACACTCGCTTATCTAACGGTGAAGGGGTTTTTTTCACTAATTCCATCTTTACTAAAGTTTGTATTTGTCTGCTAAATGTGGTGATATCCATTGCTAATGTATCTGCAATCTGTTGCATAGACGGCTCTTTTTGTTTATCAATTTCATAAAGGATATGACTTTGAACTAATGAAATTTCAAAATTACCCACTGTACAACAATTTTTATTAAGTAAACCAAATCTTCTTGTTAATACATGAAAAATATCGCGACTTATTTCCATAACTTCCACCTCTTAAGTAATTTATACTGTATTTATTTGCATTTTACAAGTAAAACGATTAGAATTAAATTACATTTTTATGAATTGGAGGTAATGTGTAATGTCGCTTCAAATTAGAAAAGTGATGGAGAAGGATTGGGAACAAATAAGATCCATTTATGAGGCTGGTATTGCAACAAAAATGGCTACTTTTGAAACGAATGTCCCCTCTTCTTTTGAACAATGGTTTGGAAATGCAAATATAGCATGCACACTTGTCGCAGAAGAGAATTCAAAGATTTTGGGCTGGTGTAAACTAACACCAGTATCTACTAGAGAAGTTTACGCAGGTGTAGGTGAAGACAGCATCTATATCCATCCAGATTCTAAGGGCAGAGGAATCGGCACATACCTTTTACAAAATTTAATCCTCCAATCCGAAGAACAAGGATTTTGGACTCTTGAAGCCAAAATTTTCGAGGAAAATACGGCAAGCATTCAGCTACATAGAAAGAACGGATTTAAAATTGTTGGGATTCGAGAAAAAATAGCTAAACTTGATGGTGTTTGGAAAGATGTTGTGTTTTTAGAGAGAAGAAGTACAATCGTCGGCAAAGACTGATAAATGGTCATGTATGACACTGAGCGACTGTTATATTCCTCTCATCCTTTTCCATTTTCTTATTTTCGCTCTAAAGGATTTGAATGGTGCAACTGTATTAATATGTATCCATTTCCAAATGGGCCAATTAGAAGGAGTAGTAGTTGCCCATTGTCTACCTCCTTGCTCAAATAATTCTGCATCATTATAGCTCTCTACTAATTGAATGATATTATTAACATTTTGCTCAAACATATTAATTAACATTTCAATCGAATCATCTGCATATCGATCATAAAAACTCTGATAAAGTCCGCCCAGGTTATTCCATTTATAATCTGGCGTCGGAGTTATGACTTCTTTTCCCTCTTTATTATCCTGTTCCCAAGATAATATTAAATTAATCCATCCTAATTGATAAGCGATCATCTGAAATGGTGTTTTGTCCACTCCATCTACTAAAATATCTTTATCAAGATTATTAACAGTTCGAAATTCATTGATAAATAACTTTGCTCTTTTAGTAATTTCATCAATTAAGACTTGTTTATTAGCATATTCTTGCAATCGAAATCATCCCTTCTGGTACGTTTCTTCAAGATAGTGCGACAGTATGAACCTTAAAGTATCCTAAACTAGAAAAGAAGCACTTACCCATGTATGGTTAAGCGCCTGATGGTGTGAATGGTTATTACAACTAGAAAATTAAATCAACCACCAAAGAATAAATCGAGAATATTAGAACCTCTTGATGAATTTTTATTATAGAACTCTGAATACCCACAATTATTACAATACACTACAACAAATTGATTGTGCTGTATATCGAACATTTTAGAAAGCCCAGTTCCCGTCATAGCTACTTCTTTTGTATCTGCGTTTTTACTTCCACATTTTATACATCCTTGATTACTCAACATTTATTCCCCCATTGAAATCATTGTTTATTCTTAATACGAATGGCCTGTAAAAAAGTTCCACATCAAACAAATAAAAATCAGTATTTGCAGATTAATAACATTAATGAATTTTATTAAAGGTTTAATTCATATTAATACAATATATTTAATAGGATTATATTGTTTACAATTCTTATAAGCATTGTTATGATTTATTGTGTTATGTTACCATAATTTTCTTGTAAAATGATATGGTTGAATAACACAACCCTAAACAATTGTTATCCAATTTAGTTGTTAGAGAAGTAGTAATAGATAAAATTACATTATCAGTTGTATTGTCTTTATTCGCATATTTTCGATCCTGTCAAAGTCGAAGTAACACTAATACTAATGAGGATAATCATTGTTGGGGTTAATGAGTGCATTTTTCATACTTCTCCCCTTTTATAACTACGGATTTATGATTCAAATACATTCCTTCTACATAAAAACCTACTAAACCTATCTATATTACCGAAATTAAATATTTACAATTTTACTAGGGATTGCTAAAATAATTTTGTTACATAATATTTCTATTTATGATGATAAGTGGGTGATTTATTGAATAAAGGTAAAAAAGATATAAAATGGTATGATAATCGTCTCGTACCGTGGGTTTTACCTATTTTCATAGTGATTTTGTGGCAATTACTCGTACAATATAAAATTATTACAACCACATTATTACCTTCACCACTTGAGGTAGTGGATGCTGCAATTCGACTTTCTGAATCAGGTGATTTGCAAACACATGTGTTGATTAGTACGCAAAGAGCTTTGATTGGCTTTATCATCGGTGGAGTGATTGGATTTATTCTAGGATTAATCAATGGGACAGTTCTTTTCTTTGAAAGAACTATTGATACAACCGTTCAAATGATTCGAACAATCCCCCATCTAGCATTAATTCCACTTGTTATTTTATGGTTTGGGATTGGCGAGGATGCAAAGATTTTCTTAGTTGCCCTTGGCGTGATGTTCCCAATCTATATCAATACATTTAATGGAATAAAAAATGTAGACAGAAAACTAATTGAAATGGGAAATGTTTACGGACTATCCCGAGGGAAATTATTTACAAATATTATATTACCTGGTGCTCTTCCTTCTATATTAGTAGGGATTCGATATGCATTAGGAGTAATGTGGGTATCTTTAATTGTTGCTGAAACGATTGGTACTGACGCTGGAATTGGCTTCATGGCAACGAGCGCTCGCGAATTCATGCAAATGGACATTATCGTATTAACAATCGTTCTATATGCCATTTTGGGGAAACTATCTGATTTAATTGCCAAGCTATTTGAACATCGCTTATTAAAATGGCATCCAGCTTTTCGTAAGAAATAAAGTGAAGAAATTGAGGTGTCACGGATGTTTAGCCTTGAATTAAAGAATGTAAGTAAAAGTTATGGGGATAATGAAGTCCTACATAATATTAATCTATCAATTAATCCTGGAAGTTTTACAGCAATTGTTGGTCGTAGTGGATGTGGGAAAAGTACATTACTTAGAGTGATTGCTAAGCTTGAAGCAATTACAAATGGTACCCTTTCCTTTTCTGGCATCGGAAATAACAATCCAAAAATTCGCATTATGTTCCAAGATGATCGCTTAATTCCTTGGAAAAGTATTATTAAAAATATAGAACTTGGGGCCGTTAGCAATGATGTTGCACAGACCTCCCTTAAAAAAGTAGGATTGATTGATAAACAGGGTGACTGGCCTGATGAATTGTCTGGCGGTCAAAAACAACGTATCGCCCTTGCCCGAGCATTAGCGAGCAATCCAGATATATTGCTTTTTGATGAACCTCTTGGTGCTCTAGATGCTTTAACTCGCATTGAAATGCAAAATTTAATCGAAGACCTATGGCAACAACAAAAGTTCACTTCCCTTCTTGTTACCCATGATGTAACAGAAGCAGTTCGACTTGCAGATCGTGTTATCGTCATCGACAAAGGGTCTATCCAATTAGATGAGATTATTGATTTACCAAGACCTCGTGAACGTGATGAAAAATTCACTTATTACGAGCAAAAAATACTGAATCAAATTTTAAGGGGAAATTAGAATGAAAAAAACATTATTATTATTAATTACTGCGATTTTCGTATTAATTTTGGCAGCTTGTGGAAGCAGTGAGTCAGCAAACAATGAATCTACTGATACCACATCAAACAACTCTACTAATGGTGAAAGTTCTGCACCTGCAGACAAAGGTGTTATTAGAATTGGTTATCAAAAAGGGAATACACTTAACATTTTAAAAGAACATGGTAATCTTGATACAGCGCTTAAAGAAGCTGGTTATACAGTAGAATGGAAAGTATTCCCTACTGGTACAGTTTTACTTGAAGCATTGCTAACAGACAATATAGATTTTGGTCACGCTTCTGATGGTAACGCGGTATTTATGCAAGCTGGTGGTCACCCATTAAACTATGTAGCTTCTGAAGCACCATATCCAGAGGGTGTTGCTTTAGTAGCAAAAGCCGAATCCGATATTGAAACAGTTGAGGATTTAAAAGGTAAAAAAATCGGTGTAACTAGAGGCGGTAACCAACATTACTTATTACTTGTTGCATTAGAACAAGCTGGCATTTCACAAGACGAGGTTGAAATCGTATTCTACAAAGATGCTGCTGAAGGCTTAGCTGCTTTCACTAAAGGTGAATTTGATGTTTATGGTTCATGGGATCCATATTTAGCAATCGTTGAAAACACAATCGAAACACGGACAATCGTAAGTGGTTCTGATTTAACAGAAAACCGTACATTCTATTTTGCAACCGAAAAATTATTAACTGAAAAACCTGATGTAGCAAAAATCATCCTTGATGAATTACAAAATGCTGACCAATGGGCAAATGAAAATAAAGATGAAGTTGCTGAAATCTTAGCTAAGGAATTAGGTTTAGATGTCGCTCCACTTCAACAAGCTAACAATCGCCGTACATTTGGTGTACAAAAAATTGATGATGCTATTATCACAAGCCAACAACAGTTAGCAGATACATTCTTTAAAGCAGGTTTATTAGAAAATGAAATTAGCGTTAAAGATGCTGTAAATGTTGATGATGCTATTATCCCGAGTAACATTGAATAAATAGGAGGTTTTAAAATGACGGTAACAGTTGAAAATACACATTTGAGCTATGGCTCATCTGATGCTCCCGTAAAAGTCGAAGTTTTTCTAAATCTTGCTTGTCCTTATTGTGCAACTTTTTTTGAAAATGCTGATCAAACATTAAAATCCTACATTCAAGATGGTAAAGTGCAATATATCATTAAACACTTTGACAAACCACGTGAAATGCTATTGTATGGTACATTAGCAAATTGCTTCTTTGACTATAAAGACCCAGAGAAAATCTATGAATTAATGAAAGATTTTTTTGCTAAGCAGAGTGAATGGCATGAAAAAGATAGCGACACAATAAAGAAAATGCTAGTTGAAGAGTATGGCTTAAAAGAAGAACCTGAAACGATTGATATTGGATTACAAATCGTCGCTGAGGCTGTAAAGAGAAATGTGAAAATGGTACCGGCTGTTTTTATTAATGAAAAGGAATTCCAATTTCCAGTTGAATTAGACGCGAAACAGCTTAAGGACGAGGTTGACCAATTATTATAAGTTAGCATTTTAAAAGAGGTACGGGTTTAGAATTCCTTACCTCTTTTTCTTTTTATCTTTTCTTTGTAAAAAGTGTCAGTATGATTAATACGACTATTACACCAAGAACAACACCCATCCAGTTAAATGATCCCCTACTATCTGACTCTAGCTGATCTGATGGAGATTGAGTTGTTTCGGATGCGTCGACCATAAATAAATATGTACCATTGATTGGATGTCCATCCTCACCTACGATATCCCAGCTTACTTGATATGTTCCTTCCTTCAACTGGGCATTGATTTTCCCAACTATAGTATTGTTGTCCACCGAAACTTCAACTGGAATCTGTTCGCCAGTTTCACTTATTAACGTTATTGTACTTGTGTTTTCAATTGGTGTATCAAATTCCAATATTAGTTCGTTTAAATTGTTACCTGCGATTTGACCATCAGCTGGTGATGATTTCGTTAAAGTTGAATGAGCAAAGGTTGACGTTTGGAACATGAATAAAATAATAAATATTCCAACTAAAATCTTTTTCACTTCTGTCCTCCTAAAGAGAAATTTGGTTCGATGTATTATATAAAAATTAACTTCCAATTAGACTAGTTTCTTGACATATTTGTCCATCATTTCCTTGAAAAATCACATTCAATTTGTTAAATTGCTAGGGATTTTGCTTTACTATTTTAAAAGTTTTATTGTAAACATATTGTAAATCTCCCCCATTTATTGTTAAAATGAGATTGCAAGTTCATATCGAGAAGAATGTGGGGGAGCTGGTATTTGCCAGCTGAGATTGTATCCGATAGATACTAACCCTTTGAACCTGATTTGGTTAATACCAGCGTAGGGAACATCGACTTTCAAATTTATTACTATTTGAATTGAATGTTTATGTGTACGTCTGGGATACCCTATCCTAGACGTTTTTTTATTCCCGCTTTAACGGGCAACAGGCATCTCACCTCTCTTCGAGTATGGATTTAGTTCATATTATTGGAGGATTACAACATGAAAAAATTATTGATCTTGCTTTTGATGACAGTTCTAGCACTTTTCGGCTGTCAATCACAATCGGAAGGAAACAATTCTAACGAGAACGTTTCTGAAACAAGTACTCAAAAAGAACTGAAGAAAGTATCCGTTGTGTTAGATTGGACACCAAATACGAATCACACTGGTCTTTATGTTGCCAAAGAGAATGGCTACTTTGAAGAACAAGGATTAGATGTTGAAATTATCATGCCAGGTGATGCTGGGGCTGATCAGTTAATTGCTTCTGGAAATGCAGATTTTGGTGTGAGTGTTCAAGAATCAATCACTCAGGCTCGTACTCAAGGGGTACCTATTGTTTCTATCGCTGCAATTATTCAGCATAATACTTCTGGATTCGCTTCACCAGCTGAGTTAAATATTACTTCACCGAAAGATTTTGAAGGTAAAACCTATGGCGGTTGGGGCTCCCCAATTGAACAAGCAATTATCGATACATTAATGAGCGTTGAAAATGCTGACATTAATAAATTAGAAATCATCAATGCGGGAGATGCAGACTTCTTTACGATGGCAAACCAAGGTATTGATTTTGCTTGGGTTTTCTATGGTTGGACTGGAATTGAGGCAGAACTTCGTGGAGAAGAGATTAACATGGTTTATTTAACGGATTACTCTGAAAAACTTGATTACTATACACCAGTTCTAGCAACAAATGAAAAAATGATTTCAGAAAATCCCGAAATCGTTAAAGCATTTGTTACTGCTGCGTCTAAAGGATACCAATTTGCGATAGACAACCCTGAGGAAGCAGCAAGTATTTTATCTTCAGCAGTACCTGAGCTTGATGCAGAGCTTGTTGTAGAGAGTCAAAAATGGCTCAGCTCAAAATATCAAGATGATGCACCTCGATGGGGTGAACAAAAGCTTGAAGTGTGGCGAAACTACGCGAACTGGATGGAAGACAATGGCTTTTTAGAAGGCGAATTTGATCCAGAAAAAGCATTCACAAATGAATTTTTACCTCAATAAGGAGCGGATAACAAATGGCAAATGCATTAGTTAGTATACAAATCATCCCTAAAACAAATAATGGCGAAAGTGTCATTCCATACGTTGACGAAGCGATTGCGGTAATCGACACTTCAGGCGTAAAATATCAAGTTAATCCATTAGAAACAACGATGGAGGGTAATCTTCCAGAGTTACTTTCGATTATCGAAAAAATGAACGAAAAGATGATTGAATTAGGTTGTCCAGGTGTACTTTCCCAAGTGAAAATATCCTTTAACCCTGATGGTGTTTCAATGGATAAATTGACGGAGAAATATCGTTAATGAAAGGCTCATGGAAACGAGGAGGAAGGTCTTTTCTTTTCCTCCTCTTTTTATTCATCCTTTGGGAAGTACTTGTTCGGATTACACAAACACCAATGTGGCTATTACCTGCTCCTAGTGATGTATTCAAAGAAGCAATGATTGGTTTTGATAATTTTTATGGTCATTTACTTTCAACCATTTATTTAGCAATGTTAGGTCTTTTCATCGGCTGTAGTATTGGTCTTATTATTTCCATCATTCTTTATCGTTTACCGAAAGTAAATGAAGTGTTGTATCCGTTATTAATTTTATCTCAAAATATACCAACTATCGTTCTTGCTCCCCTTCTAATCATTTGGTTTGGTTTTGGGATTTTACCAAAGTTAATTATTATTAGCTTAGTATGTTTTTTCCCTATTGTAATAGCAAGTATGGACGGATTTAGACAAACCGCTCCAGAACTAAAGCATTACATGCAAATGGTTGGCGCAAGACGCAATCAAATTTTTTGGAAGCTTGAGTTTCCTCATGCCCTCCCCTCTCTATTTTCAGGACTGAAAATCGCCGCAACATACAGCGTGATGGGGACTGTTATATCGGAATGGCTTGGTGCAAAATCAGGTATCGGGGTATATATGACCCTTGCACAATCCTCTTTCCGAATCGATCGTGTATTTGTCGCGATTTTCTTTATTATGTTGTTAAGCTTACTATTATTTGGACTCATCCGATTCATCGAAAAAATGGTCGTCAAAGGCAGAAAGGAGGCTGTGTAACATGTTGTTAACTATTCATGAATTAAATAAAACCTTTGGGAATCTTCAGGTATTGAAGGATATTAATTTGCAAGTAGATGAAGGGGAATTTGTTGCTATTCTTGGACCTTCTGGAAGCGGAAAAAGTACACTATTTCAGTTAATCGGAGGAAATCTCCTAGCTGATCATGGAACCATTTCTTTAAATGGAGAAGTTATCAATGGAAAGAAAGGCTTTATTAGCTATATGCCACAACAGCCTTCCCTCTTTCCATGGCGTACTGTTTTAGAAAATGTTGTACTGGCTGCTGAGATAAATGGGAAGCCAAATTATAAGGAAGCAAAAAGGTGGCTTGAAAAGGTTGGATTAGATGAGTTTGAGAACTCCTATCCGATTGAGTTATCTGGTGGGATGAAGCAACGGGTTTCCTTTATACGAGCATTATTAAGTAAACAAAGCATTCTCTGTTTAGATGAGCCCTTTTCGGCACTAGATGAATTTACAAGACTGAAAATGCAAAAATGGCTTCTATCAGTTTGGGAAGAAAATCGTAAATCTGTATTGTTTATAACCCACAGTATTGAAGAGGCTTTATTTTTAGCGGATCGAATTTATATATTATCAAAGCGCCCAGCTAGGGTGAAGGCTGAAATAAAAGTTCCTTTTGCAAGACCAAGAAACGAAAGCTTGTTAGAATCAAATGAGTTTTTCACAATGAAGCAAAAGATATTCCAAACGATTAAGGAGGAAATTGAAGTATGATGATTGATGCACATATTCATCTTGATCATTATCATCCACTACAGCAAAAGGCGATCTTAGATGACCTTTCAAAACATCAGGTGGATGCTTTAATTTCCGTTTCTTTTAATTTGGAATCCTGTTTAAAAAATCACAGATACTCATTAGAGGATTCACGTATAAAGCCCGCCTATGGCTTTCATCCAGAACAAGATATCCCTTCCGATGATGAAGTAACTAAGCTACTTGACTGGATGGAAGGTCATGTAGATGAAATGGTTGCTGTTGGTGAAGTTGGATTACCTTATTATAAACGCTTGGAAAGTGACTCCCCTTTTGATTATGGGCCTTATGTACAGTTACTAGATCAATTTATGGCATTTGCAGCAAAATGGAACAAACCGATTGTCCTTCATGCAGTCTATGAAGATGCTTTAATTGCATGTGATTTACTTGAAAAGCACGACATAAAAAATGCTCATTTTCATTGGTTTAAGGGAGATGATTCGGTTACTCGACGGATGATGGAAAAAGGGTATTTTATTTCAATCACACCCGACGTATTATATGAAAAGGAAATTCAGCAGCTCGTTCGTTTATACCCTATTACACAAATAATGATAGAGACGGATGGTCCTTGGCCGTTCGAAGGACCTTTTGAAGGACAAATGACAGCTCCAAAAATGATGAAGCATTCTATTAAAAAAATTGCACAGTTAAAAGACTTAACTTTTGAAAAGACTGAAAGAATTCTCTACGAAAATACAAAAGGATTTTATCGTATTTGATAGATTTCTTCTACTCTTGAAAAATATTTATTCAATACATAAAGAAGCCATTTTGAATTTTAAAATAGCTTCTTTTTCTTTAGTAAATGTATTCCTGTAGTTTCGAACTAACTCACTAGACTGAAAGATAAGCTGATCATATTAAAGTTTCTAACAACGGATCTTTACTTTCATTAAATGATGGATATATTTGTGGGTGAAGGATACTAGCGATTTTACTTAAACCCATTAATAGTTTTGGTGAAGGTCGACAAAATAACGGTTCGTCTAGTATGTACAGCTGATTATTTTGAATGGCCGCCAACTGCTCTACCCCTTCTCTTTTTAAAATTACCTTTGGGTTTACTTTTTCTTTCTTTACCCCAACCCAAACTACGCATATTACTTCTGGGTTTCTGCTTTTAACATCTTCCCAGTCTGTTTTTACACTCGCTTTGGGCATATCATCAAATACATTTCTTCCTCCAGCAAGCTCACTAATTTCCGTTAGCCAATTGGTCGCACCAGGCGTGAAAATTGGTTTTGCCCACCATTCCCAATACAACGGTATCTTTTTTTCAACTTGCTTACTTAAAGTGCGATAATTTTGAAGTATTTGATTGTACTCATT
The DNA here is from genome assembly GCF_000772965.1 of Ureibacillus massiliensis 4400831 = CIP 108448 = CCUG 49529. Classification (GTDB taxonomy): domain Bacteria; phylum Bacillota; class Bacilli; order Bacillales_A; family Planococcaceae; genus Ureibacillus; species Ureibacillus massiliensis. The sequence continues at coordinate 61,678 of NZ_JPVQ01000001.1, read as the reverse complement.
ATACAATTTCCTTGCCTTATCAGCGGTGTTTGTCACGTCACCGACAAACAATATACTATCCCCAACTTCAGTTAGTGATTTTGGATTCGGTACAATAACATATGGAATTTTTCGTTTTTCTAATTGTTCAATATTTCGTTCCATTCCAGGAACAGAAAGAGAAGCGAGTACTAAGTCCGGTTTTAACTCTTCAACCTTATCCATATCAATACTTAAATCAGAGCCAAGCTGTGGCAATGTTTTCACTTCCTCTGGCCAATCGGAATATTTATCTACTCCTACTAAAGATGAAGATAAACCTAAGTACCCTAGCAATTCTGTATTACTCGGGCATATTGATATTAATCGCATCTCATCACTCCTTTTGGAATTCCTCCATCAGTTCATAAATACGTGTCAATTGGATATTTTCACGAACAACTTGGGCTAATATATCAAAGGCTTCTTCCCTTTTATGATTAAAAGAAGCTCGATTTCGTATTGGAGCCAACCCCTTTTTCATTCTTATTTCATTAAGGATTGTTTCTCGGAATGCATCGTTATGAAAGATACCATGCAAATAGGTGCCAAAAATTTTCTTGTCTGACGTCATCGCTCCATCATAACGATTGGATAATTCAATAAGAGGAATATAATCCTTCTGAAACGTTGATTGCCCCATATGAATCTCGTAACCTTCCACATGAATACGTTCTTTTCCAATCATCGCAATTCCTTCTGAACGAACTGTCGTTTTATCTTTAGCCATGATTGTTTGCATTGGAATTAGTCCCAATCCTTCGATCATTTGATAGGATGATTCCACTTCAGCTGGATCAGATATTTGATTGCCTAACATTTGATAGCCACCGCAAATGCCAAATATCATTGTCCCGTTGTTAATCATTAAATGATGAATCCTATTTGCTAACCCTGATTGGTGAAGAAACATCATATCTTCAACCGTATTTTTGCTGCCTGGCAATATAAGAAGATCCGGTTGTCCGATTTCTTCTACCGTTTTTACATAACGAACGGAACAATCCTGTTCTGCAAAGAAAGGATCAACATCTGTAAAATTAGATATAAACGGGAAACGTATTACTGCTATATCAATATCTTTTTCTGTATTTTGAATAGATGTATATTGGTCTAAAATGACGGAATCTTCCGCTTCAATGAATAGATGATCTATATATGGGACAACACCGAGAATCGGAACACCTGTATAATCTTCAAACCAGGAAAGGCCTGGCTGTAGTAAGGAAACATCGCCTCTAAACTTATTAATAATGACACCGATAACCCGTTTTTTATCTTCTGGTTCTAAAAGCTGCAATGTACCTACTAAGCTTGCAAAAACACCACCTTTTTCAATATCCCCGACTAAAATGACAGGGGCGTTCGCAATTTTTGCAACACGCATATTCACAAGCTCCCGATCGTTCAAATTAACTTCTGCTGGACTCCCGGCTCCTTCAATGACAATTCTTTCATATTCACTCGCCAAACGATTATATGATTCTTGAATAATTGACAGCCCCTGTTCATAGAAATCCTGTCGATATTCTCCTGCCTTCATATTTTTATAAGCCTTTCCATGTACAACGATTTGGGATTGGGTAACGCCACTTGGTTTAATTAATATCGGATTCATATCCGTCGTTGCTACAATACCCGCAGCTTCTGCTTGTACACCCTGTGCCCGTCCAATTTCTTTCCCGTCAACGGTAATGTATGAATTTAAAGCCATATTTTGAGACTTAAATGGCGCCGTTTTATAACCGTCTTGATGAAAAATTCTACATAAGGCTGCTACAATAGAGCTTTTTCCAGCATCCGAATGGGTTCCTTGAATCATTAACGGAATTCCTTTTCCCATGATTTCACTCCTAGCCTTTACCCTTGGTGAGATTCATTTCTTCTTATTGAACAAAATTTTCTATATGATCGTTCATAGCAATCTAAAACTCTATTCCTTTCACTGCAGGAATACCTTCATCATAATAATGTTTCTCCGCATCAATAACAGAAACAAGATCAGCGATATCTTTCACTTCCTGTTTAGCACCTCTTCCCGTTATGACGAGATGAACATGTTCTGGTTTATTTTTTATTAATTCAATTACCTCGTTTAAAGGTAAAACATCGTCAATTGGAAATTTATCGATTGCAAGAGCATTATTCAGCTCATCTAAAACAACAATATCAAACTCCCCACTCATAACCGCTTCCTTTGCAATAGGCCAAGCCTTCTTTAATGCTTCTCTATGCTCCTCAGGTGTTTTGGTCCAAGTAAAACCTGTCCCTAGCTGAACCATTTCTACACCTATTTTTTCAAGTGCTATTTGTTCCCCATATGAACGCTGCGGTGATTTAATAAACTGAAAAATTTTCACTTTCAAGCCTCTTCCTACCGCTCGTACCGCCAAACCGATAGCTGATGTTGTCTTTCCTTTTCCATCACCAGTAAACACAAGAGTTAATCCCTTTTTGCTTGTTTGTTCCATATTCCCCATCTCCCTTTTCTTTTTTAGTGAATTACTCAAAGGATATAAAAGATACACTTTTCTTATATTGAAGACATTTTCTTATCCAGTTATCTACTACAGCTGGGTTTGATGCAAAATGGAAATGCGTATAGCCAGCTACAAGATTTTGAGTTAAGTAGCCTTCTTTATTCACACCGCGCATTCCTCTTGTTTCGTATGCATGTAATCTATTTCCCTCTAAGTTTTGATAAGTAGAGTAATGAAACTCATGTCCCCGTGCCGTTAAGTCCGAAAGAAGATAATTAGAATTTAATCCACGAATTTCTCTATATCCTAATGCAGCTAAACTTTGTTGCATTTTTACTTTCCCAGGAATGACTCCTACCATTTTGTATTGTTTCTTGTCAGTTGTTTCGATAGATTCTGTTAAATACATGAATCCCCCACATTCAGCAAGGGTTGGAAGTCCGTTTTCAATGGCTCTCTTTATTGAATGTTTAGCCTTTTCATTTCCCTCAAGCTTGTAAGCAAACTCTTCGGGAAATCCTCCGCCAATATAAAGTCCTTCTACATCACTTGGTAATTCCTCATCTTTAAGTGGTGAGAAGTACACAAGTTTTACTCCCTTTGCTTCCATAATTTCTAAGTTTTCAGGGTAATAAAAGTTAAAGGCAGCATCCCTTGCTACGGCAATTTTTGCAATCTTTTCTTTTGAACCTATAAACAGAGAACCTGTTTCGCTTATCTTTAATGGTTCAGCTTCAGCTATTTCTAGCAATTTATCTAAGTCGATTGTTTCTGTAATGAGGTCTCCCAACTTCTCAAAAAATGGTTCAAGCTCTCCTCTTTCAATTGATGGGATCAATCCAAGATGTCTTTCTGGAATTTCGATATCCATGTCTCGCTTTACATATCCAATAACCGGTACCTTGCACTCTTGCTCTATTGCCTTTTTAACAAGCTGATAATGTCCTTCGCTACCTACTTTATTGGCAATCACTGCAGCTAATTTTGGCCCATCTGAAAACATTTGAAAACCTTTCACTATTGCCGCTGCACTCCGAGCCATACTTTCACAATTTACTACGAGGATAACGGGACTTTTTAAAATCATACTAATTTCCGCTGTACTGCCTTCATTGGATTCAGGATTCTTCCCATCATAAAAGCCCATAACACCTTCTATAACAGAAATATCACTTCCTTGACTTCCATGTATGAATACTTCCATCACTCGCTCTTTTGTAAGCATCCAGCTATCTAAATTTCGAGATACTCGTTTTGTCACTGCTGTATGATAAGTTGGGTCAATATAATCCGGTCCACATTTAAAGCCTTGTACCGCTAAACCTTTCTTCCTTAAAGCTGCCATTATGCCGATTGTCAGCGTTGTTTTTCCAACACCACTTCCTGTACCCGCGATAACAATTCGTCTGCCCAAACGTTATCCCCCTTTATGAATTTGCTTTTACAAACATCTTTTTATCATTTCATTGGTTGTACTATAAATAGCCTCTTCAATTGCTTTACCAAGCTTATTTTCAAGTTCCCCAGTAGCTACCTTCATCCCTCTTTGCGTCACACCAAAGACTAGAGGTTCGGTTAAGGAAGACGCAACATTCTTAACCTTTGAATCTACATTTTGCATCGCTCTGTCTCTCCCTGATAATGCAAACATAAGTCCTTGAACAATGGCTCCATCTGTAAAATGACTATCAATAAATAGCTTCGTAATTATTTTCCCAATAGACTTATTCCCTTCAAGCCGCTCATTGCTTGTAACATCTTGAACCTCAAAAGCTGTAAAGATCACCATTTGTATATTTTCAATCTCTTTCTTCACAATGATTGTATTTTGAGGATGGTCGACAGTCGTTACAGCTGATTGTTTATTTGAATGAATCAAATCTATCAAATTTCTTTCATTTTCATTTTTCAATATATAAAAATCTTTTATCCACTGAATGCCGTCCACATATGTTGAATTTGATATTGTTCTTAATGGTTGGTCAAATTGGATATGCATTTGTTCAGCTGTTTGATTGATTTTATATAAGTTATGAAAACTAGTATTATCCTTTGAAATTGCATATTTAGGCGTCATTAATAATTGTGGCTTCGGAATGGTTGGGTGAGATTGAGTATTTACTTGTACTTCATATACTTCCCTTAACTGTTCTTCATTTCTTAATACATCCACATCGCCAGTATCTAAAAGTCTCCCGTCATTTAGTAAACCAAAACGATCAGCATATAAGGATGCTACGTTTAAATCATGAAGAATTGCAAAGATTGTTAATCCCATCGTTTGTTGACGTTCCTTTAATAGATCTAAAATTTGAAATGTATGTTTAATATCTAAGTGATTCGTTGGCTCATCTAATAATAAAAGTTCCGGCTCTTGTGCCAACGCTTTAGCCAACAACACCCTCTGCTTTTCACCGCCACTAATTGTACGAAACTGTTTCTTTCGAAAGGCACCTATTTTCGTAATATCCATTACCTCTTCAATAACGTTCCAATCTGCCTTTGATAGCTTCTTCAGGAAACCTTTCTGATGAGGATAGCGCCCAAGACTTACGATTTCTTCTACTGTGTAATCAAAGGAGACTTGTATTTCTTGTGTTAATACAGCAACCTTCTTTGCCTTCTCGAGTTTTGAATAAGAGGAGATTGTTTTATCAGATAAAAGAATCCTCCCACTAGTAATTGGTAATTGCCCTGTAATCAGCTTAAACAATGTTGTTTTCCCGCTGCCATTCGGACCTAGTAGTGCAAAAAACTCTCCTTTTTCCACTTCAATATCAATACCTTTAATAACAGAGGAATTAGCATATCCACCAACTAGCTTCTGAATGCTGATCATATCGTTTTCCCCCTAGATATTCTTTCTCGGATTAATAATCCAGCAAATACAGGTGCTCCAATTAAGGCCGTTATCACTCCAATAGGTAGCTCTTGAGGGGCTATAATTGATCTAGCTAATAAATCCGCCAATATTAAAAACGCTCCGCCTATAAGGAAGGAAAGTGGTAAAACATGGCGATGATTCGGACCTACCACAAGACGTACTACATGGGGAATAACCAATCCTACAAAACCGATAGATCCCGAAACAGCTACTGCTGCACCTGTTAATAAAGAGGCACCGATTAATACGAAGGTTTTCCCTTTTTTAACATTTACCCCAATATGATCGGCTGCTTCTTCCCCTAGCGCTAGAGCATTTAATTCACGATAGTGATAGATTAATATGATTGTACCTACGAGCATAAACGGCACTATTAATTGAACGTAATTCCAGCCTCTCATTCCCACACTGCCATAAAGCCAATATATAATTTGAGTCATAGCATCTCGATCACCTAATGAAATAAGGAGTGAAACAAGGGCTCCAATAAAGGCACCTACAATAATTCCTGCTAGGATAATCGTTTCAATCGCTAAACTTCTACTACTTAATCGAACTAACCCAAAAACGACCAGCAGTGTGATTAACCCACTTATAATCGCAACTATCGGTAGTGTAAAACTCCCTAATCCAATTATCGTAATCTGAAAGAATAGTACAATTACCGCACCAAGGGAAGCACCTGAAGACACACCAATCGTATACGGATCAGCTAAAGGGTTTCGTAAAAGCCCTTGAAAGGCAGCACCCGCTAACGAAAGAGATGCCCCTACACAAAGTGCTAAAACTACTCTTGGAAATCGAATATTCCATATAATCATTTCTTCGTTTATCGGTATTTCACTTAACCATCCAATATGAAATATTTTTTCAGATAGGATATGTAAAATAGTTGGTACCGGTATCGTTACGCTACTAACAAATAAACCTAGAAGGATTGAACTAATTAAAAGTAGGATGCTACCAATATATAGCCACCCTATTTTATTGACTAAAAACCTCTGGATAGATAAATTCCGCAAGGGTTTCAACTCCTTCTATTAAACGAGGACCAGGTCTTGTAACGGTATCGCTATCGACGTCGAACACAAGCTCATTTTTAACCGCCGGAACTTCAGCCCATCCTTCTCGAGATAATACTTGTTCTTTAGGATTATCAATATAATAGCCATAGGTTGTAATGATTACATCTGGATTTAATTGAACTATTTCTTCTTCATTTAGCTTTACCCAACCTTCATGGTCTTGTGCTACATTTATTGCATGAATGGACTCTAGCATTTCATGCATGAATGTATTCGTACCTGTTGTGAAAATGTCTGGCGCAGGTGCAACCTCCACCCATACCTTTTTTTGATCTGTGATAGCCTTTGCCTTATCTTTAATTGCTTGATGACGCTCTTTCATATCCGTAATAATTTCTTCGGCTACTTCTTGAGTTCCAGTAGCTTTAGCAATCATTTCGATATTGCCATAAACATCTTTAAAGGATGTGGCGCTACCAACCACAATAACATCAATTCCTGCTTCCTCAAATTGCTTCAAAAGATCGGGATGTGTATTGTAATGATAATCTGTTACAAAGGCCATATCAGGAAGAAGAGAAAAAACTACTTCTGCTTTAATGTCTTGTCCTCCTACCTTTGTAATATCTAATGCTTCTTCTGGATAATTACAATAATCTGATACACCAATGATTTTCTCTCCTAGACCAAGGGCAAATGCGATTTCTGTATTACTTGCTTGAATCGATACGATTGATTCAGGTTCCTTTTCAATAACTACTTCGCGATTGGCATCATCTATGATCGTTACTGGGAATATTGAATTGTCATCTTTATTTTCAATATCATTACTTAAAGAATTTGATTCTTCTCCATTAATCGGTTGTTCTTGTGCACCACAGCCTGTTGCTATGCTTAAAATCAGCAGAAGAACAAAACTTAATAATCCCCATTTTCTTACATATTGTTTTATCATTTAATCGCCTCCTAATTTTCCACACAAAAAAACGCTTTCCTCGAGGGAAAGCGTTCGTATAAAGGCTTAATGATTGCTAATCTCTTTTGAGAAGCACAGTCAAATGCAATCATCAAGATTAAAGTAACGATTAATCTATGATTACCTGCTCTTCAAACGTTCCTTTCCTCGAGGAAGTTTAAAACACAAATAGGCAGGTCTCCTGACTTACGAATCATTGGTCGGTTATTCCTTCCCATGTTTAAAAACATAGTGGATTTTTGTTAACCTTCCTACTCGCTTACAGTGGCGGGACCGTGTTGGACTTGCACCAACTTCCCTCTTCGTCTTAAATGAACTGGCTATAAAAGTTCATTTAAGAAACCTATTTGTCTAATATTCATTTTTATGTTCTATAGGTAATTATAGTTGAATGTACTTATTTTGTGAATATTTTCTATTTAATTGTAGTTTTAAATCAATCTACAACCTGCGATAAATACAATGAACAAACGACTTACAAACTGGCATTATTTGTGACAAACTCCTCAAATGCTTCACATCGTAATGGTCTGCTGTAGAAATAACCTTGTCCAAATTTCAATCCGTCTTTACTTAATGCTTCAACATGTTCAAGGGTTTCAATACCTTCTGCAATAACATTTAATCCAATTGTTTCTGCTAAATGAATAACAGCTGAGACAATCGCTTTACTTTGATGATTTAAATGGACATCTTTTATGAAGGATTGATCCACTTTCAATGTATCAATAGGTAAATGTTTAATATAGCTTAATGAACTATATCCCGTTCCAAAATCATCCACAGAAATATGAATACCTAAGTTTCGAATTCCCTCTAATATTGGAACTGTATGCTTAAGATCTGCAAAAACACTCTCTGTTAATTCAATTTCTAACCAATGTGGGTCTAATCCTATTTCATGTAGTATTCTTTTAATCTTTTCGATAAAATATGGGTCTTCAAACTGACGAACAGACACATTAACCGATACACGTAATTGTGGATAGCCCTTTTCTTGCCATTCTTTCGTCTGTCTGCAGCTTTCTCTTAATATCCATTCACCTAATGGGATAATAAGACCTGTCGATTCAGCTAAAGATATAAATTTAACTGGTGGTATAGTTCCCAAGTCTGGATGATTCCATCTTACTAACGCTTCCATACCTATTATCTCATTCGTAGAAATATTCAATTTGGGCTGATATTCCAAATAAAATTCCTGTTTCTTAATAGCCTTTCTTAGTGCATTTTCAAGTAGCCTTCTTTCTAATGTTTTATTTTCTATGGATTTGTTAAAAATGATGAAATTATTTTTCCCCTGTCCTTTCACACTATATAGGGCATCATCTGCATTTTTCATTAACTCTTCAGATGATCTGCCATGTTCAGGGTAATTTGCTATACCAATACTACAAGTAATTATAAATTCTTGACCATCTACGAATAGAGGTGATTGAAATTTCTTTAATATACTTTGTACGACATTTATTGTATCTTGATCGTCTCGGATACTTTTTAGCATGACCATAAACTCGTCTCCACCTAGTCTTGCAGCTACATCAGATGGGCAAATAGAGGATTGGATCATGATTGCTGCTTCCTTCAACACTAAGTCTCCCATGTCATGGCCCCACTGGTCATTAATCGATTTAAAATTGTCTAAATCAATAAAAAGAATGGCCATTTTTTCTTTTGTTTTTCTTCGATTTAGAATTTCATCTCGTAGTTTTATCATAAAAGAACGACGGTTTGGAAAATTTGTTAATGGATCATGGTAGGCTAAATGATAAATTTTTTGTTCAATCTCTTTACGACCTCGAATATCTCGCATTACCACTAAAATTAAATCTTCATTTGAGTAACTTGTATTGCTAATAGCACGGATTGAAGCTTCCACGTCAATATATTCTCCTTCGGGATGAAGAATCTGAAATTCCATCAACAATGGTTCTTTCCTTTTCCTACAATAAGTTTGTACATCTTCCTTTACTGTCTTGAGATCCTCAGGGTGAACGATATTAAAGAAGTTCTCATTCATTAAAGTCGGCACATCGTAATCGAGTATGCTATTAAAGCTGGGTGAAATATATTGAAATGAACCGTCCGTTTCGAGAAGGGTTACAAGATTAATGGTGTTTTCCGCTATTAAACGATAGTTTTCATGACTTCTTTTCAGGTCTTCTTCAATTTCTTTTTCTTTCGTAATCTCTTTACTGATGGAATAATATTGATATTCATCATTTTCATCATTGATAAAGGGTACGATGGTTGTATGAATCCAATAATGTGAACCATCTTTCTTTCTGCTTAATATCTCCCCCTTCCAAACTTGTCCTCTTTTTACGGTTTCGAGCATCGCTACAATAAACCGATTTTTATAGCTTTGTGAATATAAAATTTCGTGACGTTGCCCAATTAGCTCACCTCTTTTATATTGAGAAACTTCACATAGTAAATCATTTACATATGTAATGCAGCCTTTCCTGTCTGTAATCGCCATAATAACGGATTGATTAATAACATACTCCATTTTACGGAGTACTTTTAACTCTTCCTTTATTTCTTCTGGTAACTTTGAATAATTTTCTAGATTATAGAAGAAACGATTGTTATTTAACATGAATGTATACTCCTTTAATTAGGTAAGTACTTTGTATATTAGTTTTAGTATTCAACTTTCAATATTTTTTATTATGGTCTCTATTTTCACTTGAAAATCACTATGTTCTAAACTTTGTATATTGTCACATATTATTGTACGGATTGTTGACTTTATTTTTAATCACACAATTGAGTGGATGTAACGACTTGAGAACCTTCATCTTTCTATCAGAACCCGAAAAAAATCGTACTCATCTCACCGTTTACAAATGAGATAGTACGATTTTTCATTTCGATATAATTTAACTAATTAATCCAGATAATGCGATCACAAACTCATATAAGAAGTACCCAGCAAAGCAGATTAAGATAATACCAGCAACTACCGATACCCATTTAATCATACTACGACTCATTACTTTTCTAGTGATGGACACAATGGATAATAAACCAATATCATGTAGGAGTATCCCTGATAAAATCCCAGCACCAACAATTAAAAAGCTTGTCGTTTCTGTTTCATCATAAGTATTCGATAAAACAGCGCCAAACACTGAAATCCAAAAGACAACATTTCCTGGAGAAACTGCTACTAACAATCCATTAAGATATGTCCGAATAAATGATTGATTGACCTGTTCTCCAGACAAAACAATATCTTTATCGGAATTTTTAATAGAATCATATCCAAGAAAAATAAGAAATAATGCACCGATTAACCATAACGGTATTTGAATCATAGGTATCGCAAGAACAGAGGCAAATCCCATATATAACAAAAGGATAAGTACTGTGTCCACAGTCATTCCGCCAAGCCCTACAGCCCAGCCGTGCATAAAGCCTTTCTTCAAGCCTTGCTTTGTCATTTCAATCGTTATGGCTCCAACTGGCATTGCAATTGTTAGACCCACGATCAGATACGTAAAGAATAAAGTCACAAACTACACTTCTCTCACAATTTGGTTCCTTCTTACGTCCGTTTTATTTTATCCACTATAACATAATAGTTCTAATCTTCTCTATAATATATTTCAAATTATAAAAGCAACTTTTGTAAGTGCTGAAGGAAAATTAATGGATTATTAAAAATTAAAATCAATCATTTTCTATTATTTTCATTACCATTTCGATTGTTTGATTTTTTTTTCGAACTAGTATCATTTAACCTTTCTCGAATTTCCTTTGTTTGCAAGCCTTCGCTTATACCATTTGAAATTTCTAATAGCGTTTCTAAATCTTTTATTGAATAAGTTCGGGTTCCCTTTGAGCTTTTCTTTGGGAATATTAGTTGCTTTTCTTCATAGTACCTTATTTGCCTTTCCGAAAGGCCAGTTACATTACTAACATTTCCTATCGTAATTATCTTCAACTCGAGCAAATCATCCATACAAGAACCCCCTTTATTCTATTAACAATTATTTAATAAATTTAACATATTATTTAATAATTCAAAATAAATTTATAATTTAGATTTATTTATATTTAATATCATTAAATATAAATAATAAAAATCCATTAAATGATATTGAAAATAATAAAAATACAATTTATTCAAAATCTTATGTAAGAAAATCTAACATAAAATTTGATTTATATTTAGAATCTTTTTATAATTCGAATTAATAGAATATTAATTCTATTAATTATTTAAGGAGGAGATACATATTGAAAAAGGCTAAATGGTTATCTTTATTTTTGTTAACAGCAACAACATTAGTTGGATGTTCAAATGGTAATGAAAATTCTTCATCAAATGCAGCCGACTCAAATGAAAGTGTAACACTTACAGTATCATCATTTGGAGGTACATATGATGAAGTATTAACAAAATACGTAGTAGAACCTTTTGAAAACGATCATCCTAATGTCAATGTTGAACTAGCACCTTATACTGGTGTAACAAAAATTGCACAAGGTGGAGCTGGTAATATTGATGTGATTCAATTAGATGATTTTGATTTAATCGATGCTGCGAACCAGGGATATTTAAAAACAATTAATTCTGAAAATATACCTAGTTTGGACAGTTTATATGATCAAGCAAAGTTATATGGAAAAGATGAAAATTTATATGGCATAGTGAATGTATTTGGCGCATGGGGACTTGCTTACAATCCGGAAGTTGTTGATCAACCAACATCTTGGTTAGATTTATCTAACCAAAACTATTCTGGAAAAGTTTCATTAATGAGTCAATGGATCCCTGATATTTTGATGATTAAGGAAGCCGTTAATAGTTCTGAGTCAGATATGAGTAAAGTTTGGAGTTACTATGAAGAACTTACACCATCTATTTCACAATACTATTCTTCATTTTCTTCACCAGAGTCTTTATTCAGTTCAAATGAGATTGTACTAGCCTCTTGGTTTGATGGACGAGCATACGCTTTAAAAGATGCTGGTCAATCGGTTGAATTTACAATTCCAAAAGAAGGCGGAATATTAATTAGAAGCGGCTTAGGTGTACTTGAAAGTAGTAAAAATGCTGAATTAGCAATGGAATTTATTGAATACACATTAAAAACGGAAGCACAAATCGGATTTGCAGAAGAATTATATTATGGACCAACAAACGAACAAGTTGAACTTCCTTCTGATACTTTAGTGGTTTACGGAAAAGAGGATATTAGTCAGCTGATTGCTCCAGATTGGAATGAGATTTTAGGTTATCGAGAGGAATGGTTATTGAAATGGACAGAAGTAACTACTCAATAGACTCTTATTATCTAGAGTTAAAATCCGTGAGTAAATTATTTGGAGGCGAGCTAGCATTGAATAATGTTGGCTTGTCATTAAATAAAGGCGAGTTTTTAAGTCTTCTCGGTCCTAGTGGCTCTGGAAAAACTACTTTATTAAGAATGCTTGCCGGATTACTAGATGTTTCTTCAGGAAACATTTTAGTTAACAACAATGAACTTACAAATATACCAGCAAACAAAAGAAATTTCGGAATGGTTTTCCAAAACTACGCACTCTTTCCCCACCTCACAGTATTTGAAAACGTGGCATATGGATTAAAGGCACGTAAAGTTGATAAAAAAATAATTAAAGAAAAAGTAGAAACATATTTAGATTTAGTTGGATTAGGAAAATTGGCAAATCGAAAGCCAAAAGAACTTTCAGGCGGTCAACAGCAACGAGTTAGTTTGGCTAGAGCCATGATTATTGAACCAGATATTTTACTTTTTGACGAACCTCTCTCTAATTTAGATGCAAGGTTAAAAGATCAAATGCTTAGAGAAATCCATCGACTACACAAAGAATTAGGTTTCACAGCCGTTTATGTTACGCATGATCAAAATGAAGCTCTTTATTTATCAGATCAAATCGCTGTTTTAAACAAAGGCATTCTTGAACAATTTGGAAGTCCAAGGGAAATTATTGAGAAACCAAAAACCTCTTTTGTAGCAGACTTTTTCGGCTATACTAATAAGCTCAATGGACATATAAATAATGAAGGTATACTTAATGTCGGAACATTAAACGTAATCCCAAAAGATACTGCAGCTTCATTTGGAGATGGGATTATCAATATCAAGCCGCAAGATATTCTTATTTCTAACCCAACCGAAACTAATAAACACAGAATTACTGACTACCGTTACCTAGGAAGTAATACTGAAATCACAATAGAAATTAATGGTTCAAATGGACAAACTTTAATATCAATGCTTCCCTACCTAGTCTCCGAAGAAATATTTACTAACGGCTATGTCGGAATCAATATTGAACCAAATCGAGCACATTTTTTTAAGGATAAGGGTGATGTAAAAATATGAAAGGTGTCATAAATTTTTATCGAATCGTCGGCTTAGTTGCACTGATATTTATGGCCATCTTCTTTTTATACCCTTTATGTTTAATATTTTTCCAAAGCTTATATAAAGGTCAAAATTTTACTTTAGATAACTATACAGCTCTATTCGAAAACAAAATGTATTTATTAACTCTTTGGAGAACGCTATATACAGCAATAATAAGCACAATTATCACATTAATTATTGGCTATACCCTAGCTTACTTTATTGTAAAAGTAAAACAGCCCTTCCAAGGATATTTACTAATAATAACAATTTTACCAATGTTCATAAGTCTGATAATTAGACTTTATGGTTGGATAATTTTATTAAACAGTGATGGTTTTATTTCAAACATTTATGAAAAGGTCTTTAACCAAGAAACGATTTTATTCTCATCTGTTTCAGTAATAATAGGGATTGTCCACTATATACTGCCGTTTGTTGTACTCAATATGTACACAACACTAAAAAAAGTGGAGCCATCTTTAATTGATGCTTCCATAACGTTAGGTGAAACGCCATTTAATACCTTTTGGAAAATCATATTCCCCCTATCATTACCTGGGGTATTTGCATCAGCTTCAGTATCATTCACATTAGCTGCTAGCACTTTTTTAGTTCCAATTTTGTTAGGCGGTCCTTCTAATGGTATGTTAGCAAATCTCGTTTATACACTTGTTGTTAACCTAGGCAATATTGGAATGGGTGCCTCAGTATCAATATTATTACTGATTATCGTTTTATTTGTTCTAATTATATTAGGTGCTTTAGAAAGGAAGTATGATAATGCCTAAAGCAATAAGAATTCTATTAGTCAGTATTATATATTTGTTTATATTAGGACCAATTTTAATCATTACACCCATTTCATTTACAGAAAATATGTTTCAATTAGATTTTTCGTCATTAACTCTTAAGAACTATCAATCTTTATTTTCTGATAGTAATTTACTAAATTCATTATGGCTGACTTTCATCATAGCGATTATCGCTACTTTTGCAGCCTCAATAATTGGAATATTCGGATCCTTAGGAATTGTTAAAGGGCAAATTAAATATTCAAAGGTTTTAGAAAATTTATTTTTGGGACCACTTATTATACCTTATGTAACTACTGGAATAGGACTGATGGTTTTTTTCGTAAAGCTTGAATTACTAGGAACAGTAACGGGAATTATTTTAGCCCATATCATCATTATTTCTCCATATATTATAAGAATCTGTATTGCATCTTTAAAACAGATGAATCCATTTATAGAAGAAGCTGCGATTGTTCATGGAGCGAGTACTTTTTATATGTTTCGAACAGTCGTTTTGCCCCAATTATTGCCTGCAACTTTAATTGGTGGATTGTTAGCATTTCTAGTATCAATCGATGAATACACAGTAACGGTATTTTTAGCTGATGCAGATACGATTACATTGCCTATTAAAATATTCCAATATATTAACTTAGACATTAATCCAATTGTGACAGCACTTTCGACAGCAATTGTTATCGTTTCAATTATTATTATTTTAATTTCAGAAAAGTTCTTCAAAATACATCAGTACATCGAATAATGGAGGTTTTTTTATGAGTAAAATTGCATTAATCGGATTCCCTTGGGATGGAGGAGCTTCGCTAGGAAGACCCGGCTCACGCTATGCTCCTAAAGCAATTAGAGAAGATTCCAGATGGTTATTTAACCGCATAGAAAACAATCAAATATACAATGTAAATAAGAAAAAACTTATTGATCTATCTAATTCAGAACTTATTGATTTAGGAGACATTGATATTGTTGCTTATAGCTATGAAGAAACATTTAAAAATGCAGAAAGTAAAGTGAAACAAGCTATTGATGATGGATATATGCCCTTTGTTTTAGGCGGAGATCATTCTATATCTTATTCACCGATTAAAGCACTTCATGATTCATGTGAAGGTGAAATAGCAATCATTCAATTTGATGCTCATTTAGATTTAGTAGACGATTCTAAAATTCAAGGGAAGTTTTCTCAAAGTAGTCAAATGCGACGTGCATTAGAACTGGATAGAGTTAAAGCTGAAAATATTATTCAAATAGGCGTCCGGAGCTTTAATTACCCTTGGTATTCAAAATATTTATCTGAAAACCCAATTGTTCAATTTACAGCAAATGAAGTACATACTATGCCAATTACAGATATTATTAATCAAGTTATTGAAGTATGTAAACGCGTAGACAAAGTATATTGTACATTTGATATCGATGTACTTGATCCAGCATTTGCCCCTGGATCTGGTGCAAATGAATCAGGTGGTTTAACTCCTCATCAATGCTTTACAATGTTAGACGCTCTTTATCCATATATCGATGCTTTTGATATTGCTGAAGTAAATCCTTTATACGACCCTCAAGGTATTACAGCTAGTATTGCAACAAGGATTATATTTGATTGTCTAACAGAAAAAGCAAAGTAATTTAAGGTAGGGGATAACATGTCTAATGTCGAAGCGAAATCTTCATTATTTGAATTGCTACAACGTCTTGTAGCAGTTCCCAGTATTACAAATACAACTTCTGAAAATGATATGGGCAATAAAATTATTAATATATTAAATGAGCATTCTTACTTTCAAGATAATCCGAACAATATCTATAAGATTAATATTGAAAATGACAATTTAAATCGATTTTCTGTAGCAGCTTATTATGCATCACCTAATAAGACTTCTAAAACAATCATTCTTTTAAGCCATTATGATGTTGTTGGAATTGATGACTTTGGAATTGCCAAAGATTTAGCATTTGATATCGAAAATTATACAAAGTCTTTAAAAAGTGCTGATTTTCAATCTGAGATTCAATTAGATATTAATAGTCAAGAATACCTTTTTGGTCGTGGCGTTATGGATATGAAAGCTGGTCTGGCACTCCAATTAAACGCATTATTTGAATCGATTAAAGATAATTTACAATGCAATCTATTACTTTTATCAACACCTGATGAAGAAACAAGTTCAAAGGGTGTATTATCTAGTATTTCTTGGCTAAATGAATTTAAAAAAACTTTTCAATTAGAATACGAGGTTTGTATTTGTTCGGAACCTAATTTCTCTAGTTTTCCAGGCGAAAGAGAAAAACATATTTATTCTGGATCGATAGGAAAAATACTACCTCTAATTACTTGTGTTGGAAAGGAAACACATGTAGGAGAATCTCTTGAAGGACTCAATCCGAATTGGATGTTATCCGAAGTCATTACTAGATTAGAGTGTTCAACAGATTTAATGGAGGAAATAGATGGTGAGAAAACTCCTCCCCCTACTTGTTTAAAAATTGGAGACTCTAAATTGTTTTATGATGTTCAAACTCCTAAGATGGCATACGCACTATATAACGTCTTGCTATTTCAGAAAGATCCAGAAGAAATACTCGAAAGTTTTAAAAAAATAATAAATGAATCTTCAAATAACATTCATAATAAATGGAAGCGTTATTTCCAAGTGTTTAACTCTGGACAAAATATAAGTGGAGAGCTCATTCAAAAGCCAAAAGTTTATTCTTATTCAGATTTAGTAAAACAAGGTCAAGAAAAGTATGGCGAAGATTTCCTTACAGATCTAACGGTATTTATGAAGAGTGCTGAAAAAGAGAACAGTTTACAAGAATTATCGATATTATATATCCAGAAACTATGTTCCTATTTTAATCATTTAGCTCCATTTTATTTAATTACACTCGCACCTCCATTCTACCCTGCCGTTAACCTACGCAATGGAGGAGACTCGTTTAATCATGCTTATAATAAGTTATTGAACATTATTGAAGAATTTAAGCATGTAAGTAATGAAACAATTAAACTAAAAGAATATTTTACAGGACTTTCAGATGTGAGTTATTTTTCAATGAGAAATGCAGAAGAATATGATAGAATATTTGGAAAAAACATGCCTCTATGGAAAAAAAATTATGATTTGCCTTTATTCGAAATCGAAAGTCTAAATGTGCCTACTGTTAACATCGGTCCTTACGGTAAAGATGCTCACAAAAGCACCGAAAGACTACATCGAAGTTATTTCGAAAATGACGCACCTAAACTTCTTAGACTTGCATTGGAGGTATATAGCAAGGAGGAAGAAGATGGAATTTCCTAAGGCGCTAGTAGGGAATCTGATACGAGAAGCTAGAAAGGATTCAAGTTTAACCGTCGAAGAACTCGCCAACAAAATTGGTGTAAGTCAAAGTATGGTATCTCAAATAGAACGGGGACAAGCCTCCCCTTCACTAGAAACACTTTGGAAAATCAGTACTATTTTAGAAGTTCCTATATTTAGATTTTTACGAGAATCTTTTGATGAGAAAATAAAAGTTTTAAGAAGTGAGGAAAATGAGGAGATTAAAATTCTTCATCCAAACGTTCGGTACAAAATGTTGATTCCAAACCCTCTTAAGAAAATAGATGTTATGGAGTTATTGGTTGAACCTAATAGTGAATTTATCCCCCCCGAGCTTTCTCATAACGGAGATGAGTTTGGATATGTTATATCCGGGACATTAACATTATTTATTCATGGCCAAGAATATATATTAAATGAAGGGGATAGTATTAATTTTGATAGTACTTTACCACATTGTTT
Source organism: Ureibacillus massiliensis 4400831 = CIP 108448 = CCUG 49529 (assembly GCF_000772965.1). Classification (GTDB taxonomy): domain Bacteria; phylum Bacillota; class Bacilli; order Bacillales_A; family Planococcaceae; genus Ureibacillus; species Ureibacillus massiliensis. The sequence continues at coordinate 43,306 of NZ_JPVQ01000001.1, read as the reverse complement.
TTATAATAAGAGCAATCAGTGGATAAAATGCCTATGGATAATGTTCCCTAAAGCTTAAGTATTGAAAGTGAGTTATCAAGAAGAATTGGTAACTCACTTTTTTCTATCCATTAGCCCTCTCCCCTCTTTTAAAATTCGAGAAAAAACATAATGTCTATTATTATTAATTTCCCTCCCCTATTTTATGGCACATTTAAGTAAGAATAAGAAGGGTAACGTGATGGAATTCAAACGGTTTCTCACAAATTTTAAATAATTTCAATTACTATCATTAAAACCTATATACAAAACATTCGAGTTGAGAGTTTTTTATATTCTATCCTCCTTAATATTGGATAAAACTTCGGACCTATGACTGATAAACTAATTGCTTTATATATGTTATGTTTATAAGGTTGCTACTTTGGAGTATCTAATCATAACGGATTGAGCATACGATAAAGTTGTAACGCAATGAATTTCTTCATTATGTAGAAGTTCACCATCAGGAATATCCTGCAAATATTAATGATAGGTGGAGAAAATATGGAATATCGTGTTTTATTGTATTATTTTTACAATCACATTGAAGATCCTGCAGAATTTGCTGCAGAGCACTTAGACTTTTGTAAATCAATCAACTTAAAAGGTCGTATCCTTGTTGCACAAGAAGGCATCAATGGAACGGTTTCTGGTACGATTGAAGATACAAATACTTATATGGAATACATGAAAAACCATCCTTTATTTAAAGGGATTGTCTTCAAAGTGGATGAAGCTGAAGGTCATGCATTTAAGAAAATGCACTGTCGCCCACGTCCAGAGCTTGTTAACTTAAGCTTACCAGAAGATATTAATCCGCATGAAATTACTGGCCGTTACCTTTCCCCACAAGAATTCTTTGAGGAAATGCAACGTGAAGATACAGTTGTATTAGACGTTCGTAACACTTATGAATATGATGTTGGTCACTTCCGTGGAGCGATTCGTCCGGATGTAGAAACATTCCGTGATACTCCACAATGGATTATTGACAATAAAAAGTTGTTCGAAGGTAAACGTGTTTTAACATATTGCACAGGCGGTATACGTTGTGAGAAATTCTCAGGCTGGTTAATGCGTGAAGGAATTGGTGAAGAGGTTGGTCAATTACACGGTGGAATTGCTACTTATAGTAAAGACCCAGTTGCAAAAGGTCAGCTTTGGGATGGTCAAATGTATGTGTTTGACGAACGTTTAACTGTTCCGATTAACCAAGTGGAGCATGTAGTAGTTGGTCGTGACCATTATGACGGCACACCATGTGAACGTTACGTTAATTGTGCAAGCCCTGAATGCAATAAGCAAATTCTTGCATCAGAGGAGAACGAAGCAAAACACCTTGGTGGTTGTACAATTGCATGTACAAAAGACCCACGCAATCGCTATGTAGCAAAACATAACTTATCAGAAGAATATGTTGCAGAAGTCGTTGCAAAATTAGAACAAGAACTAGTGAAATAGTTAAAGAATGGGAATTTCCCATTCTTTTTTATGTTCATATACTTTAAATAAAAAAAGGTTATGCTCAAATCAATGGATTTAAGGCATAACCTTTAATATTTTTAAGCAGTAACTGCTTTTAATAATTGTGCAGATTTCTTAACTTTTTCTAATCCTTCAGCAATAATTTCTTCTGCTCTTTGAGGTTCTGCATTATGTCCCTCGATTACTACTTCGTCAAGTAATTCCATTCCGTAAACACCACATGCTACATTTTTAATGTATGTATGTGCCATTTCAAGTGGAGCAGTTTCAGGTGTTGAATAGTAACCACCGCGCGCTGATAAAATAATCGTCTTTTTATCAGTTAACAGACTTACTAATTGTCCTTCTTCATTGTATTTGAAGGAGAATCCTGAAGCATATGTGTAATCAATAAAAGTTTGAAGTGCAGCTGGGATTGTTAAGTTCCATAATGGGAATGCCCATACTACTACATCTGCTGCTTTAATTGCATCCATAGATTTTTGTCTAGCTGCAATTGTTGCCGCTTCTGCTTCATTTAATTCTTCATTGTGTTGCAATTTACCGAATGCATTGAAAAGTGTTTGTCCAAAATACGGCATATTCTCTTCAAACACATCAAAAGTTGTTACTTGAACACCTTCGATTTGATTAGCCTCAGCAACAAATGTTTCATACATTTTTGTTGAAACACCGTCTGGGCGATTATTTGCTTTAATTACTAATACATTTTTTGTCATTTTTCTAACTCCTTTATTACACTTTCTCATGCTCTTTATTATTTCTTTTACAGAAATAAAAAAGCAACAAATCATAAGTATAAAGGTAATTATATGGTAATACTAATTTTCTGCTCATAATGGATTATTATATTCTGCTCAGGATGGCTATACTTATTCTTCTGTTCGACAATTAACTTAATCAAGATGATAACTTCATACAGTATTTCATCTGTAGTTCCTTTTCATTTACCCTTTCTTTTGGCAGTGCTATGATTCCCATTAGAAGGACTAATGAGGAGGTAATATTTTGGTAAAAGAAATATTATTAAATGACCGTGTGATTCCAATTGAGAGCTATGAAGAGAGTCATGAGAACGGATTGTACAAAATTGATATACACTTTAAAGTAACGAGTGAAGATTATCATGATATTGCTGTCTTGCTCTATGAAGGAAGCTTTAATGTGAAAGTGGAAGAACGTAATATAGCTTTCAGAGGAACGATACAAAATTACTCCACTTCAATTACAAATTTATACGAAAAAGGTCAAGTAGCAGATTATAAATTAAGTTTAGTGGAAGTAAAACATTAGGCGGTGTCTGTGATGAAATTAAGCATTTTAGATCAATCCCCTATTTCTTCAAATCAAACTGCTAAAGAAGCATTAGATGAATCGATGAATTTAGCTCGCATTGGAGATGAACTAGGTTATACAAGGTTTTGGATTAGCGAGCATCACGATTTACCAGGTCTTGCCTGTTCTGCTCCTGAGGTGATGATTAGTTATATTGGGGCTCACACAAAACATATTCGTTTAGGGTGTGGCGCTGTTTTATTGCCACATTATAAGCCATATAAAGTGGCAGAAGTTTATAATATGCTAGCAACGCTATTCCCAAATCGTATTGACATTGGAATAGGTCGCTCCCCTGGTGGCTCTGCGGAAGCAACAAATGCTTTATCGGACAATTTTTTGCAGCAGGTTTATAAGATGCCAGAGTTAGTTGAAGAGCTACTTCATTTCTTTCATCAAGATTTCCCTAAAGATCATCCCTTTTCAAAGGTGACTGCCTCGCCGATGCCACAAGTAACACCAACTCCGTGGATGCTTGGAACCAGTCAAAAAAGCGCCGAGCTTGCGGCTCGATTTGGTTTAGCCTATGCATTTGGGCAATTTATGAGCGAACTCGAAGGAACGGAAATTATTCAATCCTATCGAAACACTTTTCAACCAAAGCAAAAGGAAGGTTCTCCAGAGGTGTTAGTTACTATACCGGCAATCTGTGCTGAGACGACGGAAAGAGCAGAAGAAATAGCATATAGCACTTTAATTTGGCAATTGTTGAGTGCAAAAGGCGAAGGAAAAACAGTCCCCTCTTATGAGGAAGCACAAGCCGTTAACTTAAATGAAAAAGACAGAAGAATGTTAGAAGAAATGAAAGACAAAATGCTTATCGGCAGTCCAAAAGAAATCGGACAAGCTCTTCTTAATTTACAGGCGAAATATCAAGTAGATGAATTTATGATTTTGACTATTACTCATTCACCAATAGATCGAATTGAATCATATAAATTGATCGCACAAGAATTACTTAACGATAATAAAAAACTCTCCTAATCCATCTAGATTAAGAGAGTTTTTGTTTTATTATTTATTTTCTCCATCCACAATATTTAAGCACCATGTGAAATTATCCCATGCAGAGAACCAGCCGCTAAATAACTCTGACGAATCATCCCAACGTACTTCAAATTTTTTCTGACCATCTACATCAACTAAATATAATGCAAGTGTATCATCTGCTCTTGATACAGCAAGCTTCATTCCATTTTGTAATTCTTCTTCAGTGAATGGCACGTCTGCTATTGAGCGAACTTGAGCCTGTTCAAATACTTGTCTGTTAATAATTTTATAATTCATATAGACCTCCAATAAAACTTTCTGCCATGTTTCGTTCCTACTTTATCGACAATTTTTCGGACTTTAAAAGTATATCCTATATTCACTAAGAAATTAAATGAATCGATAAAATCGTTAGTTTTTGTTCACTTTTCATATCATTAAATATGGAAAATTAGTTTTATATTGTTTGATTCGATTAATTCTTCCATATTACTAATAGCATATTGTCTAACTGATTTTTACAACCTTCCAGTAGGTAATCGGTTCTTTCTAGCTTTTCTACTACGTCAATCTCTTGGCAGGTATTTTGACTGATACCACCTTGTCCATAACTGTCTCTACGTGAATCAGTCGTTATTTTTATATTTTCTCCGTCATAGTCAACTTCTTGCAATATCGGATCGCCTTCAGTTGTATAATTGACAATCCTAATCTTATCCTTCTCGCCATTTTCAACATTATTGAAAAAAGTCTCAAACCTTTCTATATTCTCAATATCATCATGCATACTAATAACATCTTCAGAAGAAGGTACAAAATCGAAAATAGCTTCATTGTCAGATGTTATTTCATTTTCTACGGTGTTTTCTGCATTTTGACAGCCTGCCAATATAAAAAAGGTGATAACCATGACTAGACAATAGATTTTTTTCATAAGGTGAATCTCCTTTTTCAAATTAGACGTTTCGTTCTAATTGGTGTTACATTGGATTTCTAGAAGAAGCACTTATTCACCTTTTAGTTTCATTAATTTTTGAATAGTAATAGTTTCTGCTGCTAGCTTTTTTATTCGGTGATTCAAATTAATATCATGTATTTCATTCTCTTCGTCAAAATAATCGTTACGGACAAATAAATTGCTAACTGGGACTACAGCCTTTAAAAACGTAAGAATGGATCGTAAATGATATTCTAGGACAAGAAAGTGTTTATCTGTCTCACCATGGGCAATCATTCCGACTGTTTTATCCATTAATCCATCCACAGGCAAATGATCTAATAGGTTTTTTAAAGCGCCGGTAATGGATGCTTGGTATATAGGTGTTCCAATAAGGAGACAATCCGCTGATAGTATTTTATTTACCACTTTGACCGTATCATCATTATAAAAGCTTAATGGTGTTCCTTTTACAAACTCTACATCATAACCCTTTAAATCAATTAGTTCAATTTCAACCGTAGAATCAACAGCTTTTGCAGCCTGCAATACTTTGTTCACTAATGTAAACGTTTTGTATCCGGCTAATGATCCTGAGATACCAACAATTTTCATGGCGATTCCCCCCTATTTAAATATCCAATCACTTCAATCCTAACTTATTTTAAGTCTTTCCATATTGTTTAAGGACTTAAATATAGAAATTAAAATTTAAAAAGGGCATCTCAAAAATAGAGATACCCCTTACTTCTCTTATTTTATTTTTCACGAATGGACAGGCTGTATTTTCCGTTGATTAGAATTAGAATGATACCCATTACAAGAATCGAGAACAGCTGAGAGTTTCCTGTAGAAACTGAATAGATAGTTGAAAGCACGATGCCAAAAACTAGCGCTACGCCCATCAGTTGAAAAGTTTTGTAAAGACCAATAAGAATGACGTGCTTCTCACCATCATCTGACATGTCTAATAATTTTTCTGCATATTTTGGATCATTTGCTTTTGGTAGCGGACGTTCTGGATATACCATCTGCAGTAAACTATTCATGAACACTAAAAGGATATAACTAAAACCTAAACCAACAAGAGATACTATAGCTAAAGCTAATTTTTGTGTGGTCACCATCGTGGTACACAGTGCTAAAACAGATAGTGTTAGACTTGTTTGTACAAAGAGTGTATAGTCGGTAAATTTCTTATAAATAATCACATCAGCTGCATCCTCTTCATCACCTATAAATTCAGTTTGATGCAGTTTCTTTATTTGTCTAGCTAGTACATAGCTAGTTCCCAACAATACAAAGACAATTACTAAAATCCCAATGACAATCCCATCAGAATATTTTAAGAAGTCAAATGAAAATCCAACACTCAGTAAGTAACCTACTGCAAAACCAATGACTGCACTAATTATTAAAGTTATTAACCAACGTTTCATCTATAATTCCTCCTCCTCAAACATAAACACTTTCTCTACCGGCTCATTGAATATTCGTGAAATACGAACGGCAATTAATAACGATGGAATAAACTCTTCACGTTCGATTAAACTAATTGTTTGTCTTGAAACTTTTGCAAGCTTCGCCAATTGGGTTTGATTTAATCCATCCCGCGCTCGAAGTTCTTTCAGACGACTTTTCATACTTCATCACCTCTTAAACACATTGTAAACGATATATTTCATTTTGACAACTATATTTGTCATTTTGAAATATTTAATTGTCAAAACGACTAATATTCCCCTCAAAAAAAACTTGCCAAAACAGGGGTTTCCCTATTTTGACAAGTTCGATTGATTCGCATTATTTTTTGCATAAGTTTTTAGTTCTTCAATAATAAGTTCTTTCTCAAAATCATCTACGATTAAGTTGATGCCATATTCAGCTTTACTCCCTAATTCCTTTGTCCATACAATTTCACCATTTAATGTAATTTCAGCTTCGTTTATTTTAAATTGAACGGATAAGACTATTTTGGAACCTTCGTCAGGAATAATTAAATTCGAACTAATACATAACCCTTCAGGACTTATATCAATGATTTCCGCTAACCCAGGCGATGACTCTACCTTCTTATCATTGATTTCTGTAATAGTAAATTTAGCTAATAGTGGGCTACCAAATGTATAACGGAATGCTTCGTCTCTTTTAAAAATCAATAAAAACGCCCCTTTCGATGGAGTGTAAATAAGTAAGAAGATTTTTAATAGGTTCACTAATTACCTTCTGAGCAGTAATTATGCCCGTTTACTCACTCACTTGCTATAGCTAATCATTCTCATTTTTCATAAAAAAATTCCTATTTTGATTAGGATAGTTTTCCTATATACTCTTTTGTGAAACCCGTTATAATGGATGTTCAAAAAAATCGTATACCCTAATAGATATACGATTCAAAATTACTATTTATTTATGTAGGGGTACGGTAATCAGCTTACGTATTTCATAGCCCTCCAAAAGCTTTATTGTTTTTATTTAGCTCGAATTATTATCTATTTATTATATTTCCATCTGCATCAAAATACTGATAATCATCATATCTGTATTCACCGTTTGTCGTTTCAGGTAATGGTTTCCAAACAACAGAAGCGACAAAAGGGGTAAGCGTTTGTTCTACCACTCCTCCATTTACTGTAATCTGTACTTTCGCAATATCGTTGAAACTATTTGCAACAAACATAAATTGATGAGGCTGGGAGCTTGTTAAATTTGGAAGAAAAATACCGAGAGGTCCATCTTGATTTACTTCGATATGCTGCCATCTGTAATCGCCAGATTCATTTTTTATAAATTGAATATAGCCAGGGCTATTATCTGATAGGAACCCAACTATTCGATCATTTTCAAAATCTATACTATCAATAATTTCAATCTCTTTATCTTCGTACCCTTCTATTGAATTGATAATTTGGATGATAGATTCTTCATCATTTCCATACAATTGTCTAGGCCTGTTGAAATAATAAATAGCAATAATCAAGACAAGAATGATGGAGACTGAAATGTAGATCATTTTATTATGGTTTCTCAATAGTGCCCTCCTTTTGCTAGATAGCTTAATTTCAATACAATTCATTGGATACATTAGCGATTCTTTATCGTCTATCTTACCATTATCAATGATTTAATTTCGAATGGAACGATTTTTTTGACACTGTTTTAAATGACTCATTTCCACCAATCACTTCATGTTAACTGGCTTGAATCAATTACTAAATAATAACGACATTCCTGATTAGATGGGTTAATAAATCGGTGAGTGACGTCCGCTTCAAAATAAATGGAATCCCCCGCTTCTAAATCATAGCTTTCAGGCTCATGACCTAATTCGATTTTAATCCTTCCATCGGAAACATATATATACTCTTTTACACCACTTTTATGCGCTGGAAAAACCCCCGTTTCTTGCATAGGTGGTATTACATTTAAAATAAACTCAATTCCTTTTGTAGGAAAGGATGGGGATAATAAATGACGTTCGATCCCTGTCGTTTCATCTTTATAAACTAGCTGCTTACCAGATCGAATTACTACAACTTCTCTTTTCTGATTTTCACCTAAAAGGTACGATATGGTAACTCCTAGACCCTCTGCAATTTGTGATGCAACTTGAATTGTAGGATTTTTTTCTCCTCTTTCAATCATTGATAGCATCGATTTACTAACACTTGATCGCACGGCCAATTCTTCTAATGTAAGCCCCTGCCTCTTTCTTTCTTTTTTTATATTTTCACCAAATTCCATCGCTTGTGCACCTCAAATTCTACTTAAGTAAAAAATTCCCTTGACTTAAATATTCATTACTCTTATAGTGGAAAATAATCCATTATAGTAAATTTTTAAATAGTTTATCAATTAGTCTCAAATTATACAAGGGGAATGAGGAGAAATTGATGTACTTTTTCATAGCATTACTGCCTCTCTTAGCAGTTATTATATTTTTATTTTTTCTGAAGCAAACCACCTTACGAGCAGGGGTTTTTTCCTTTTTATTTACAATGATAATTACTTGGCTCGTTCCCAATTTTCACTTAACAGCTGATCAAATTATGCTTTCTTCTTTAAAAGGTGTGCTTATTTCATTCATTGCAGCCTATATCCTGTTTTTTGGCATTTTTTTATTCCATTTGATGAACAATATCGGAGCAATCCAATCGATTGCAACGTCTATTTCACATGCCACGAATGATCGAATTCTTCAAGTCCTTACATTAGTAGTCGGTTTGTCTCCACTACTAGAGTCAACAAGTGGATTTGGTATTGCGTTTATGATGGTTACTCCGATTTTTATGGCTTTAGGGTTTGATCCTATGAAGTCAGTTTTATTAGGACTTATCAGCTTACTAGCTGTTCCTTGGGGGGCGCTTGCAACAGGTACTGTAATTGGCGCAGAGCTAATTAGTGTTCCACTACAAGCATTCGGAATAGGCTCAGCCCTATTAAGCATACCTGTTTTTATATACATTATCGTTGTTGCCGTTTTTATTGCTGGAGGAAAAATAGCAATAAAAACAAAATGGAAAGAAATACTTCTATTTTCTTTCTCCTTCTCCATTTGTATCACTTTTTTTAATGCCTTTGTGAGCGTGGAATTAGCCGGTGTATTGAGTTCATTTATTACTACAGGATTGGGCTTTGTATTAATGAAAGGCACTTTAAAGAAACCTACTGATAAGAGCAATATTGGCAATGCTTTACCTTTAATAAAAGCCATTAGCCCTTATATCATCCTAACTGCCTTCATTTTCATTACTAGATTATGGACGCCCATAAAGGATTTTTTCATGTCCTTTGGTGTTATTCGTTTTCCATCTCTTTCTTTTACAATGGCCCTCTTCTATTCTCCAGGATTTTGGCTATTGATTACGAGTATTATCACTATCGTTCTCTTTAAGATTTCAAAACAAATCGTAATTGAATCGATGAAGAAAACGGTTGTTCAATGGGTACCCTTTATGATTTCTACAACGGCATTTATTGGAATCTCTGAAATGATGAGCGAGGCGGGAATGACAGCCATTCTAGCTAATGTGACAGGCGCTGCTTTTGGCACAGCCTTTTTCTTTATCTCACCTTTTATAGGTGGAATTGGAGGTTTCTTGACGAGTAGTAGCACTGGTTCAAATGCGATGTTTATAAAATTGCAAACGGAAACGGCAATTCGCGTCGGCATTCCTCCAGAAATTATTTCTTACGGACAAAATGTCGGTGCCTCCCACGCCACAATGGCAAGTCCGGCTCGTGTTGCTCTTGGTGTTTCAATATGCGGGATCCCTTCGAAAGAGCACATACTTTTAAGAAAAATTTTATTAATTGTTGCTGGCGCCCTTTTAATTGTTGCCTTTATGATGCTTGGTTGGATCATTATTAGCTGATTGCATTGATTTCCAAAGTAAGCGGAAAATACTTCTGTAACTTCAATTCGGTTGTTTAGTCCTATGATTATCCTTACATAATGAGATTTTCTATTGCTATTGTTGGCTATACTATGACAATGAATGCTTTCAATTGAGGTGGAAAGATCATGGTCATTGAAAATATTGGACAAACGGTTTTAGAGCTTGTTATCGGATTCATTGCATTACTCATTGCAACAAAAATTTTAGGGAAAACGCAAATTTCACAACTTACACCATTTGATTTTATTTCGGCAATCGTGCTCGGTGAATTATTAGGAAACAGTGTTTACGATCATGAAATATATATATGGAATATATTAATAGCATTATCCATATGGACTTTATTGATTTTTATAGTGGAAAGATTAACTCAAAAATTTAGAGGAGTTCGAAGTACTTTTGAAGGTAACCCATCAATTATAATTCGAAAAGGTCATATCGATCGAGATGAACTGAAATCAAATCACTTGGATATTAACCAATTACAGCAAATGTTACGACAACAAAAGGATATTTTTTCGATCCGTGAAGTGGAATATTTAATATTAGAACCAAATGGACTCATTAGCGTGATTAGAAAACCGAAGTACTCATCTCCTACTATTGATGATTTAAAATTGAAACAAAAAGCTGTCTACCTTCCTATTACAATAATTAGTGACGGGATTGTGGATCAAGATAATTTAAAACAAGCCGGATTTGATGAAAACTGGCTTTTCAATCAGCTGGAGAAAAAGAAAATCTCAAAAGCTGAAGATGTTTTATACGCAGAATGGTCAGAAGATGAGGGATTTTTCTGTTTAAAAATGGAAGAAACATAACGCATTTTCCTTGAGAAGTGTTTATTTATAAAATAAAGCCGAGGTGACAATTCACCCCGGCTTTTAAATATTTATTGATCGTTTTTAATTTTTGGTGATGGTTGGCTTTGATAAACTCTTGAGAAAGGCGGTACTGATTGAGTCAGCCAAATGTTACCCCCGATGACTGAGTCGTGCCCAATTTTTGTATCCCCACCAAGAATCGTTGCCCCTGCATAAATTACTACATTATCTTCTATGTCAGGATGACGTTTAATCCCTTTAATGGGATTTCCATCTTCATCAAGCGGGAAACTTTTAGCCCCTAGCGTAACACCTTGATAAATCTTCACATTCTTACCAATAGTACAAGTTTCACCAATAACGACACCTGTGCCATGGTCAATAAAGAAGTATTCCCCTATTGATGCACCAGGGTGTATATCAATACCCGTTAACTGGTGGGCGTATTCGGACATAATCCTTGGAATGATTGGCACATTAGAATTGTATAGTACATTTGCAATTCTATGTATGCTAATTGCTAGTATTGATGGATAACTAAATAATATTTCTTCTGTTGAAGTTGTTGCAGGATCCCCATTATAGGCTGCTTCTATATCAGTTTGTAAAACTTTACGGATTCTCGGGAATTGATTAATCAGATCAATGACAATCTCGTCAGCACTAGAACTAGCCTCTTTTTCTTGTATACTATTATTATTTATCAGAACTTTTTCTATTAAGTCTCTTAAATCTAAAGCAGAAGTTCTTAATTTATTTCCTATATTTACATTGACTCTCGTTTCAGGATCAACGTGTTTATCACACACGCATGGGAAAAGTGCAGAACGGAAATTTTGTAATATTTTATAAATCGTTTCTTGCCCTTCAAACCCTATCGACTTATCAATAGAAAAATACGTTTTATGCACATCTTCAAGTGATTTTGCAACATTAAGTATTTCATTATTTAACCAATCATTTAATTTCATTGTTCCTTCCCCCTCATCAAAAATTGTACCAAACTTGATATATGACGCATATCCTTTATTTATGTAAACTTATGAAATTCTGTCATTACTTTTTATCTCATTATTTAGAATCAAGTAATTGGATTCTGCTAATCTTAAGACAAGTATAATCGCAACAATAGGTGAGATACCAATTATTTGTTTATACAAATTTGATCGTTTTAAATCACATTATATAATTACACTTATCAATAGTAAACGTACATTAAAAATAGAGATCCTATGCTCTTTTATTTTGAGTCTCTCATTAAGAAGGAAGCTTTATATCGTTATTATTTTGCAAAACTAAAATAATACATAAAAAATAGGCAGCTTATATATTTATAAGCTGCCTTCCTGCAATTCAGGTGATAAAGTACTTTTTGATTATAACACTTTAAGTTAAATAGAATCCACATTGATAAGTGTAGAATAGCACTAAAAACCAATATTTGATATAAATTTCCTACAAGCCATTAATCTATCTCGTTCTCAAGTACTCCTTCCACGCTGTAATACCACCTTCCAAAATAACTACATCATATTCATGCTCTGAAAGAATGGTTGCACATTTCGTTGCAGAATTACCTGTTGTACAGGTTACGATAATTTCATTTTCTTTTGGTAAGGTATTCATTTCTATTTCTTCATTTTCAGCTAATTTAAAAATTTTTGTTTTATGTATATTTAAACTTTCTACATTCCTATCTTCAATATGGTAGTCATTGTACTTTTGTTCATCTCTTACATCTAACACTACTACCTTTTCATCTGTAGCGAATTTCTCATACAACTCTTCAGGTGTAATTTTTTTAATCGTCATCAAAAGTTCCTCCAAGTATATTGTATTAATTATTATTGCATAAACTCACACTTCTTCCCAAATACTGTGATATTATTTTATATTATTCATATTTTTTAGGTATTACATTGACTTACACCTAAAATTCTCTTAATATTTTCTATATTAAAAAAGTATGTCTTAAAATGTTTTGGACTATAAATTACTGAAATAACATTAATAGTTGGTGGAAGCTACTACAATGATTTTGACGAATTTCAACTTTGATTTTTCTCAACTGAGATAGTTAAATTGCAAAATTTATTTAAAAAGTCACATGCTTTTAGATGGTGGTACTTCAATTAGTTCACATCTTACTAGCTGTGACTTTTGTTTTTTACAACCATCTTCACTATACATACTTCTTTGTAATTAACAGTTACAAGCATCTAATTTTAACAACATGAGGAGGATTAACTTTTGGAACATAAAGATCAGTGGTCTTCAAAGATCGGCTTTATTTTAGCATCTGCTGGTTCTGCTATTGGGCTTGGTGCTATTTGGAAATTGCCCTATGTCACTGGAACAAGTGGTGGGGGCGCATTTATTTTATTATTTGTTTTGTTCTCCCTTTTAATTGGGTTACCTTTGTTACTTTCGGAGTTTATTATTGGTAGAAGTACACAAAAGGATGCCATTTCTGCCTACAAAAAAATTGCACCAAACACTAAATGGCACTACATCGGATATTTAGGGGTTGTGACCTGTTTTATTTTATTATCTTTTTATAGCGTTATTGGTGGATGGGTTATACAATATGTATTTTATGGTTTGACTGGCCAAATTGGTCGTGGCGACGTTAATTATGAAACGCTTTTCAATAGTTCAGTATCTGATTCTTTACTTGCTGTTGGTGGACAAGCTATTTTCCTTTTGATCACAATATTTGTTGTAGCAAAAGGTGTTCAGTCAGGAATTGAAAAGGCAAGTAAATTTATGATGCCTACCCTATTTGTTCTATTTATCATTTTAATATTCCGTTCTCTAACGCTTGATAATGCAATGGAGGGCGTAAGTTTCTTCCTAAATCCCGATTTTTCAAAACTTAATTCCGAAAGTATTTTGTTTGCTTTGGGACAATCGTTCTTCTTATTAAGTGTGGGGGTTTCTGTTATGGTGACTTACGCTTCCTATTTAAAAAGAAATGAAAGCATCATCCAGCCAGCTGTATCCATCGTTGGCATGAATTTATTTATTTCTCTTTTCGCAGGTCTTGCCATATTCCCAGCTGTATTTTCTTTAGGCTATGAACCAACAGCTGGTCCTGGCCTATTATTTATCGTTTTACCATCTGTTTTTGAGCAAATGGTGTTTGGGAATTTATTTTTATTGATTTTCTTAATTCTGTTTTTATTTGCAACCCTTACTTCTGCTTTTTCATTATTAGAAATTGTTGTTGCAGTTGTGACAAAAGGGAAAAATACGAGAAACCGAAATGCTTGGATTATTGGAATCCTCGTCTTTTTAGTCGGCATTCCATCCGCATTGTCCTATGGAATAATGGCAGATATCTCGATTTTCGGGAAAAGTATTTTTGATGCAGCAGATTATTTAGTAAGTAATATTTTATTACCAACTGGCGCTTTCCTTATTTCTATTTTTGTATCTTATAAAATGAAAAAGGATGTCTTGAAGAGTGAACTAATTAACAAATCGAAGTTTAGTTTACTTTTTGAAGTTTGGTACTATTTACTACGCTATATTATCCCACTCGTGATAATCATCGTATTTTTAGATGTTATAAACATTATTTAATGAATTTGAAAGCACCCCTATCAAATATTGATAGGGGCTTTTTAATATGATTTGATTTTTAACTTTCCCTTTATTAGTATGATTAAACAAACCATCATAAAAATAGGCAAAAAGGGCATTCTGTATATGTAGAAGGAATTTGAGGTGATGATGATGAATGAAGAAAAGACTTTGTATAATATGTATTTAATGCTAAACAACATGCAAAGCCAGCTGAACGAATGTAAATCCTATTTAGAAGAGATCATGAATGATAAAGGATATGACTACAGTACAATTCTTGAAGATTATGATGTAGTCAAATATGATGAACGAGAGTTATTTAATGAAAATTGAAACCCTTCTCAGATGAGAAACGATATATTACTCAAAATTATTTGAACAATCTTTTTTACCATTACAAAAAAATCTTTACTAAAAATCGACAATTTCTCCACAGAACTATTAATTTATTGATTTTTATCACTAGTTGTTTAATATATAAAATAGGTGAGACAAATGAAACTTACGAATAAAGAACTAGCAAATCTTTATATGAAATATAAAAAAGAAAAGAAACTATACAAACAAAAACAAAGACAGTCATTATATGATTTAAATCATTATTTTGAATGTAAAAAGTTTTTAGCCCTTATTAAGCAAGAGATGCATAGAAGAGGTTTAAAGAAAAAGGATGCGAAAAAGCTTTGTAATTATTAGTTCTCTTTTTAAACACCTGCGCCTAAAAGAGTTTAGTAATGCGCTTTTTTATGATGTTTTTAATTACTCTTTTTCTCTTTTTCCCTTTTTCTTATCACTTACTTCTACAATTTCTTTAATGTTCGAAATAAAATAAGCCTACCAATAAATAAACGGCTGTCCCCCATATAAAAAGTGCTGATAATTTATTAAACAAAATAAATACCCTATTTGGAATTTGCATTTTCTTTAAAAACGCACCGCTAATCGTTAACCCAAAAAACCACATCCATGACACCACGATGCAAGCTACCATAAATAATAGCTGATCTTGTCCATTGTATTTGATTGCACTTGTTCCAATAACTCCGATTATATCAAGCAATGCATGCGGATTTAATAAGGAAACGGAAAGTGCAAATAGAATTTGCTTTTTGATTGGCAATGCATCTTTTCCCTCTAAGCTTGCTGCCCCTGACTGCCATATAACCTTTCCCATATACAGTAAAAATAGAATCCCTCCAACTAGTAAGATGAGTCGGATCCATTCGAATTGCAAAACAATCATTGATATTCCTAACACCGCTAACAAGATTAGTATCGTATCACAAATTGATGCGGTTATAGTTGCTGGGAGTGCCTTTATGAATCGTGGTTGTGTGACTCCTTGAGAAAAGACAAAAACATTTTGTACACCTAAAGGTAAAATAAGTCCAAATGCTAATATGATGCCATGAAGAATTGGTTCCACCTACTCTCCCTCCTTTCTTCCATATCATAACTGTGATATAACTAAAGAAAAAGGTCCAATTGGATGGGAATAAATCCAGCCAATTTCCGAGGGGGTTTTCTTGATGAATTGAAAGCCAAATCGTTCACTTCCAATCAGTCTTTCAAAGCAAATTGTTGATTGGATGACGGAACAAATAGTAACAGGTCAATGGCCAATCGGAACAAAGCTACCGGCACAACGACAACTTGCCCTTTCATTTGAAGTAAATCGAAGTACGGTACAGGAAGCAATTGATGAATTAAAAGCAGATGGAATCTTATCTTCAAAGGTTGGCTCAAGTACATATGTATCAAATGATTCTTGGAATATACTCTTAAAGCAAAAACAACCTAATTGGCAAAGATACATTGAATCAAGTATTCATAAGCCTAATTATCAAACCATTCAGCTAATAAATGAATTCGAACAGAATGACACTGTTATTAGGCTGAGTACTGGCGAGCTCTCCCCTTCATTATTACCTACCGAAGAAATTCATGCTTCTTTGCAGCAATTGCAATTTGAAGGTAAAGCAATGGGGTATTCCTCTCCACAAGGAAGTCTTAAGTTACGGATTGCCCTTTGTGATTATTTATTGAAACGCGGTATTAAAACAACACCTGATAATATTTGCATCGTTTCTGGTGGATTGCAGGCATTACAATTAATTGCCCTCGGATTACTTGAAACTGGTTCCATTGTATTTCAGGACGAATTTTCTTATTTAAATTCAGTTCATCCTTTTCAATCTTTTGGTATGCAAATGCAAAGTATTCATCAGGATGAACGAGTTAAAAAAGTAATTCAACCGCTTCTCAGAAAACGTCAAGGGATATATTACGCCATCCCAACTCTTCACAATCCAACTGGTGGGATTTGGACTATAGAAGAAAAGGAATCCTTTTATGCTATGTGCCAATCCTTGCAGCTACCGATTATTGAGGACGATGTATATTTTGAATTATCCTTTGATTCACCAACACCTGCATTAAAATCGTTTGATACAACTGGACAAGTTATTTATATTGGGAGCGTATCAAAAACTCTCAGTCCTGGACTTCGTATCGGCTGGGTAGTCGCACCTACCCCTGTTATCAAACGCTTGGCTGATATTAAAATGCAGCTGGATTACGGCTCTAGCGCTATTTCACAGGAAATCGTTCACTATTGGTTAACCTCCGGATTATACGAGAAACATATTGAACAGTTAAGAGACGAATTAAAACGACGTGCATATTTAATGGAGAATTTGCTTGAGCGATTTTTTGCTGGTATTGCCTCATGGAAATCTTCTAAAGGCGGCTTTTATATTTGGCTTAAATTTAACGATCCAATTGTAACAACAGAATTCTTTATGAAAAGCTTGAAACACAAAGTATTGATTAATCCTGGTTATATATACGAGCCAAAGGACGCTTACCATATTCGACTTTCCTATGCCTATGCTTCTGACGATCAGTTAGAGCAAGGGCTTCTAATTATTTATGAACTGGCAATTCAAGTAATTAAAAAATTTCATGAAAGTGATGATTAACAACACCTGATCATCGGTAAAAGATTAGATGACTTCGGATTTTCATTATCGGAGTCATTTTTATTTAGAATCGATGATTGGAGTTGTTTGGAAGAAATTTTTAATTGAATAGATAGTATGTATTAAATGGGTTTTAATGTTGAAAATAGGTAGGTAAGAACTTATAGAGGAGGAAACTAGGCATGTTCTATCACATCAAAGAATTGCAATATACTGCGAAACCAGAAAAGCCAGATCCCATTTTTGCTAAAAAGCTGCAAGAGGTTTTAGGGGGGCAATTTGGCGAAATTAGTGTCATGATGCAATATTTGTTCCAAGGCTGGAATTGTCGCGGTGAAGAAAAGTACCGAGATATGTTACTTGATATTGGGACAGAAGAAATTGGTCATGTAGAAATGCTTGCTACAATGATTGCCCAATTATTAGATAAAGCACCTGTTCAGGATCAAGAGGAAGCTGCAAAAGATCCGGTCATCGGTGCAGTACTAGGCGGAATGAATCCACAGCATGTAATCGTCTCTGGATTAGGAGCAACACCTACAGATAGTGTGGGCTATCCTTGGAATTCTCGCTATATTGTTTCAAGTGGTAATCTTCTAGCAGACTTCCGTTCAAACTTAAATGCTGAATCACAAGGAAGATTACAGGTAGTTCGCTTATATGAATCAACAACCGATCCAGGCGTGAGAGATATGCTTTCTTTCTTAATCGCCCGTGACACAATGCACCAAAATCAATGGATGGCTGCCATTGAGGAATTAGAACAAAAACAAAAACCGATTGTTCCAAGTACTTTCCCACAAGAACTAGAAAAGCAACATGTCTCCCATTCCTTCATGAACTTCTCGAAAGGTGAAGAAAGCGCTCAAGGTCGCTGGGCTAGTGGTCCAACATTTGACGGTCAAGGAAACTTTGAATACATTGCAAACCCAGAAGCAACGGGACAAGTTCCAAAGCTAGATCAAGCTCCAGCTTATATTCACAATACGCCAATCCCAGGTGAAGATGCACCAGGAATTGACTTAGCAAACTATAAACAACCGATTTTTAAGGATTATAACGATGGTCATGATTCCCATCATTTGAATTCTCATTAAATTAAAATTCAATTAATACTTGAGGGCTTCTTGGTGCCCTCTTTTTTGCTTCAACAGGAATTAAATTTACATATTCACTTCATTTCTTTGCTTTATTTTTCCACTGACTAAATTCCAATATATAAATATTGATACCGCAATTACCCCACCACAAAGAAGATACATCGTTGAATAGCTCCATAATGCTGAAACTACACCTAGTGTTGAAGCACCAATTGCAATGCCACCATCAAAGAATGTCCAAAATGTTGACGTTGCATGGGCACTCCGATGTTTTTCCGCAGATTGTATAGCAAGTGCTTGGAAGCATGGAACAATGGAACCATAGCCGACACCTACTACTACAGCGGAAATTAATAAAATTGTAACCGAATCCATCACACTTAATAAGAATAACCCCATCGCAAACAGTATGAAGGACGGAAGGACGACTATGCTTGGCCCTTTTGTGTCATATAATTTCCCTGTAAAAGGTCGAGCAACAATCATGGCTATCGCAAATACAATAAAAAATAAACTAACATATTCAAATACATTTTTAGACTCTGCATATACAGATATGAAAGACATAATACTTGTATACGCAAAGGACGTTAAACACGCTACAATTGCAATAGGAATCGCCTTTTTTTCAAATAGATCCCCCCACGAAAGGAATCGGCGTTCAACTTCAGTATCCTTTTGATATTCAGTTACTTTCAGCGTAAAGGCAAATACATATCCAATAAAGACCGCTGTTGCTAAACCAATAAATAATATTTGAAAAGAAAACCACTGGATCGTTGTCAGTGCAATAAACGGTCCAAAAACGACGGCTAGATTTGAGGACATTGCATAATAGCCAAGTCCCGCGCCCTTTCGACTATCTGGAATAAAATCATTCACTATGGTAATTAACGCCGTTGTCACAAAACTAAACCAAATTCCATGAAAAAATCTCAATGCATAAAGTAGTTCAATAGAATCGATAAATATGTATAATGCAGAGGAAATACAAAAGAAAAGCTGTGAAATAATTAGCGTCTTCCTTTTTCCTAATACTTCAATAATTCTACCTGAAAAAGGCCTAATTAGAATTGCAGACAACATAAAAATAGCGATAACTAATCCTGCTTGACCCTCTGTTCCATTTAATTCATTTAGAACGTAAACAGGTAACAATGTTAATAAACAATAGTACACTACAAATAGAAAAAAATTGTTCAAAACCGCTACGATAAACGGTCCAGTCCATATTTTCCCTTCTAATTTTTCACCCATATCGTTTCCCCTTAATCTAATCTCATTTATTAGAAATTTTATGATTTTGTGAAAGCATCATCATGTGAAAATATTCTGACAACAATCAACTTTATCCGAATTATACGGATTTATTGTTTTTTTAACAAGGTTTTATCAGATTTATTGATGGGATTTACACGGATCCTTGGATTAGGACAGTTGGAGATTCGATTGGGTCACGTAGAAGCCTAATTGGGCGGATAGCATTTCATTTGAGCGGATATTTCGATTATTATTTCTACGACATACCTTTCGGGCATTTAGAGCTTTGTTTGGGTCACATAGTTTATTCACTAGGGCACTTAATTATCACTTTTGAGCGGATATGGTATCCTTTTGGGCACTTAGCATTTTTTTGAGCGGTTAGCCCCATGTTTTGAGCGAATGGAGCCTTCATTTGAGCAGATAACCTCTCCAAACTCTTTACTTGAATTATCATTCCTGAGCACATGAAATCTAATTAGTTCATTTGCATTAAATTCAAAACTTATCCTTCCATCGACTTATTAAATCTTATATCCTATAGTAAAGAAAAACCCAATAATAGGTAAAAATGGGGGTAATATCTTGAAAGTACGATATTTTTGGATTGGTCTAGCTATTGTTATTTGTAGTTGGTTAGGGAACTTTATATATTTTCAATCAAAGCAGCTTGCACAACCTATTTTTTTCGATCATTACTACGAAACTTATATACCAGAAGAAGATACGCTTAAATTTAAACTTTATTATTTAGGGAACAAAATGAATCCATCCGATGCGGAAGTGAACTATGCTGTAATCGATGGCATCACTGCGTACCCTGTGTCAAACGAAGGGATGTGGAGGTGGTCACAAAACGATCCATATATACAATATGAACAGGAGTATATACATCACTATCTCAAATCAGTTACATTAGAAATTCATCCTTTTGACCTTCCAATACAACAAGGGACTGATGATATTTGGAGCTTTGAGGAGATTCAAGTTACCTTTAAAAACGGGCAAACCGTTGAGGCTGATATTGGAGAGGTAATTGTTTATGGAAAATTTAGCCCTCCCACTATGATGGAAGAAAGATATGGATCAGGTAGCAACCAATATTACCATGATTCCTATATGAAGATTTTACAATCTTTAACAATTGAAGAGATTTCCATTCCTTTTGAAGATGAGATTGGGGGGAATTTACTTCTGAAGCTTGGACTTGATAAGGATATATTGAATTCACTGGACGATTCAGCTTTCAGTCCTTCCGTTTCACGAGATTGGTATAAGGAAAATAAATTAAATATGAAGGATGATGAGAAAAATGCCATTACAGTTTATGATGGCCTATTTCCAATCCATTTAAATGAAAATGACTTACTAAAGCTTTTTATTCGATTAAACCCCGAACATAGAAGTTATTATTATTTTGATATCAGGATTGAAGGTACTACTGACAATGGCGAAACTTTTGTTCATAAAAAGCCTATTATTGATATGCCCTACTTCACTCAAAGAACAATTAATGAAATAATCGCTGAGAAGCAAGGAGGATTTAACTAATGAAAAATGCATTTCAAACTATTTTTTGGGGATACTTTTTCGTTTGGTTAGACTTTTATATAATGATAGATTTGTTACCAGATCCAGTTGGTTATTTTTTGATTTATGCTGGAGTTAAACGAATTGCTTCAAAGTTTACGATTGGCAAGAGAGTAACGAATCTCTCTTTAGTGCTTGTCATTCTTTCAATCCCCAACGTTTTGGGTCCAGCATCAACTGGAGGAAATTCTTTTCTTCAGTCATATGAATTATTTGGTTGGTCTTGGTACTCAATTGCCTTTGTAGTAATCGATTTACTTTTAATTTTTTATACTTTCCAGCTCATTTTGGAAGTAGTTCGAACACATGGTAGTGTAAGATTAATCAAACGTTCAAAAAATTTGTTCATCGCATACTTTTGCGCTGTATTTTTATTTTATTTAAGTACAACTTTTGCTATGAATCTACCTAATAATTTTATTCTATCCATCACGATGGGGCTATTAGTAATCAGCTTTGTCATGCATATTCTTTTCCTTATGCTGTTATTGGATGTTCGCAGGGTGAATGTTTTAAGAATAAATGACCTTGAGATGGATGAAAGTTTAAAATACTAAAAAAGAATCCATTTTGACTATCAAACTCAAAATGGACTCTTTTCCTTTTAAAATCTCAAACTACTCCTTACTCACTGACCATATGTTGCTTCGCTTTTTTGCCATGTAAAAAGAAATATAGTGCTGTTGAAAGTAAAATCACGACGCTTAAAATGCCGTACAGCTTTCCATAAGTCATAAATGGAATGATGAATCCAAGAATATACGGTCCAAACCCTAGACCAGCATCAAGGAAAATGAAAAACGTTGATGTAGCAAGCCCCATACGATGTGCTGGTGTTAGCTTCACAGCAATTGCCTGCGTACATGACTGCATGTTCCCAAATCCAAGACCAATTAACACTCCAGCTAATAAAAGAAGAAGTCCATTATTAGCTATACTTAATAGGAACAACCCAACTGCAAATAAAATAAAGGCTGGGTACATTACATAATTGGCACCCTTTAAATCTAGTAATCTACCGGTAAACGGACGTGAAAATAGTACAGCAATGGAATATACAAGGAAGAAGAAGCTCGCCGCACTCACTTGATCGATTTCTATCGCATAAAAATTAATATACGATAAAACACTAGAATAACCAAATGCTACCACTAGCGTTACAAAAGCGATTGGAATGGCTTTTGGTTCAATGAAATTCGCTAATTTAATACCCTTTGTAACAGGCTCTTTTATTGGCATATCTTCTAATTTCGGAACATATAGGAAAAATGCTGTTGCTAAACTGAAAATACCAAATATGAGACATAAAATGAAAATCATTTCAGCGCTTGAATGCTGACTCATCAATAGTCCAATGAACGGTCCGATGGCTGTCGCAAGGGTCGCACTCATACTGTAGTAGCCAATTCCTTCTCCTTTTCGTGTTGTAGGAATAATTTGTGCCACAATCGTCCCCGTTGCAGTACTAGCAACACCCAGTGTAATCCCGTGAAGTAAACGGGTAATAAGTAAAAAGTTAATATCCACTTGGATGAAATACATCGATGTTGTAATTACATATAGAATTAACCCGATAAATAGCGTTTTTTTCCTTCCAATTTTATCAATACTACTCCCGATAACTAACCGTCCTATTAATGTACCAATAATAAAAATTCCTGTAACAAGACCGGCCTGACTTGTAGTAGCTTGGAAACGATCTACCGCATAGACCCCAATGATGACGATTAATAAATAAAAAACTAATGTTAATAAAAAATTGACAGAGGATACGATGATAAAATCCTTTGTCCATAGCTTAGGTTTATTCAATTGGTTTCCCTTCTTTTTTCAATAAATTTTCTTGAATCCTCGGAAGTGTTTGGAAGCATATTGTTTGCTCTTCTAATGAAATGCCTTCCATTATTCCATTTTCTAATTCCGTAATTTTGGCTCTAAGGGTTTGGTAAATGTCCTCGCCCGACAGTGTTAATTGAATTACTTTTTCTCGTCGGTCTTTTCCTGGTATCTGTTCCACCAGCTTGAGTTCTTCTAAACGGTGCACCCTTCTCGTAATAGTTGGTTTTTCTACCTCGTAGTAATTCGAAACATCTACAAGTGTCGAAGGACCATGATTTTTAATATAAAAAATGACTTGCCATAAAGAATATGACAGCTCATATGGACTCATTAATTCATTTAGTTTTGTAATTAATGGGCGATACAGTCTTATATATTGCCTAAAAAATCCTTCCATCATTCGCACTCCCTAATTGCCTTTAAATAGGTTTTTAAAAATAGTTACCATAAGTAACTATTGCTGAAGGTAACTATAATAGTTATTTCTTTTGATGTCAACAGCTTTGATTTATGCTTCTTCGGCGAACTGATTAGAAGATGTATAATTCATTTATTGTTTTATATTAATTTTCTTTACGATTCATCATCTTTTTTACAAACTCATAGTTATATATATGAAAACAATTCTGTATATAAACGTAAAATCTATATATCGAACCTATGAAAAGGAGTTCAAATTTGAAAAGTCTTAGTCCGTATAAAATGTATTTTGCAGAGCTTGCTTTTAAAATTCCATGGATTTTTATAGGGGCATCCATCACTGCCATAAGCCTTGAAGTTATTCTTATTCCTCATGGCCTAATAGATGGTGGCATTACTGGAGTGTCTATGATGTTATCAGAGTTTGGTGACTACCCTTTAAGTCTTTTGCTTTTCATTTTTAACATTCCATTCATCTTACTTGGGTTAAAGTATTTAGGTAAACGATTTGCATTTTCCGCAACCTTTGGAATTATTTCTTTAACACTTTCTACTAGTATATTAGAAAGAAGGACCCCCTTTTTGGAAGGTAATTCTTTATTAGAGCTTATTATTGGAGGAATTCTCCTTGGTCTTGGAATTGGCATTGTCATTCGTAATGGCGGTGTTTTAGACGGAAGTGATGTACTCGCATTACTCATTGCTAGAAGAACTCACCTTACTGTCGGACAATCCATTTTCATTATTAATATTTTCATCTTCCTTTTTGCGTTATTATTATTTGGATGGAAAGGTGCCGTTGTTTCGATTATTACATATTTTATCGCGGTGACCATTGTAGATATGGTGAGGAGTTAGAACCTCCCTGATTTACCCTATATCATTAAACATTAAAGACTTCGGGGTATATGCCGAAGTCTTTAAATCTTTTATAGAAGTTTTACACCTAATAAATAACCTTATATCTATTGTAGAAGTACCTACTCAAATTTAATAACAATACGAATATACTCACCCGATAATAAATCATCAAATCCTTTATTGATTTCTTCAAGTGTTATCGTTTTAGATAGCAGTTTATCAATTCTGAGTAGTCCTTTTTCGTATAACTCTAAAAATCTAGGAATATCTCTTTTTGGTACACAGCTTCCTAAATAAGAGCCTCTTATTTCTTTTTCTTCAAATGTAACAGACATAATTGGAACATCAATTTTCCGATCAGGGCTAGGTATACCCGTTGTTACAACTCTGCCGCCACGTCGAACAAGTGAAAACCCAAGTTTTAATGCATCTGGTACTCCCGCAGTCTCAATCGCTAAATCTACTTGAATATTTTGTTTAAGAGCCTCTTCTGGTGTATAGACTTCGATTTCCTCTCCTAATTCCAACGCCATATCTAGTTTTTTCCGATTAATATCTATCGCAACAATTCGTGAGGCACCAGCTGCCTTCGCTCCTATTAACGCACTAAAGCCAACTCCACCTAATCCTAAAATACACACACTATTTCCTAGTTTAAGCTGAGCTGCATTAACAACCGCACCGATTCCTGTTACGACTGAGCAACCAAAAAGGGCTAAATATTCAAAGGGAATATCCGTATTCACCTTGACTAATGAATTTTCTGCTACCGTTGTATATTGAGAAAAAGCAGATACGCCAACATGGGTGCTTACTGGCTTACCCTCTTTGCTAAAGCGTTTCCCACCAGTAATTAGTTCTCCATTATTGTTAGACTTAACTCCAGGCTCACATAATGATGGACGTCCTTCAGAACAAGGCAAACATTTCCCACATGATGGGACAAAGGTAGTAACGACTTTATCACCAGGCTGAAGTCCCGTAACCCCCTCACCTACTTCATAAACAATTCCTGCTGCTTCATGACCTATAACCATCGGCAGTGGCCGTACAAGATTCCCCTTCATAACCGATACATCTGATTGACACAGACCCGCTGCCATTACCTTCACCATCACTTCACCATAGCCAGGCTTTGCAATTTCCACTTCTGAAATATTTAAAGGCTTCGATTTTTCAAAAGGTAATTGAGATGTAACTGCCTCCAACACAGCTGCTTTTGTTTTCATAAAATTCTCTCCCCTATTTTTTATTTTACTTTTGGATTTTTGAGAAATTTACGTACTAGTCTACAAGGATATGTAACCGTTTTTAAAACTTTGTCGATGTGTTATTCTTTGCTCGCTTACATCACTTGCAGATAGCGTTTTACTTTTCACCTCCAATAAAAAAACTTAGCATCAACAAACTAATCAGCTTTTTTACAATTAAGCTAATTGGTTCATCATGCTAAGTTTTAATGGTTATATAAAGAAACTGACATGTTCCTTTATCGCAAAAAAACCGCGATTTATTTAATTTTATTGAGAATATCGATAATGATAAATTCCAGTAACTTCCCATGAGCTGTTAAATATATATTAAATACCACATTACGTTAAGTCAATATTTTTCTGAATTTTCAATCAAATTATTTCGAAATACTATTCAGATGAACCCCCTAGTACAAAAATGAAAACTAAAATCCATCTTTCAAAATTAAAATCTATTAATATATTACTAAAAATTCAGACAATTATCATTTCGGATGTATTATTTACCAATTACATGAGTATAAAGTTACAATTTTTCGATAATTCTTATTTTAGAAACTAAACACGTCACTACTCCGGACATATTCAGAGACATGCTCTATTATGTTAAAATTATATGGTAATAATTTGGAGGTGGAGGCTTTGAAAAATTCTATTCGATGGCGAATCATCGCCATAGTTTTGATTGTTATATTACTCGGTTTAGGATCGCTTGCTACAGCTACTTCCTTAACTATTTCTTCTAAAACTGAGGAAAGTGTAATAGAACAAAGCAAAATACTAGTTGATGAATTATCTAATTCTATCAATACCTTTTTAGAAGGGCATGAAAATAGCATACTAAAAATGGCATCGTCAAAAGAAGTGCTAAATTACTTTGAGAATTCTACTGAATACAATGACGAAGCAGACCGAGCTTATCGTGAAGAATTGGCAAATTATTTATCAATTTATGATTCTGCTTCTTCGATTTACTTCACTACTGGTGAAAAAATCATTACGGAACCTCACTTTGATGCAATTTTTGATTTAGATGTAAACTCACGTTCGTGGTTTACCGATGCGATGAGTAACCCAAATGAAGTCATTTGGTCTGCTCCATATGTGGATTCTTCTACTGGAGAATATGCAATTGCTGGCTCGAAAGCTGTGATGAACGGAAATGAAGTTGTCGGTGTTATTGGTGTGGATATTTTATTATCTAGCTTAACAGACATGATTTCTTCTATAAATCTTGGTTACGAAGGCTACCCTATTATTTTAGACGAAACAGGAACAGCTATTGTTCACCCTTCACAATTCGGTGAGAACTTAAGTGGTGAAGAATATGTTACTCATATCCTTTCAGACACTACTGAAACAAGCTCATTACATACTTCCATTGATGGAAAAGGATCAGTGATTGTGTATCATAAAATGCCTGAATTAGGTTGGACTGTTGGATCTATCTATCAAACGGATCAATTACAAGGTACTGCTAACAGCATTCAAGTGTTGATTATTATCTTTGCAGTAGTAATTTTAGTCATTACCTTTGTAATTCTTTATTTCTTTATTACAAAAACTTTAAAACCGATTAATACTTTAGGTTCTTTAATGGGACAAGTTGCCGAAGGTGATTTAACTGTTAAAATTGACGTCAATTCAAACGATGAAATCGGTCGCTTATCACAGCACTTTAATGACATGCTTGAAAATATGAAAAAGATTATTAGTGTTGTGAAGGATTCATCCAATCATGTCGAAGAACGCTCTCATCATTTAAGTGCATTGGCTGAGGAAACAAGTGCATCAAGTATGGAAGTATCAAGGGCAGTTAATGATATTGCTATTGGCGCAACAACATCATCCGAAAATGCCGATGCAGTAACTGATTCATCATCAATGCTTGGTGAGAAAATAAACGAAATGACAAACCAAACTACTGCTTTACATGATATTACTATGAAAGCAAATAAATTAAACGACGTCGGTCGAGATAAAATGTCAGAGCTTTTCGGTTCATTTGGTCATTCTCAAGATGAATTAAAACAAATGGCAAAAGCCGTTGACACATTGAAGCTAAAGGTATCTGATATTGGTTCAGTTATGGATACAATTTCTGAGATTTCAGCACAAACAAATTTACTCGCATTAAACGCAAGTATTGAAGCAGCTCGTGCAGGTGAGCACGGTAAAGGCTTTGCAGTTGTGGCAGAAGAAGTTCGCAAATTAGCTGAGCAGTCTGCGAGTGCAACTGAAAAAGTAAAAATAACGATTCAACAGCTACAAAATGACTCTTTACAGGTCACAACACAAATGAACGAAATGCAAAATACATTCCAAAATCAAGGTGTTGTGGTTAAGGAGACTGGTTCTCTATTTGAAAACATTTCAACATTTATTGAAAATATGGAAGAAACATTCGACAATTTAACGACTGAAATGAATGGAATAGTGAAGTATAAAGATCAGGTTGTTAATACTATTAAAGAAATGTCCATGACCGCTCAATCGACTGCGGCTGCATGTGAGGAAGTAAGCGCATCAAGTGATGAGCAATTAACAGCAATTCAATCTGTTGCAGAAGCCTCTGAACAATTGAATAACTTAAGCACTGAGCTAACTGTCGCTGTAAGTAAATTTAAAATATAATAGAAGTACAAATGGTTGCGCATTTATTACGCAACCATTTTTTATTTATTTAATAGGACTGTTCCGATTACAATTAAAACAATGCCTAGGATGGAGTACATAGAAATCTTTTGATGTAAAACTAAAATGGATAATGCTGTAACAATAATTGCATTAGTACCTAATTGTATTCCAGATAGCATTACTGTATTTCCAAATAGTTTGGCACCTTGTATGAATCCCCAGGCTAACACTACATTCCCTAAAAAATTGAGTGGAAGAAAATAAACATTAAATTTAATACTATCCTTTAAACTTGGTTGAAAAAAGTACGTTGATAGTATGGGCAATAAAGCAAACACGATTGCGCCAAATAGAATAGAACCAATTACGAGTAATTTCAATGGAACACCTCATTTTGAATTGGAATGTTACATTGATAGCATTGTTTATTTTTCTCATTCTATTCGGTCTAGTTGTAATTAGGTTGTCCTAGAGATTCGTTTATTTTAAAACAGGGAAAAATAGGCGATTTTAAATAAAAAATGAACCCATACCGATATAAAAAATCGTTAGGGTTCACATTATTTTAAGGGGAAATTGGGAAATGTACCTATGAAGCAACTCTTACATACTCTACGAAACCATTAATTTCGTTGCAATATACTTTCGGGCTTCAGGTGTGACGAGTAGTATTTGAATAAAATCTTTACCTTCTAATTTTGGAGAGGTAAATTCAATCAGGGTGCCGCTAAAGTTTTCAGTTATACTGTGAATTTCATAACCTTCCTCAAAGTAGCGCTCGATTTTGTTTTTCTCCTCAACAAATTCAAGATATTCAGACATCGCTTATACCTCCCACTGTCGATTATTTTGCAATCTTATCAATTGTGTAACGACCAACCATAGCTTGTCTTTGATTCCACGTCATACTTGGTAACGTATTTTTCACCTCAATCATGTCAATGGCGCCATCGACTGGACAAACTATGGAGCATAAATTACAGCCAACACAATCTTCTTCACGAACTTTTAGCATTGGCTTACCATCTGTACCAGTAAGCATTTCAATACATTGATGAGATGTATCTTCACAAGCAATATGGCATTTATTGCAGTTAATACATACATCATTGTTTATTTTTGCAACTACTTTATAGTTTAGATCTAAATCTCCCCAGTCAGAATACTTCGGTACTGTTTTACCGACGATATCCATCACTGAAGTGATTCCTTTATCATCAAGGTAATTATTTAAACCATCAATCATATCTTCTACAATGCTAAAGCCGTGATGCATAGCAGCAGTACATACTTGCACACCCGTTGCACCCATTAGTAAAAATTCAGCCGCATCCTGCCAATTAGAGACTCCACCAATGCCTGAAATCGGTACATTAATATAGGGGCTTCGTGCACATTCACCAACCATATTTAAGGCAATTGGCTTAACTGCAGGACCACAATACCCACCATGTGCACCTTTTCCTCCAACATGGGGAATCGTGTTCCAACTGTCTAAATCAACACCTGCTAAACTATTAATCGTGTTGATCATACTAATAGCATCAGCACCACCTTGTACCGCCGCTTCCGCTGTTACCGTTATATCCGTAATGTTCGGTGTTAGCTTAACAATGACTGGAACCTCAGCTACTTCTTTTGCCCAATAGGTTTGCTTTTCAACTAGCTCCGGTACTTGACCTGAAGCAGCGCCCATACCACGCTCAGCCATACCATGGGGACAGCCAAAGTTTAACTCGAAGCCATCAACGCCCACATCCTGCACACGTTTAACTATTTCATGCCATTTATCTTGGATTGGTTCCACCATTAATGAAACAACAATAGCTCGGTCCGGAAATAGTTTCTTCGTTTCATAGATTTCTTTCAAGTTCACTTCAATTGGTCTATCTGTAATCAGTTCAATATTGTTAAAGCCCGCCACTCGCTGCCCATTAAAATTGACGGCCGCAAAGCGTGAGGAAGTATTTAAAATTGGATCACCAAGTGTTTTCCAAACGACACCTCCCCATCCTGCTTCAAATGCTCTTTGAACTTGATAGCCAGAGTTTGTCGGTGGTGCAGAGGCTAACCAGAAAGGATTAGGCGATCTTATTCCCGCTAAATTAATACTTAAATCTGCCATACACTTTCCCTCCTTTTCTAAGCAATTTCCGTCTGTAATCGAAATGATTGATGAATTGCGCCAGCCACTGTTTTTCCTTGCTCTACAGCAGAAACTACCATCGCTTCTCCTTGTCCATTGCCAAAAATAACATCTCCACAGGCGTAGATTTTTTCTTGAGAGGTTTTTAATGCTTCATCTACTTGAACAACGCCTCGGACACTTTTCAATCCAAATGCTTTAATTAAATTTTCGTAGCGGGATTGCCCGATAGCTTTAATGACCAAATCCACTTCAAGGGTAAATTCAGAGCCTTCAACTGGTATTGGTTTTTGTCTACCATCTGGACCTACTTCGCCTAATGTCATTTCCGTGCATTTTAAACCTTTCACTTGGCTATCTTCACCTATAATTTCAACAGGAGCGGTTAGCCATCTAAATTCGACCCCATCTTGCTTTGCAAACTCATATTCAAACTGGTAGGCTGTCATTTCCGTTTTCGTTCTTCGATAAATAATCTGTACATTAGAAGCACCTAATCTTACTGCAGAAGTTGCAGCATCAATCGCAGTATTTCCAGCACCAATTACAGCTACCTTCTTACCTCTAATATCTTCTGTTGGTTCGTTTATTTTTGTATCCTTTACAAATTCAATTGCATCATAAACACCCTTTAGTTGCTCACCATCAATATCTAAATTCGGAACACTGCTCATACCAATTGCAAGTACAATACGATCATGATTGTTGACTATTTCTTCTACAGAAACGTCTTCACCAACACGACAATTTGTTTTAATTTCGACGCCCAATTTCTCTATTTGTTTGACCTCCCAATCAACTACAGTTCTAGGAAGTCGGAAGGACACAATACCATAACGACCTAGTCCTCCTGCTTCACTTTCAGCTTCAAAAATGGTTACTTTGTAGCCTAGGCGACTTAACTCTCTTGCAGCAGATAATCCAGCAGGTCCACTTCCGATAATCGCAACTGTTTTCCCATTGTTTATGCCTGCTTCAAATAATGGTTTATTTTGTTTCATTGCATAATCCGTTGCATACCGTTGTAGATTTCCGATTTCAATCGGTTTCGATATATCGTTCAATACACAAGCACCTTCACATAATTCTTCAGTTGGACATACCCGCGCACAACTTGCACCAAGTGGATTTGCTTCTAAAATGGTTTTGGCCGATCCTTTTAGGTTATTTGAAGCTATTTTTTTAATAAATTTCGGTATTTGAATTCCCGTAGGACATGCTTTTATACAAGGTGCATCGTAGCAATAAAGACATCGATTTGCTTCGACGATGGCTTCTGTTTTCGTCATTCCTTTATAGATTTCTTCAAAATTCTCCTTTAGATTTGGAGAAATCATTCCACCAGTTATACTGCTCATATATCCCCCTCCTTTTAGGCAACACGTTAATTAGATACAGCAGCTTCTAATGTGCTAGCAGCTTTTTTCTTTAATGGTCGTTTAATATATTTACCGCCACCGATCGTGCCTACAAATTCTTTATCTTTCACAATAAATTCTCCTCGTAATAGTACACTTACTGGCTCGCCTGTTACTTCCATTCCTTCAAAGGCATTGTAATCGACATTCATATGATGTGTTTCCGCTGAAATGATACGTTTTACATTCGGATCAAAAATAACGATGTCCGCATCAGAGCCGATTGCAATCGTACCTTTTTGCGGGAATAGCCCAAAAATTTTCGCGGCACTCGTTGAAACTGCATCAACGAAATCATTGATAGATATTCTTCCTTTAGTTACACCTTCTGAATATAAAACAGTGAATCGATCCTCTATAAATGGACCGCCATTTGGTATTTTCGAGAAGTCATTTAATCCCAATTGTTTTTTACCATTAAAGCTAAATGAACATTGGTCTGAGCCAATGGTTTGTAGTTGTTTTGCTTTTAAAGCATTCCAAAGGGGTTCTTGATGAGATTTTGGTCTAAGTGGTGGTGACCAAACGTATTTGGCACCTTCAAACCCTGGTTGAGCGAGTAGTGATTGGTCTAAAGTAAGATAAGGAGGGCAAGTTTCGCCATAAACGTCATAGCCTTTTTCACGTGCTTTTACGATTTCATCTACTGCTTCTTTACAAGTAACATGAACGACATACAGTTTTGCGCCTGCTACATGTGCAAGTTCAATTGCTCGTTTTGTTGCCTCGCCTTCTAATTCCGGCGGTCGTGTTAATGCATGGTAAATTGGCGCTGTGTTCCCTGCCCTTTTGGCAGCTTCAACAAGCTCGTCTATAACGGAACCATTTTCACAGTGCACCATGACAACCGCTCCTGTTTCTTTCCCTGCCTTGAACGCCTTAAACAATGTATTATCTGAAGCTTGAAATTCTTTAGCATAGGCCATAAACACCTTAATGGAAGTAATGCCCTCTTTTTCTAGTAATAGAGGAAGCTCTTTTTCCGTTTCTTCGTTTAAGTCTGTTACCATTAGGTGGAATCCATAATCAATAACTGCTTTACCAGTAGCTTTTTCATGCCATTTTTCAACAGCCGTTGATAATTTCGTTTCACCAGCTGTTAAGGCAAAGTCTAAAATAGTAGTCGTTCCACCAAACGCAGCAGCAATGGTACCAGATTCCCAATCATCATCAGTTACTGTGTTATTAAAAGGCATATCTAAATGGGTATGGGGATCAATGCCTCCGGGGAATACGTATTTACCTGTTGCATCAATAATTTCAGCTTCTGTGTCTAAAAGGTCCTTTCCAATCTGAACGATTTTTTCACCTTCAATTAAAATATCGCCCTCAAAAATATCTGTGGCAGTTGCGATTGTACCGCCTTTAATGATTTTCTTTGTCATGGACATACTTCCTTTCGTATTTTGCTTTGTGAATGATTAGCGTTTTCGGGAGGAATTCATACAGCCAGCGTCTGAGCCTCTTTTTGCATACATAAGCGTTTCAAATTTAAATTGCAGCCTCACTGATGGCGAATTTCGTTTGTAAGTTTAAAACTGTTTCGATTAAGACATCTGCGCCTTTTGCACAATCTTCGTAAGTTGTTTCTTCTTCCTCACAATGGCTTTTCCCATTTATGCTTGGGACAAAAATCATCGCAGTTGGCACAATGGATGCGATATATTGGGCATCATGTCCCGCACCACTATATAAGCGCTTTGATGAGTACCCATATCCATTGCAAGCTTGTTCAATTTGATCACAAATTTCCGAATCAAAATCTACGGTATCTCGCCCCCATAGTTTTTCTTTTCGAACGAAGCACCCTGCTTCTTCAGATGGTAATGCTTGAATAATGTCTTCAACTTCGCTAATTTTCTTTGGATCTTTATGACGCGCATCAATGGTGAAAACAACCTTATTTGGAATAACCGTGTGGATATTTGGTGAAACATTGACTCGGCCGATTGTATAAACAAGCTCCTCATCTACACTACCAAGTTGTTCAATTAATGTAGAAATACATTTTGTAGCTAAAAATAGTGGATCTTTACGCATTTTCATTGGTGTTGTTCCAGCATGATCTGACTCGCCACTTATACTTACCTCATAGCAGCACATTCCAAGTACACCCTCTACAACGCCAATTTCCAATTGTTCTGCTTCTAAAATGGGACCTTGTTCAATGTGTAATTCAAGAAAAGCAGTTGCCTCTTTTAGGCGGTTATCGATACTGCCTTCATAACCGCTCTCCTTTAATGCCTCTAAAAAGGTGATACCATTTTTATCTGTAGATTGAAGCATTTTTTCTTTATCAAATTTATTAGTAATGACACCCGAGCTCATCATAGCTGGATCAAAGCGGGCGCCCTCTTCATTTGTAAAATTAACGATTGTCAATGGAAGCTCTAACTCTATATCATTTTCTTTAATCGTTCTAACTACTTCTAGAGCTGTTAATACGCCTAAAACACCATCGAAACGCCCACCTTTTTCAACTGAGTCTAAGTGGGAGCCCATCATAATTGGAGGTAAGTCTCTTTTTCCAGGTAGAGTAGCGTACATATTTGCCATATCGTCTATTACTAACTCCATCCCTAGCTCCTTGCAGCATTCGGCAAAGTAATTTCTTGCTTCAATATCTTCTTTTGATAAGGAAAGTCTTGTAACTCCACCATTTTCTGTTGCACCAAATCGACTAAATTGTTCAAGTGATTCTTTTAATCGAGATTGATTACATTTATACACAAAACACCCCTCCAAATTTTGATGTTAAATAAATTAACATAATAATATTTATTTGGTTATTTTAATGTATAATGTTTTTACAGTATATGGACATTGTTATAAAAATTGTTATGCATTTGCACATTCATAATGTCATAAATTTTAACAATCTATTATTGAAGGGAGTTTTTTCATGACAACAGTTAGAGAACTTCTTCATGCACCTGAATTCCAGCATCTTCAGTTAATTGCGGGTGAAAACGGCCTAAATCGCAAGCTTTCCGGCATTAATGTAATCGAAAGTACCGATTTAATTCCATTTTGCAGACCAAATGAATTGATTGTCACAACTGGAGTTCAAATGAAAAATGATTTAAATCAGCTTGAGCAGCTCATTCGGAATTCATATTCTAGGAAGGTTGCAGGTTTTATTATTAACATTGGCCCTTATATACCTGATGTACCACCTTCCATTATTCAATTTGCTAACGAAATAAATTTCCCCTTATTTCAGATGGAATGGAAGTATCGGGTTGCCGATTTATTAAAAAACACCATCGAATTAATCTCCATGACTCAAGCATCCTTACACCAACAACAAAGTGAACAAAAGCTTCTTTACAATTTAATATTTCGCTATGACCATCCACGTATTTCAATAGAAGAAAACTTGCTCCAAAGAGGCATTCCGAAAGGAGCCGAACTAGGGATTATTACTTGCACAACAAAAAATTTAAATCACTCTATCTCTCAATATTCAGAGATTATTCTTTATGAATTTCAAAACCGTTATCATGATTTTTTATCTTTAAAGCATAATAATCAGCTAATCTTCTTAATTGACCGCGCTCAAGTGAAAACAAATCATATTCCCTTTTCAAAGACTGTAGAAAAGATTTACGACAAGGCCATCGAAAGAAACGGAGAATTAGAACTGATTATTGGAATGGGGAATTTTTACACAGAATTAAAAAATGTTTCGAAGAGTTATGATGAATCTTTAACGGTTATTCATTTAGTCAAACAACATAAAAATCCTTTTATTCAAAAGTATAAAGAAATCGGAACCTACAAAATTATTATGAATGTTCCAGACCAATCTATTATTAAAACTTTTCATCAGGACATGCTTGGTCCCCTTTATTTATATGATCAATTACACAATACGGACTTTGTAGAATTTTTGCGTATTTTTCTTGAGGAAAATGGCAGTGCAAATAAAATTAGTAAACGCCTTTTTATTCATAGAAATACTGTTACGTATAAGATTAACAAAATAGCTTCTTTACTAGATTTAGATTTAAATAATACTTTTGCGAGAACAAATTTAAATGTTGCCTTTATGATTGAAGATATTATGAATCAAAAAAAGGGTAAATAGAACAAGACTTATAGATCTGATGTTGACATGGTGCTTGTGCATTTGCACAACTTAATTTGTCCGAATATTCATTGTTTTCTATGGACGCTGTTGATATGATGACCTCATGCAATCGTCGATAGTAAAAAGGAGAGATTTGTGATGAGTGATTATTTATCGATAAAAGAACAGGATAAGCAATATGTTTTACATTCTTGGGCGAAACAAGGAAGTTTCAATCCAAAGGTTATAGCAAAGGCAGAAGGTGTTTGTTTTTGGGATGATGCAGGTAATCGTTATTTTGACATGAGCTCACAGCTTGTTTATGTCAATGTGGGTCATCAGCATCCGAAAGTTTTAAAAGCCTTTCAAGAAATCGGCACATACCCTCTTGCTGGACCTTCATTTGCAACGAAGCCTAAATCTGATTTATCTCAGAGGATTATCGAACTAGCCCCTTCTAACATGGCAAAGGTCTTTTATACTTCTGGCGGTGCCGAAGCCAATGATCATGCAGTTAAAATCGCGCGAATGGTTTCAGGCCGTTACAAGATTTTTTCTCGCTACCGTTCCTATCACGGAGCTACCTTTGGGGCTGGTAATTTAACAGGAGAAAGTCGTCGTTTTGCTGCTGAGCCTGGTTTACCAGGGTTTGTTAAATTTGAAGTACCTTACCTTTATCGTGAAGTCATTGATTTTGATTCAGAAGAGGCGGCAACAGCTTATTACTTAGGAAAACTACGCAATCAAATTTTATATGAAGGTTCTGATACGATTGCAGCAATCTTTATCGAGCCTATTCCAGGAAGTAACGGTGTGTTAATTCCTCCTAAAGGCTATCTTGAAGGTGTGCGTGCCCTTTGCGATGAGTTTGGCATTTTAATGATTTGTGATGAAGTTATGACAGGATTTGGTCGTACAGGTAAAGGGTTTGCTGTGGATCATTACGATTTTAAACCAGATATTATGACCTTTGCTAAAGGGGTAACTTCTGGTTACGCACCACTCGGCGGTGTTATTATTAGCGAAGACATTTCACGTTTCTTTGATGAAAATGTATTAATGACTGGACTTACTTATAGCGGTCATACAATGTGTACGCAAATCGGAGTTGCCAATTTAGAAGTTTATGAGGAAGAAAATATCTTTGAAAACGCTGAAAAAATGGGCATTCTTTTAAAACAACGTCTTGAGAAATTATTAACCTTCCCTTCTATTGGCGAGATTCGTTCAATTGGTTTATTTGCAGGGGTAGAGCTTGTGAAGGATAAGGCAACAAAGGAGCCAATTATTCAATATGGCCTTGACTATGGGAAGGACCCTGTTGGACTTATGAATAAATTTATATCGATGTTAAGTGCGAATGGTTTTTATACTTATTCTCATGAATCGACGGTGATCATCGCTCCCCCACTCATCATTACTGAGGAACAAATTAATGAAGCTATGGACATTTTTGAAAGTACGTTAAAGCAATTTGAAAAAGAAGGATTATTCCCAGAAGAAACGCTATCTGTGTAAGGAGGTTACTTTAAGTGGAAGGATTTTATTACGAACAGCCGGTACCAATTGATTTTGGTATAGGGAAATTAAAGAAGCTACCTGAAATTATTGATCAATTTGGCTTTGAAAAAGGATTGTTAATTAGCACACCTTCTATGGTAAAAAACGGTGTGGCAGCGCAAATAGTAGCAGCTTCAAATGGGAAGCTGCAAGAGATTTTTTCTGATATTCAGCCAAATCCTACGTTAAAGAATACAGATGATTGCGCTGATATTCTTCGTAGCAATAAATATGATTTTGCAGTAGCAATTGGTGGCGGCAGTATTTTAGATTGCGCAAAGGTTGCTTGCTTTGTAGCAAATACGGAAGATTCAACAAGCATCTATTTCTACAAGAAAAAAACTATCGATCACTCAGGGATTCCTTTAATTGCCATCCCAACAACTTCTGGTACCGCCAGTGAAATTACAGCAGTGTCTGTTTTAACGGATACAGATAAAGGAATTAAAGCTCCTCTAGGTAGCAA
Source organism: Ureibacillus massiliensis 4400831 = CIP 108448 = CCUG 49529 (assembly GCF_000772965.1). Classification (GTDB taxonomy): domain Bacteria; phylum Bacillota; class Bacilli; order Bacillales_A; family Planococcaceae; genus Ureibacillus; species Ureibacillus massiliensis. Next base: position 5,124 of record NZ_JPVQ01000001.1, on the reverse strand, counting down.
ATATTTGTATGCAAAGTACGCAATAATTGATCCAGAATTGACATACAGCTGTCCTCCTCATGTAACAGCTACAAGTGGAATTGATGTATTAGCCCATTCATTGGAAGCCTTTTATGGCAAGAAGCATCAACCATATACAGATATGGCTGCAGAAAAAGCGGCAAAATTAGTTTTTGAGAATCTTTTAACAGCCTATAAGGATCCAAATAATATTGAAGCTCGAGTGAATATGAGTTTAGCCTCTGTTACTGCTGGATTTGCATTTAATCTAACACAGACAGCAGCCGCTCACGCCTGTTCTTACCCACTAACACAAGATTTCGGCATCACACATGGTGAAGCATGCGCCTTTACACTTGCTGCATTTTGGCGATTAAATAGCCAAAGTGATGATCCGTACGTTAGCACTCGTCTTCAGGATTTTAGTAAACGCTGTGGATTCGAGGATGGTAATGTTTTAGCGGATTTCATCGATTTTATGAAGAAAGAAATGGACTTATGTATGACATTAGAGGATGCAGGTGTTACTTCAGAAGAGCTGCTTGATAATCTTGTCGCAAATAGTTTCGCACCAAATATGCAAAACAATCCGATTGAAATGACCCCCTCTTCATTAAAAGTATTTTACCAATCCCTTTCAAAATCTTCAGCAGTTTCATAAAGAGTATCCAGAGTTGTTTTAATCCTTGATTAAGCGACTCTGTTTTCTTGTTTTGTTGGTTGATTTTTCGATTCATTTAAAAATTAAGGGGAAATAAATCATCATAGAAGCTTTATATCCCACTCGATAGGTATATGTAAATCGATTCATTTTAAAGTTGCGAATCAATGTATTTATATCTATAAATCGTATTATTTTTAATGTTTTTTTGACTTTTAATATCTTTTATTTAATATAAATTTATCACTCCCATTAATAGTATTCTAATGTCACCTACATTGGTACGCGGTCAACCATTTCTTCTAAATTAATACAGTATTAATTAAAGGTCCTTTCTGTAGCACATATTTATAAAACTTTTCATCCCCATGACTAAATACCTAATTTGAAATACATTAAAGTATGATGTTAACCTTAATAATATATTACTGTTGTTCGATAGAGTAATAAATTTGTAAAGGGTTTTGTGGATTGCTCTTTATTTTAAGGGGATGAAAGCTTGAATAATTTAAAATTAAAAGGGATAACACTTGGTCTGTCCATTTCTTTACTACTAGCTGGTTGCGGTAACGACGAAAGTGCTCAACAAAACGTTCAAGAGGATGAAAAGCCTAGTTTAAGTGAAGCTTTGGACTATACGATTACTGGTGTTGAACCAGGTGCAGGATTAACCCAACTTACAAAAGACACATTAGAAGCCTATGATAATTTAGAAGGCTGGGAGCTTGAAGAAAGCTCTACTGTAGGTATGCTTGCCGCACTAGATGACGCTATTAAGAACGAGGAACCTATTATTATATCTGGTTGGAGCCCTCACTGGAAATTCGCCGCATATGATTTGAAATTCCTTGAAGACCCAAAAGGCGCTTTTGGTGGAGTGGAAAACATTCAAACCATTGCAAGAAAAGGATTAGAGGAAGACATGCCGAACGCTTATAAAATACTTGATACTTTTCATTGGGAATTGGAAGATATCGAATCTATTGTGTTAGCCGCTCAAGAAATCTCAATGGAAGAAGCCGCAAAAAATTGGGTTGAAGCGAATCCAGAAAAAGTAAATGAATGGATTGAAGGTACTGAAAAGGTGGATGGAAAAGATATCGAATTAGTTTTAACTCCATGGGATACAGAACGTGCTACAGCGCAAGTAATGTATGAAGTATTAGTACAACAAGGCTACAATGTTACACTAACACCTGTAGATCCAGTTATTATGTTCCAAGCTATTGCAACTGGCAAAGGCGATGCTTCCCTTGCACCATGGTTACCTACAACACACGGATCTTTCTATGAAGAGTACAAGGAAGAAATTGTTGATTTAGGACCTAATTTAACTGGCGGGAAAAATGGACTTGTTGTCCCTGCATATATGGACATCGATTCAATTGAAGACTTACAACCAAAAGAATAATTGGAGATAATAAATTAGGAGAATTCAGATCGAATTCTCCTTTTTTCTGGTGTTAGTTAAGATTCATTTTAGTCGAACATTCTTTACAGATAAATTTCCCCTCTAAACTTAAAAAGGCTTTGATTTCGGTAAAACCTTTTCGTTTTGGATATCTTATTTGAACCAATACTTCCTCATCATCTTTAATTTCCTTACCACATTTCATACATTTAGGAATAATTAAACTCAATTATATGACCTCCAATTTGAAAGTGCTTGATTTGATTTAATTACGAACTAGTGAATTTTCGATTTAGTTTATAATTTTCAGGAAGCCGCACATAAAAGCGTGGATTCCCTCATCATCTTTAGAAATCGCTTATACAAAAGCCAAATTAATTCCATTTCAATAATTCAGCAATTAAATCAGAACTACCTGGCGTTAACAGAAAGATAGCCAATCCAATACAAAGAATACCTACAATAAACAAAAGGAGGATTGTTTTAACTGACCAAGATACACCTTTCCAAAGTGCTCCTCCTCCTACTACAAGAAGTACAATTCCTATCAGTAGTAATAATAAGTAATAGAATCCCACACAAACCTCTCCTATTCGTTTTATTTTTTGTTTTCACTTTTAATCTAGAGAAATTCACAATTACTCTTGTGTATCATCATTTCGGTATTCTAAAATATCTCCTGGTTGACATTCTAACGCCTTACAAATTGCCTCCAAAGTGGAAAATCGAATTGCCTTTGCTTTGCCATTCTTTAATATTGAAAGGTTCGCCATTGTAATTCCAACTTTCTCAGTTAATTCTGTTACACTCATTTTTCTTTTTGCCAGCATGACATCAATGTTTACTATTATCGCCATTGTTTTCACCTCAGACCGTTAAATCATTTTCAGATTTAATATCAATCGCTTCATTTAAAAGCTTCTGTAGGACTGCAGCAAAGACTGCGATTACTAACGGAGCAAAAACAAGCATCATCCCAATGATAACTACTCCAGGGGCGTCATCTATATCAGCAAAAATATAGAAAAATGGTAAGGCAACGACATACAAGCCTGCGATCGTAGTAGCACAGTATTTAATCTTTTTTAATGCAGTCACGGATATTTCCGAGAACGCTTTGTTTTTATCGATATAGATTAAAAGCTGAAATGCCTGATAAAGCGCGATGAAAAATGGAATCGCAGACACATACATAATTATTAGGATACTATAGATTACCCAAGCCCACTCTAAGCCATCTTGTGCAACATCTTTTGCAATCCAAGGTAACAGAAAGATACAAGCTGCAAGAATTGGAGCTCCAATAATAAAAACAGCTAACTTTAAAAACCATGTTGAGCCTTTTTTCATTTAAATTACACCTCACGTTTTGATTATGTTATTGATAATAAACCGATTTTTATCGTTTTTCAATAAATAATTATTGAATAAAATTATATTTTTTTTGTTGACAATTCCTTTTTTAAGCAAAAATAAAAAGCATTTCTTAAAACAAAGAAACACTTTTTTACTTCCTACTATGTTATTGTGTGGGAATCCTAGGAGCTGACTCTTATTAACATCTTACATAATTACGTTTAAAACCAATTCTCCCTTTGTCTACTTCTTTCATAATGCTTTCATAAGGATTTAGGAGACTGTTTTTTTTGTTCTCCCGTTTCACTTCTACAATCCCAACATTTTTTGCCGTTTCGAGTGCTTTTTCATGAAGCGGTACAAAGGATACCGCTACTGTATATATGAAATTATTCATCGAAGCTTTGGTACGTTCCGGTGCATCATGAATCGTTTTTTCTACAAGGTCAAGCATATCGGAAAGTTTGCTTTCGGAAAATTCAGCATCTGAACGACTTCCTAAAAGCCAACAATAACAACTCCACCCTCCTGACATTGGAAGCTCTTCACCACTAGCAATCCATTTGTCCGCCACCTCTTGCGCAATATCTGATTCGGATAATGTTACTGCTACCACATAATCAGATATCATATAAAAATAGGCTTGGTCCATCCAACGATCATAATCTTTCCCTGTCATGCCTTTTGGATCTGCAATAATTCCCGCAAAGTACATGGCATCGTAGTTCCCTGTCGCATAAAGCTGTTCGGCTAAAGGTTGATTGATTTTGATTTTCTTTGCGATTGGCTTCATCGCGCCTGTCGCTACACCAAATAGAGGTTCTCTTGCACCATTTGACATATACATTTTTTTCGTTCGTTCTTTGCCAAGGGCTTCAAGCTCCTCCATTACCGTTTCGAAATCCATTACTCACACTTCCCTTTTATCCATCTTAATTTTATTATAACCAAGTATTTCATTCCAAATATATTGATTTATTCTTATTTATTGAAATTAAAAAAAGCGTCAACCCTTTTGGATCAACGCTCTTAGTTAAAGAATTTTCACAATGTTAACGGTAAACACTTTCGCAAGTTCCTGCTGCTGGTTCATAATAACAATGATTTTTAAATTGGCCAGCAAAAGGTTGATTGTACCATGTTGGAGGGCATGGAGCATATGGATTGAAATACCAAAGGGCATATTTCCCAGGGTGGTCTCTCCAATAATCCAACACTTGCCTTGCTAATCTTTGTTCATTCGCTCTTGCAGGGCTATAAAAAAGATTTCCTTTTTGAACTGCTTCGAACGAATAATTTCCTCCTTGCACCTGGTAAATAACATCTTCAATCGATCTTAAATCTCTAAAGTCTAAACAATTTGCTACGAGACGATTGACAATGACATTACCAACATAAAGCATTCCTTGGTTTCCTTCACCTTCTGCTTCCGCTCGCATCATTCTTGCAATTAGGTCAACATCCTTATCTCGGTACTTAACTCTTGGCATTTTTTCACCTCAACTTTATGTTATGAAAAAAATCCTTTTTTGATGTCATAATTTAGCGAATGTTGATGAGTTCCATTTAATGTTCGATACAATTTTTAATTTTTCTTTCTCAGTTTCCCTTGTAAATTGAATAATTACCATTCTTATATGACACATTAATAGAGTCTCGGAATAAATAACAATTTTTCTGGGTGAAATGAACCAAA